>NZ_JBPNXF010000004.1:0-394486 GCF_051207495.1 Klebsiella sp. K-3 | reverse complement strand
GTGGCTTATACCGCGCTCTATCTGCTGGCGTTTTGTCTGTGCCCGTTTATTCGCGTTGAGCAGCCCGGTTTTGCTACCAGCGAAGCGGCTGAACCGCTGAACGTCAGCGCAGTAAAATCATAAAAAAACCCCGGAGACCGGGGTAAGTAAAATAGTCAATCCGGGCCTCGCGCCCGGATTTTTGCCTTACGCGATGGTGACTTTGCCGTCCAGATAGACATCCTGCACCGCATTGATCAGCTTCACGCCTTCGCTCATCGATTTCTTAAAGGCTTTACGACCGAGGATCAACCCCATGCCGCCGGCGCGTTTATTGATCACCGCCGTGCGCACCGCATCGGCGAGATCGGTTTCGCCGCCCGCCGCGCCGCCGGAGTTAATCAACCCGGCGCGGCCCATATAGCAGTTCGCCAGCTGATAGCGCACCAGATCGATCGGGTTATCGCTGGTCAACTTGCTGTAGACGCGATCGTCGGTATAACCGAAGTTCACCGCCTTATAGCCGCCATTATTCTCGGCCATTTTCTGCTTCACGATATCAGCGCCAATGGTGGCGGCCAGATGGTTTGCCTGGCCGGTCAGGTCAGCGGAAACGTGGTAATCGACGCCATCTTTTTTGAATGCCGGGTTGCGCAGATAGGCCCACAGCACGGTGACCAGGCCGAGCTCGTGCGCGCGTTCAAAGGCGGCGGAGATCTCTTCAATCTGCCGACGCGACTGTTCGGAGCCAAAATAGATCGTCGCGCCAACCGCAACCGCGCCCATGTTGAACGCCTGTTCGACGCTGGCGTACAGGGTTTGGTCATACTCGGTCGGGTAGCTCAGCGTTTCGTTATGGTTGAGCTTGACGAGGAATGGAATGCGGTGCGCGTAGCGGCGCGATACCGAGGCCAGTACGCCATAGGTAGAAGCCACGCAGTTACAGCCGGCTTCGATGGCGAGTTCCACGATATTCTTCGGATCGAAGTAGAGCGGGTTGGCGGCGAACGACGCGCCCGCCGAGTGCTCTACGCCCTGGTCGACCGGCAGAATGGAAAGGTACCCCGTTCCCGCCAGGCGCCCGGTATTGTAGAGGGTCTGCATATTACGCAGCACCGCAGGCGGGCGGTTGTTATCCACCATCACCCGGTCGACGTAATCCGCTCCCGGTAAATAGAGTTGGTCGGCTGGAATAGTCATACAACGGTGCTGTAAAAGGCTGTCGGCATCTTTGCCAAGCAACTGCGTAATATCAGTCATAGCTATCTCCCGTAAGTGCTGGCCGCAGCCAGCATGTTTTATCCCAACCCAAAAATTATGGGCAGGTTAAGCCTGGTACCGAGTTAGCATATTTTCCAGCCGGGAGCGCGTTTTTTCAGTAGATTCTGCTGTCTCGTTTCACTGCCATTTACCACCAGGCGTGGAAATGATGCACCGGGCCGATACCGTGCCCCACTTCCAGCGAATCGGCCTGCGCCAGCGCCGCCGACAGCCAGCCCTTCGCTTCGGCGACCGTTTGTCCCCAATCGGCATAGCGCGGACGCAGCGCCGCCAGCGCGGCAGATAACGTACAGCCGGTACCGTGGGTGTTTTTGGTCAGCACGCGCGGCGCGGTAAAGCGCTGTTCCCCTTCACGGGTGAACAACCAGTCCGGGCTTTCGGCGTCGTCCAGATGTCCGCCTTTCATTAATACCGCCCCGCAGCCTAACGCCAATAGCGCCCTGCCTTGCTCCAACATCTCGCGCTCGCTTTGCGCATGCGGCGCATCGAGCAGCGCCGCGGCCTCCGGCAAATTCGGGGTGATCAGTGAAACGTGGGGCAGCAGGCGCTGACGCAGCGTCGCAATGGCTGAATGGGATAACAGCGGATCGCCGCTTTTCGCCAGCATCACGGTATCCAGCACCACGTTGGCAATCTGGTAGCGAGCAAGACGCTCCGCCACCGCTTCAACGATATCGGTTTCCGCCAGCATGCCGATTTTCGTGGTATCGATTCGCACATCGCTAAACACCGAATCCAGCTGCGCCGCCACGAAGTCAGGTTCGATACGATACACCGACTGCACGCCGCGAGTATTCTGCGCCACCAGCGCGGTGATGACCGAGCAGCCGTAAGCGCCGAGCGCGGAAAATGTTTTGAGGTCGGCCTGGATCCCGGCGCCGCCGCTGGGGTCGGTGCCGGCGATGGTTAAGGCGTTAATCCGCTTCATGCCGACACCCCCGCGTATAACGCGTCGAGGAATGCCGGGATAAAACTGCCGGGGCCGCCGTGTCGCGCCGCTTCACCTCCCGCCATTTTCAGCAGGCCGCAGGCGGCAGCCACGTTTTGCAGCCGATCGCCGGGCATCGCGGCGCTTGCCGCCACAACTGCGGATAACGCGCAGCCGGTCCCGACCACCCGCGTCATCAAGACATCACCGCCGCTCACGGTAAGCGTGCGCTCGCCGTCGCTGATGTAATCCACCTCGCCCGTCACCGCGACCACGGTATTAAGCTTACGAGCCAGCGCCTGGGCGGCGGGTAACGCGGCGGCCGCGCTGTCGGTGGTATCGACGCCGCGCCCGCCGCCGCTGCTCCCCGCCACCGCCATGATTTCCGAGGCGTTGCCGCGAATCGCCGCAGGCCGCAGTTCCAGTAGCTCATGGCAAAAATCGGTACGCAACGTCAGCGCGCCGACGGCAACCGGATCCAGCGTCCAGGGTTTTCCAGCCTGCCGGGCGCTCTGCGCCGCCGCGCGCATCGCGTTGGCGCGCTCAACGGTTAAGGTCCCGACGTTAATCAATAGCGCATCGGCGATGGCGGCAAACTGCGCGGCTTCCGTAGGGTCAATCACCATCGCCGGCGAGGCGCCGATAGCCAGCAGCACGTTGGCAGTGAAAGTCTGGACCACATCATTGGTCATACAGTGAACAAGCGGCGAAGAGGTGCGGAAAAGCTGTTGTAGGTGCGCGATATGCGCCGGGTTTAGCGGTTGATGCATGGTTTGCTCCCGCCAGATGAGGAAGCAGCGCAGACCATGCGGTCTCTGACTTCCCTACGCTGGCATTATCCAGATCAGGTGGTACGGGTATTTCTCAGCCTTCACAAAGAAGGGCACCCCGAGTCATTTGGTACAAAAATGGCGACTAACGTTCCGTTAATCTCTAATCAGGATAGTAATGCCAGCGGTAAGGCTTGTAAACGGTAAAAGCGGTATGTCTCCCGGCGATATGTCCCTTAATCGTACAGCCATCTCCCGGCTTTGGCTGACTGGATAAACATATCAATGGTGAACTCTGGAACATCTACTGGTTCAGGCTTTTTAAATGGATTCCATGAAAAATTGACTTCGGGATAGTACGTTTCAAGATGGAAATTCGACATGTCGACGTTGAACTCTTTTGCATAGTCTTCAACTAACTCTTCAACGTCATCTTGATCTAACTGGACATCAAAATGAATGCTCGAGTCTGCCGTGTATGTAGCGTATTTCTTGTTCCTGAGGATATAGGTCCCACTACGAATAGTGAACAACTTGATGACGCGTTTTTCGATATCTTCTACCATAGCTTATCGTTGCCCCGCGCGATGGTATTGTATTCAATGATCGTGTTGTAAATGATCTGCGATACATCAGCCACAATGATCACTTCACCAATGAGGGGAATAGTCCGTCCCACCCACGTTCCAATTTTCCTCACCATCCTCCTTTTTACAGTCCATGGAGTATAACCGCCAATCCATGTAGGCATTTTTAACCCAAATGGGAACATTCTATTGCCAAATACTCGTCTGGCACCTTTCGATAGTCTGGATGTTCCAGGAATTGCCGATCCGGGTTTAGCCCGTGTCGCCTGATCATTTATACCCGCATACAGTGCATATACAGAGGCAACATCTTTGATACCAAATTGATCAGCAGTATTGAAGACAAAGATCATGAAAAATAGTTCTGAGGCGGTAAGGTTTGAACGCCCCGCAAAAAAGTATGTTCCATTTATTTCCTCAACAGTATCCACTTCATAATCCCTTATGATCCTTGCAGAAAGCGCCATCATAATGGCTGATTTGCATACCGTCATTACGCGTCGTTGTATCATCCTTGTACTTTTGCCACAGAGACGCCCCTTTTTCCTGCGCCATGTAAGCGATTACACAAAATTTTAGCTATCCGTGCGGAGGTTGATTTAGATCACAATTCACTTAATAACCATACGACATAGTTACTACGCGTCACGAACTAAGCGAACACAGTAACCGCAGTAGTCGCCGCTGCAGTTAGTTTGTTGCATAACATGTTAAAAATAATTTCGACACTAAGGTCGTTAATGATGAAAGTGAAACACGTTTCTATGCTGCTGCTGGTACTCAGCGCAGCCATCGCGACCGGTTGCAGTTCACCGGCGCAGCGTATGGCCGAGTGCGAAGCACAGGGGATCAGTAAAGATGCCTGTTATATTGCGGAACAAAACAAACAGGCTGCGGTGAACGCCGCAGCGGAGAAACAGGCGCTGGAAAATGCGCAGGCTTTATATCCCGTGCAGAAAGCGCAGTCCAGCAAAAAAGTTAAAGTCTTCAATGGCATGAAGCTGGTCACAAACTCAACCGGGCTGACAGTTGATGGCAAACCCGCGGCCTTAGACGAAAGCAATGCTGACGCGAAAACCTATTCGCAGGGTTTATACGTTTTTATTGTCTACCAATCCGGAAAAATTGCCGTCATGCAGGACGGTAAATTTTTAGGCTACGCCAAATAGCGTCTCTTCCTTGTTAATTTAAAAGCGGCCTAAGGGCTGCTTTTTCCCCCTTCCCCGCAGTAGCAGACACGTCAAACGCCGCGCTAAATAAGCGGCATTAATCCCATTGGATAAATCTCATTTTACCTACGAGAGAGTAGTTTTTTAACTAATGTATTTTTTTGTAATCATTAACTTGCTCAATGTAAACAATTGGTTATAGTTCAAAGAAGCGTTACAAGTTGTAACACCATGTCAGATCGGAATTAACGAGTGAATCGCCATTAAGGTAAGAGGATTCCAATGAAATTGACCCCTATAGTGAAAGGATTAGCCATTGCCGGCTTGCTATCATCGATTAGCTTGTCAGCATGGGCGGAAGTCGCGGCAAAAGAAGCGACCGCCGCCACCAAACAAGCCAACGACGCCCTCTACAACCAACTCCCCTTCTCCGACAACACCGATTTTACCAATGCTCATAAAGGTTTTATTGCCGCACTACCGACCGAAGTGATTAAAGGCGAACAGGGTAATGTCGTGTGGGACCCGCAGCAGTACTCTTTCATTAAAGAAGGTGAAAAAGCCCCGGATACCGTCAACCCGAGCCTGTGGCGCCAGTCGCAGCTGATTAACATCAGCGGTCTGTTTGAGGTGACCGACGGCGTCTACCAGATCCGAAATCTGGACCTTTCCAACATGACCATCATCGAAGGTAAAGAAGGCATTACCGTCGTTGACCCGCTGGTATCAGCGGAAACCGCAAAAGTGGGCATGGATCTGTATTACAAAAACCGCGGTAAGAAACCCGTTGTCGCCGTTATCTACACCCACAGCCACGTTGACCACTACGGCGGCGTGCGCGGCGTGGTTGATGAAGCGGATGTGAAATCCGGCAAAGTAAAAATTTACGCACCGTCCGGCTTTATGGAAGCGGCCGTGGCAGAAAACATCATGGCTGGTAATGTCATGAGCCGCCGCGCCAGCTACATGTACGGCAACCTGCTGAAACCATCGGCCACCGGACAGGTGGGCGCCGGCCTTGGCACCACCACCTCGGCGGGTACCGTGACCCTGATTGCCCCAACCAATATCATTGAAAAAGACGGGCAGAAAGAAGTCATTGACGGTCTGACCTATGACTTCATGCTGGCGCCAGGTTCGGAAGCGCCGTCGGAAATGCTGTGGTTCATCGAAGAGAAAAAACTGATTGAATCCGCGGAAGACGTGACACACACCCTGCACAATACCTATTCACTGCGCGGCGCGAAAATCCGCGAACCGCTACCGTGGTCGAAGTACATCAACGAAGCGATTGTACGCTGGGGCGACAAGGCCGAGATTATTATGGCTCAGCACCACTGGCCGACCTGGGGCAACGAAAACGTAGTCAACCTGCTGAAGAGCCAGCGTGACCTGTATCGTTACATTAACGACCAGACTCTGCGTATGGCTAACGAAGGGCTGACTCGCGATGAAATCGCCGCTAAATTCAAACTACCGGATAGCCTTGCCAACACTTGGGCTAACCGCGGTTATTACGGCTCTGTTAGCCACGACGTGAAAGCCACCTACGTGCTGTATCTCGGCTGGTTCGACGGCAACCCGGCCACCCTCGACGAACTGCCGCCGGAAGAAGCGGCGAAGAAATTCGTCGATTACATGGGCGGCGCCGATGCCATCATGAAGAAAGCGAAAGAGGATTACGACCAGGGTAACTACCGCTGGGTAGCCCAGGTCGTCAGCAAAATCGTCTTCGCCGATCCGAAAAACCAGGATGCACGTAATCTGGAAGCTGATGCCCTTGAACAGTTAGGCTACCAGGCGGAATCCGGCCCGTGGCGTAACTTCTACCTCACCGGCGCGCAGGAACTGCGTAACGGCGTGGTGAAAGGGCCAACCCCGAACACCGCCAGCCCGGATACCGTGCGCGCGATGACCCCGGAAATGTTCTTCGACTATCTGGCGGTACATATCAATGGCGAGAAAGCGGGTAACGCGAAATCGGTCTTTAATATCGATCTCGGCAGCGACGGCGGCAAGTATAAGCTGGAGCTGGAAAACGGCGTACTGAACCATACCGCCAACGCGGAAGCGAAAGATGCCGATACCACTGTTGCCCTCAACCGCGCCACCCTGAATAAGATCATCCTCAAAGAGGAGACGCTGAAGCAGGCCGTCGATAACGGCGACGCGAAAATCACCGGTAACGCCGATAAGCTCAATGAAATGCTGGGCTATATGGACAAGTTCGAATTCTGGTTCGACATCGTTACGCCATAATACCCTGCTCCCGCGGCGCTCGGTCGCGGGAGTTTTCCCTCTTTGCTAGTAAGCTTCCGGCAATGGTCGGTCGATGGAAACCAGTTTGCCGCGCTTCATCGTGATATAGCCCCCGGCTTTCAGATCCGCCAGCACCCGAAAAACATGCGTGCGCGACAGATTAGTGCGCTTAATAATAAACAGCGCCAGGCCTTCGTTTTCCCCCTGATGGGTACTCTGGCGATAGAGATAGCGAAACAGCATCGGTCTGATAGTCTGGTAGCTGGTCATCTGCCGGCGTTCGTTATGAAGATCGATAGTAAAAATCGACATATAGGTAAGAATGGTCGCCAGCTCCTGCACGCGTTCAGGACCGCCGTGTAAAAAGATTTGGTCAAAGATCTCATAAGTGACTTTAACCAGCTTCACCGCCGCGCTGCCGATATATTCAAACTTCGCCAGCGGGCAATATCTTTCCATAAGCCCAATCGGCATATACTCAATGGAATTACCAATATGAAGGCCGTTCTCCGGCATTAATATTGATAGCGAACCTTCAGCGCAAAAATAAATATATCCAGGCTGAATTGCTAATTTTTTATTTGCCGCAACCGTCAGGGTCTCCCCTTGTGCCATTATTTGCGGAAAAAAGGCATCAATGTTGAGTTGTTGATAATAGCTATGGATATCCTGAAAATTCACGCTATGCCCCTTGCTGCGCCGTCTGCCGTGGTATCGAGTATAGCAGCGAAGTGATGGCGGATTCGAGATGATTATTTTCTCACTAATGACCAGTCCCATATGGGACTATCAACGCAAAGTATTCGCTTTAAAATGGCCAGTAATTAGTCCGCATTTGAATTATCCGCTGATATTAAACATTGATAGCGGAACAAATAATCTAAGAGGCCATGCAATGAAATTAAATCAGATCGCTAAACATCTGGCTCTGGCCGGTGTTTTAACTTCGCTGTCGCTTTCCGCCTTCGCAGCTGCTCAGCAGCAGGACGCCACTCCGGCAACTCAGCAGGCAAATAACGCGCTGTACAATAAACTGCCGTTTGCCGATAAAACTGATTTCGATAACGCGCATAAAGGCTTTATCGCCGCGCTACCGCAGACCATGATTAAAGGCGAGCAAGGCAACGTTATCTGGGACCCGGCAAAATATGACTTCGTCAAAGAAGGTGAAAAAGCCCCGGATACCGTTAACCCAAGCCTGTGGCGCCAGTCGCAGCTGATTAATATCGGCGGCCTGTTCAAAGTCACCGACGGGGTTTATCAGATCCGTAATCTCGATCTCTCCAACATGACCATCATCGAAGGTGAAAAAGGGATCACCGTTATCGACCCGCTGCTGAGCGCCGAGCCGGCGAAAGAAGCGATGGATCTCTACTACGCCAACCGTGGTAAAAAGCCGGTCGTCGCCGTCCTGTTCACCCACAGCCATGTTGACCACTACGGCGGCATTCGTGGCGTGGTTGATGAAGCCGACGTGAAGGCCGGCAAAGTAAAAATCTACGCCCCGGCAGGATTCATGGAAGAAGCGGTTTCCGAGAACATTATGGCCGGTACCGCGATGAGCCGTCGCGCCAGCTATATGTACGGCAACCTGCTGAAGCCTGACGCCAAAGGCCAGGTCGGCGCTGGTCTTGGCACCACCACCTCGGCGGGTACCGTGACGCTGCTCCAGCCGACCAACTACATCACTAAAACCGGCCAGCAGGAAGTGATTGATGGCCTGACCTACGACTTCATGATGGCGCCGGGTTCCGAAGCGCCGTCGGAAATGCTGTGGTATGTCAAAGAGAAGAAAATGATTGAAGCGGCAGAGGATGTTACCCATACCCTGCACAACACTTACTCGCTGCGCGGCGCGAAGATCCGCGATCCGCTGGCGTGGTCAAAATATATTAACGCCGCGATCGACCGCTGGGGCAACGATGCTGAAGTCATTATCGCCCAGCACCACTGGCCGACCTGGGGTAACGACAACATTATCAAGCTGATGAAAGGCCAGCGCGACATGTACCGTTACATCAACGACCAGACCCTGCGTATGGCCAACGAAGGGCTGACCCGCGATGAAATCGCCGCTAACTTCAAGCTGCCGGAATCGCTGGAGAAACAGTGGTCGAGCCGCGGTTATTACGGCTCCGTCAGCCACGACGTGAAAGCGACCTACGTTTACTACCTCGGCTGGTTCGATGGCAACCCGGCAACCCTCGACGAGCTGCCGCCGCAACAGGCTGCGAAGAAGTTCGTTGAATACATGGGCGGCGCCGATGCCATCATGCAGAAAGCCAAAGCCGACTATCAGCAGGGGAACTACCGCTGGGTCGCACAGGTGACCAGTAAAATCGTCTTCGCCGACCCGCAGAATGCCGATGCGCGTAACCTCGAAGCGGATGCCCTGGAGCAGTTAGGTTACCAGGCGGAAGCCGGTACCTGGCGCAACTTCTACCTGACCGGCGCGCAGGAACTGCGTAACGGCGTACAGAAACTCCCGACGCCTAACACCGCCAGCCCGGATACCGTGCGCGCGATGACCCCAGAAATGTTCTTCGACTACCTGGGCGTACATATCAACGGCCATAAAGCCGGCGCGGCAAAAGCGGTCTTCAACATCGATCTCGGTAAAGACGGCGGTAAGTACAAGCTGGAACTGGAAAATGGCGTACTTAACCACACCGCGAATGCGGTAGCGGACGATGCCGACGCCAGCATTACCCTGAATCGCGATACCCTGAACAAGATCATTTTGAAACAGGAAACGCTGAAGCAGGCTGAAGACAAGGGCGACGTCAAGATTAGCGGCAATAGCGCTAAGCTCGATGAAATGCTGAGCTACATGGACAAATTTGAATTCTGGTTCAACATTGTCACCCCGTAAGCGATAATCGCTGAATCTCCCTCGCGCCCTGGTAGGCCGCGGGGGATTTTTTTATCCATTCGCCTCGCATGTTCTGATTTGCGTTCCCCTCGCCGCAGGCCCAAAATGAGTTCAGGACTGTTTTATTGCGCGGAGGTATATATGACCGTTTATCACCATGCGCTGGTACTGATTAATAGCAGCCTTGATGGTGTTCCGTTGCTACAACACGCCGTCAGGATGGCGCAGGAAAACGGGATGCGGATTACCATCGCCCACATCAGCACCGACTACCGGGCGCTTAATTACGTATCCGACAGCCTGCAGAATGATGAAGTATCGCAAGAGGTCATTCAGGCCAAAGCCCTGCTCAACGAGCTGGCGACGACCGTCGCCCTGCCGGTACAGACGCTATCGCTGGTGACAACCCGCCGTTTTGCTGATGTCGAAGAGTGCGTACGACAACGCCATATCGATTTAATTATCGCCGGACACCATAACCGGCTGCTGGGGATGCTGTCCTCGCACTCGCTGGAGTACATCAACCATTTGACAGTGGACGTACTCATAAAACACCTACCCTAGCGCAATGCGGACTGTAACAGAGAAAAACACTCTTCGATTGATGGCGGTAGCGCCTGCGGCCCACGCATCAGAGCCACCGTCCGCGTCAGCGCCGGCTGCTGCAGTTGCGCCACCTTTAACGCCGGATCGTGCAGATAAGTCGTATAGAGCGCCGGGAGAATAGCCACCGCCAGCCGCGAACGCACCAGTCCATAAAGGGTTTCGATATAGTCTACCTGGTAACGCGTCGTTAAGGTCAAACGCTGGCTTTCCACCAGCGCCGACACCAGCCGCTGGATATTCCCCTTTGAAAAAACGGCAATATCACGACCCACCAACTGTTTCCACGGTAAATTTGGCTGCGCAGCCAGCGGATCGTCGCGGTGCAGCACCGCCACGAAAGGATCCTCGCGCAGCGGATAAACCACTAGCTCAACTGGTAGCGAACTGTCGATCGCGCCGATACCAAAATCAATCTCACCGCTTTGCAGCGCCCGCATTAACGCATCGTTGGTCTGGTCATGAAATTCGATGCGCAGACGCGGAAAGGCCTGCGCCAGAGTCTGCGGTAGCAGCGGAAACAGCAGCGAACTCACCGACGGTACCAGCCCGATACGCACCGTGCCATCGCCGCCTGCTTCCACGATCTGTTGCATATCAAAAAAGGATGCCTGGGCCACGCTCAGTATCCGCTGGGCATGGGGTAAAATCGCCGCCCCCAGTTCCGTCAGAGTGACCGCCGAGGCGGTACGATTGACCAGCTTGCCGCCGATCACGGTTTCAATCTGCCGCAGCGCGCTGCTGAGCGCCGGTTGGCTAATCGCCAGCCGATTGGCGGTATCGGTAAAATGGCGCAACTGAGCCAGGGTCACAAAATACTGCAGTTGCTTCAGCGAGAGCGCGGGCAGACGTTGCCAGGGTTCGTTCATTGTCAGGTTCGCTACCGGTGGTCATACAGAATAACCCGAGCTTATCGGGCGATAAATTTATTCATCTGGGCAAACGTTTGCTGTGCCCCTAGAGTATCCGCATTATCCTTGTGGTGGAGTTGTTATGTCCAGCAATGCTGAAGCACGTCGTCGCGCCGTACAGGCCGCGCGCGGCGAATCCCCGTTTGATCTGTTGCTTATCGATACGCAGATCGTCGATATGGCCACTGGCGAAATCCGCGACGCTGACGTCGGTATCGTTGGTGAAATGATTGCCAGCGTACATCCGCGCGGCAGCCGCGCCGACGCCCATGAAGTGCGCTCGCTGCAAGGCGGCTATCTGTCGCCCGGCTTGATGGACACCCATGTACATCTTGAAAGTTCGCATCTGCCGCCCGAGCGTTATGCCGAAATCGTCCTGACGCAGGGTACCACCGCGGTGTTCTGGGATCCGCATGAGCTGGCCAACGTGCTCGGCGTCGATGGCGTGCGCTACGCGGTTGATGCCAGTCGCCACCTGCCGTTACAGGTGATGGTGGCCGCGCCATCCAGCGTCCCCTCTACGCCAGGTCTCGAAATGTCCGGCGCTGATTTCGCCGGCGCTGAAATGGAAACCATGCTCGGCTGGCCGGAAGTTCGCGGCGTGGCGGAAGTGATGGATATGCATGGCGTGCTGAACGGTAGCGAACGGATGCAGGAGATTGTCCAGGCCGGGCTTAACAGCGGCAAACTGATTGAGGGCCATGCCCGTGGGCTCAGCGGCGCCGATTTACAGGCATATCTCGCCGCCGGCGTCACCTCCGATCATGAACTGACTTCAGCGGCCGATGCGCTGGAAAAACTGCGCGCCGGGTTGACTATCGAAATTCGCGGCTCGCACCCCTATCTATTGCCCGAGATCGTTACGGCGTTAAAAACGCTGCCGCATCTCTCCTCGCAAATCACCGTCTGCACCGATGACGTACCGCCGGATATGCTGCTGGAGAAAGGCGGCATTATCGCCCTGCTCAACCTGTTGATTGAACACGGTTTGCCAACGGTCGATGTGCTACGTTTCGCCACCCTTAATGCCGCTATTCGCCTGCAGCGCAACGATCTTGGGCTAATTGCCGCGGGACGACGCGCGGATCTGGTGGTGTTTGATTCGCTGGAGAAACTCGAGGCTCAGGAGGTCTATGTCGGCGGCAAACTTATCGCTCATAACGGTCACCTGCTAACACCGCTTGCCGCCGCGCCCGGCGTGACGCCGCCGCGTGATACTTTGCAGTTAGCGCCCCTCGCCGCTGAAGACTTTATTCTGCGAATTAAGGGCATTCGCCATGGCGTCGCCCGCCTGCGCCACATCAGCGGCGCGCGCTTCACGAAATGGGGAGAAGTGGAAGTACAGATCCGCGACGGAGAAGTACAACTGCCCGCGGGCTTTAGCCTGATTTGGGTTAAGCACCGCCACGGCCGCCATCAGGCAACGCCGCAAATCGCCCTGCTTGAAGGCTGGGGGGAGCTGCGCGGCGCCATTGCCACCAGCTACTCGCATGACTCACATAACCTGGTCGTGCTCGGGCGCGATGCTCATGATATGGCCTTAGCGGCAAATCAGCTGATCGCTTCCGGCGGCGGAATGGCGCTGGCGCAACAGGGCGAGATCCTGGCCCATGTGGCGATGCCGATTGCCGGTATGCTCTCCGATCTTCCCGCCGCCGAGCTGGCGCGGCAGTTCCGCGAGCTGCGAGATTTAAGCAGTAAAGTCGCCGACTGGGAGCCGCCATACCGGGTATTTAAGGCGATTGAAGGCACCTGCCTCGCCTGTAATGCCGGGCCGCATCTAACCGATTTGGGTCTCACCGACGGCGGCAGTCGCCAGATAGTTGACCCGTTGATAGCCTGCCGGGAGACTCCGGCGCCAACTCATCACAACAATAATCCTCAGGGAGCCTGAGCATGGCCGATAACACACTTCATACTTCTGCCCGTAGCCACTGGCTGGAGCGCCGTTTTGCGCTGCGCGCACGGGGCGGTTCGCTACGCACCGAATGCCTGGCCGGGATCACCGGCTTTCTCGCCGCCGCCTATTTACTGGTGGTCATTCCAGGACTGCTGGCGATTGGCGGAATGGATAAAGGCGCCGCCACCACGGGCACCATCCTGGTCTTTGTCGCCGGTTCGTTATTAATGGCGTTTTATGCCAACCTGCCGTTTATCGTTGGTCCGGGCATTGGCGGCTCGGTACTGGTGGGGGTGACGCTGGCGGGCAGCGAAGGTATTGGCTGGCAGATTGGCCTCGGGATTGCCTGCTGGTCGGGGATCCTCTTCTTCCTGTTGACCCAATTCGGCCTGCGCGAAGTGGTCACCCGCTCGGTACCGCAGTCAATTAAGCTGGGGCTCACGGCTTCGATCGGGTTATTCGTTGCCGTTCTTGGCTTTCGCAATGCCGGGCTGGTGTTGGCGAATGCCAAAACCAACGCCCTGATGCTCGGTGATTTTCTTGCCCCCGGCGCGCTGGTGGCGCTGTGCGGCCTGTTTCTGGCGATAGCGCTACAGGCGCGTAAAGTACCAGGCGCGATACTGTGGGCCATTCTGTTCGCCACCCTGGTGGGTATTCCGTTCGGCGTGACAAAGCTACCTGACAGCTTTATTGACGTTCCGCACTCGCTGGCTCCGGTGTTCGGGCAAATCGATCTGTTGGGGGCATTAAATATCGCCTTCCTGCCGTTCCTGTTCGTCTTTTTCGCGTCCGAGTTTTTCTCGACCATGGGTACGACACTGGCGGTCGGCGGCGAGGCGGGCTTGCTGGATGAAGAAGGCAACATGCCGCAGATTAATCGCCCGTTTATGGTCGATTCGATTGCCGCCGCGCTGGGCCCGTGGGTCGGTATTCCGGCGGCCACGGCGCTGATTGAATCATCCGCGGCGGCCGAAGCCGGCGGCAAGACCGGCCTTACTGCGCTGGCGGCGGCGGTGATGTTCCTGTTGATGCTGCTGTTTACGCCGGTGGCGCTCATGATCCCTAAAGAGGCCACCGCGCCGGCGTTAATTCTGATTGGCCTGAATATGTTCAGCGGCCTGCGCAAAGTCGATCTGGGAAACTTCACCGACGGTCTGCCGGTGTTAATGATGGTGATGATTACGCTCATCGCCAACAGCTTCGGCACCGGTATCGCCGGCGGGCTGCTGTTTTACATTGTCATCAAAGCGATCGCCGGCAAGTGGCGTGAAATTCCGATTGGCCTGTGGGTGCTGGCGATCCCGCTAATCTATTACTTCGCGACCTTAGTTAAGCACTAAGCGCTTCACAATGTGATTTCACCTCTTGATATAACAAACGCACCGCGGCAGAGAGCTGCTTGCGGTGCGGACAAATCATATTCAGCGGCGTTAAATCGCCCTGATAGTCCGGCAGCAGCCGCACCAGACGCCCTTCTCGCAGATCGTCGCTGACATCGAGAAACGATTTATAAGCGATTCCCTCACCGGCTACCGCCAGCCGACGGATCACCTCCGCATCATCACTCATAATCGCGCCGTTCATCTCCACGGTATGCACTTCATTACCTGAAATCAGCGGCCAGCGGTCAAAAGGTCGGCCACGTAATACGTACAACAGCGCGCTGTGCCGGGATAATTCCTCGAGGCTACTGATTTGACCGTGGCGGGCAATCCACTGCGGTGAAGCAACCAACACCCGACGGTTTTCCGGCGCGACGGGCAGCGAGATAAACGAAGCGTCTTCGTGGTAGCCGTAGCGAAAAGCGACATCCACCGGATCTTTAAACACGTCGGTCAGATGATCGGAAAAGTGCAGCCGCAGGCGCAGCGCCGGATGACGTTCGCGAAAAGCGCAAAATACCTTGAGCAGCAGGTTACGCCCTAGATCGGATGGCACGGCAATTTGCAGCGTGCCGCGTACTTCATCCCCTGGCGTCTGAATTTTCTGTAGCCCGGCCTGAAGGGTATCGAGCATCTGGGTGGCATAGGGGAGCCAGGTTTCGCCCTCCGGGGTCAGGCGCAGGCTACGGGTCGAACGAGCAAAAAGGCGAATATTAAGCGTCGTTTCCAGGCGTTTGATCGCTGCGCTTACCTGCGCAGGCTGCTGCCCCGCTTCTCGTGCCGCCTCGCTAAAACTGCCTAACGCCGCCGCGCGGACAAATAAGGTCAGATCTTCCAGCCTGAACATGCCAATTCTCCAAAGCTTCAGAATGCTCCCAAAATAGCGATTTACCGCGCAACAACGCAAGCGGCACAAGACTTCAGCCGTGTTTTGCTTACACTTTTTAAAAAACCAGTGCTTGCCATTTCAGCAGCGCTTCAGGAATGATACGAGGCTGCTATTTTGAGTCCAGGTAATATTGAGGAAAATATGCGTAAAACAAAAATGATGCTTCTGGGCGTACTTCTTGCCAGCGCCAGCGCAAGCTGGGCGGCGCCGGCCTCCGGGATTGAACAGTATGCGATGAAAGAATTCACCGCTGATTTTACCCAATTTCATATTGGCGATACCGTGCCGGCGATGTACCTCACTCCTGAGTACAACATCAAGCAGTGGCAACAGCGTAACCTGCCTGCGCCGGATGCCGGCAGCCACTGGACCTACATGGGCGGCAACTACGTCCTGATCACCGACACCGAAGGCAAGATCCTGAAGGTGTATGACGGCGAGATTTTCTATCATCGCTAAGTCATCGACGCAGCCGCAACTGCGCATTCGCCCCGGTCACGACAGCGACTATCCTCGCCTGCGCCAGCTATTCCTTGACGCGCGTATGGCCTCGTGGACATGGCTTAACAGCGATCAATGGCGGCTGGAAGATTTTGATGCGGTGGTACAAGACGAGCAGCTATGGGTCGCCGAATGCGGCGATACGCTGGCAGGATTCGCCTCGGTGTGGGTTATCGACAACTTCCTGCATAACCTGTTCGTGGATCCGCAGTGGCAGGGAAAAGGCGTCGGTAGTCTGCTGCTGGAACAGGTTCAGCGCTCATTTAAGCACAGCGGTACGCTGAAATGTCTGTCGCGAAATGAAAACGCCCTGCGCTTCTACCAGCATCACGGCTGGAAATTCGAAGCCCAGGGCGCGTCTCCTGACGGAGATTATTGGCTGATGCGTTACACCCAGCCTTAAACGGCGCGGAAGGCTATTTCGCTCGGGATAACTTCGCCCTGCCAGTACATCTGCGCCGCCACGCGTCCCGCCAGCTGGCGGTAGATATCGGTAAACTCGCTTTCCGGACGAGCAATGACCGTCGGCGTGCCTTTATCCAGATCTTCACGCAGCGTGATATGTAATGGTAACTGGCCTAGCAACTGAGTGTGGTACTTCGCCGCCAGCTTCTCGGCGCCGCCAGTGCCGAAGATAGGTTCGTGGTGCCCGCAGTTGCTGCAAATATGCATGCTCATGTTTTCCACGATGCCTACGACCGGCACTTCTACTTTCTCAAACATCACGATGCCTTTTTTGGCGTCGATCAGCGCGATGTCCTGCGGCGTCGTCACCACCACCGCGCCGGTTACCGGAATGTTCTGCGCCAGGGTCAGCTGGATGTCTCCGGTTCCCGGCGGCATGTCCAGTACCAGGTAATCCAGATCCGGCCACAGCGTCTCCTGCAGCATCTGCATCAGCGCCTTACTGGCCATCGGGCCGCGCCACACCATGGCGTTGTCGTCGGTCACCAGATACCCAATGGAGTTAGTCGCCAGGCCATACTTCATGATCGGCGCCATATGGGTGCCGTCCGGGGATGTCGGGCGGCTGTCTTCCGCGCCAAGCATGGTCGGAATCGACGGGCCATAGATGTCGGCATCGAGGATACCCACTTTGGCCCCTTCCGCCGCCAGCGCCAGCGCGAGGTTCACGGCGGTAGAGGATTTGCCCACCCCGCCTTTACCAGAACTCACGGCGATGATGTTTTTCACGCCATTAATGCCCGGCTGGTTTTTCACCCGTTTCAGGGTGGCGATACTGTGAGAGAGCTTCCAGTCGATGGCTTTCGCGCCGGTGATACGCAGCAGCTCGGCGCTGCATTGCTCCTTCAACGCCTCAAACGCGCGGGTCCAGACGAACGGCATTTGGATCTCGATATGCACGGTATCGTCAAGCCAGGCGACATGGTGCAGCGCCTTTAGCGTGGTGAGGTTATGTTTCAGGGTTGGGTGCTGGAAATTAGCCAGAGTCCCGGCGACCATCGCACGTAGACGTTCGGGGGATTTGGCCTGGGATTGCGAACTCATCCCGACTCCTTTGTTATTGTGAGTTGATTCTTGTCCGTTAAGTTTACCTGAAAGGGAATAATTCCCCCACAATAAGCTTTGGGCTTACCAAATTATTGCCTTTCAGGTAACATCAAAAGCCCTTTTTACAACAGAAGATGTAATGCCCACTATGACTCAAGTCGCGAAAAAAATTCTGGTAACGTGCGCGCTGCCGTACGCCAACGGCTCTATCCACCTCGGCCACATGCTGGAGCACATCCAGGCTGATGTCTGGGTCCGTTACCAGCGAATGCGCGGCCACGAAGTCAACTTCATCTGCGCCGACGACGCCCACGGCACCCCGATTATGCTGAAAGCGCAGCAGCTTGGCATCACCCCGGAGCAGATGATTGGCGAGATGAGTCAGGAGCATCAGACCGATTTTGCCGGTTTCGATATCAGCTACGACAACTACCACTCGACGCACAGCGACGAGAACCGCGAGCTGTCGGAGCTTATCTATACCCGTCTGAAAGAAAACGGCTTTATTAAAAACCGCACCATCTCTCAGCTCTACGACCCGGAAAAGGGCATGTTCCTGCCGGACCGTTTCGTCAAAGGTACCTGTCCGAAGTGTAAATCCCCGGACCAGTACGGCGATAACTGCGAAGTCTGCGGCGCGACCTACAGCCCGACGGAGCTTATCGACCCGAAATCCGTGGTGTCCGGCGCGACGCCGGTAATGCGTGAATCTGAGCACTTCTTCTTCGACCTGCCGTCCTTTAGCGAAATGCTGCAGGCGTGGACCCGCAGCGGCGCGCTGCAGGAGCAGGTGGCGAACAAAATGCAGGAGTGGTTCGAATCCGGTCTGCAACAGTGGGATATTTCCCGTGATGCGCCGTACTTTGGTTTTGAAATTCCGAATGCGCCGGGCAAATACTTCTACGTCTGGCTGGATGCGCCGATCGGTTACATGGGTTCCTTTAAGAATCTGTGCGATAAACGCGGCGACACGACCAGCTTCGATGAATACTGGAAGAAAGATTCCAGCGCCGAGCTGTATCACTTCATCGGTAAAGACATTGTTTACTTCCACAGCCTGTTCTGGCCGGCCATGCTGGAAGGCAGCAACTTCCGTAAGCCGACCAATCTGTTCGTTCACGGCTATGTCACGGTAAACGGCGCCAAGATGTCCAAATCTCGCGGCACCTTTATCAAAGCCAGCACCTGGCTGAACCATTTTGATGCCGACAGTCTGCGCTATTACTACACCGCTAAGCTCTCTTCGCGCATCGATGATATCGACCTGAACCTGGAAGACTTTATCCAGCGCGTTAACGCCGATATCGTTAACAAAGTGGTCAACCTGGCCTCACGTAACGCCGGCTTTATCAATAAACGCTTTGACGGCATGCTCTCCGCTGAGCTGGCTGACCCGGCGCTGTATAAAACCTTCACCGATGCGGCTGCCGCTATCGGCGAAGCGTGGGAAAGCCGCGAGTTCGGTAAAGCAATCCGCGAAATTATGGCGCTGGCCGATGTCGCTAACCGCTATGTCGACGAGCAGGCGCCGTGGGTGGTGGCAAAACAGGAAGGCCGCGACGCCGACCTGCAGGCAATCTGCACCATGGGGCTGAACATGTTCCGCGTGCTGATGACCTGGCTGAAGCCGGTTCTGCCTGGTCTGAGCGCGCGCGCTGAAGCGTTCCTCAACACCGAGCTGAGCTGGGACGCCATCCAGCAGCCGCTGCTGGCGCACAAGGTTAACGCCTTCAAAGCGCTGTACAACCGCATTGAAATGAAACAGGTCGAAGCGCTGGTGGAAGCCTCTAAAGAAGAAGTTAAAGCCGCCGCCGCGCCGGTCACCGGTCCACTGGCCGATGATCCGATCCAGGAAACTATCTCCTTTGACGATTTCGCTAAAGTGGATATGCGTATCGCGCTGATTGAAAACGCCGAGTTCGTCGACGGTTCCGATAAGCTGCTGCGCCTGACGCTGGATCTCGGCGGCGAGAAGCGTAACGTCTTCTCCGGCATCCGCTCCGCCTACCCGGATCCGCAGGCGCTGATTGGCCGCCTGACGGTGATGGTCGCTAACCTGGCGCCGCGTAAAATGCGCTTCGGCATCTCCGAAGGGATGGTGATGGCCGCCGGCCCCGGCGGGAAAGATATCTTCCTGTTAAGCCCTGACAGCGGCGCACAGCCGGGTCAGCAGGTTAAATAAACCTCGCAAAAGCGCTGCTCCGGCAGCGCTTTTTTTATTCCCTTCACGCCTTCTGTTGCGACAATGCGTAATCGCCATAATAATCATTACTGTCTGTTCCTCTCTGGACGCGCAATACCACTCAACATAGGGAATCGTGATGAAATTAAACCGCAAGATGGCTGGCGTGCTGGCCGTATCCGTTCTGCTGGCGGCGCTCGCCGGCTGCGATAATAAAAAAGAAGAGAGTAAAACCTTTGCGCTGAATACTAACGGCGTCGAACTCAGCTTTACCTACCACTATGATGGCGACAAAGTACTGCGTCAGGATGCCGACAACACTATTCCCTATAAATCGATCGGCGCCGAAAATAAAGAACAGGCGCGGGCCATTATTGAGCCGATTAGCAGCGTGTATCGTAATCTACAGGGCGTTGAGCAGACCATCGACTATAAAGATTCCTACGCGCTTGAGCATCTGACCGTGGATTTCAGCAAAGCGAAAATCAGCGAGCTGTGCAAACTGCCGGGCTCGATGTTCACCGACTGCTCACAGCAGTTTGTTTCGCTATCCGTGTCAACTAAGCTGCTGGAATCGCAGGGTTTTAAAGAAGTGAAGAAGTAAAGAGAGACAGGGCCCGGGCGCAGGCCCGGGTCACGTCTGGCGCTTAGCCTTTGGCGTGCTCGCGCTCGGTAAGACCGCGCAGGAAATAGCGCAAAAACTGATCGCCGCATTCGCGGTAGTTTTTGTGGTTCGGCGCGCGCATCATGGCGGTAATTTCCGGCATCGACACGCGGAATTTTTGCTGAGTCAGGATCGCCAGAATGTCGTCGGTCTTCAGCGAAAAGGCGATACGCAATTTTTTCAGTACGATATTGTTATTCACCCGGCGCTCAACCGCCAGCGGCGGCGCCGACTCGTCTTTGCCGCGCTTGTCGTAAATCAGACCGTTGAGGAAATTCGACAGTACGACATCCGGGCAGCGCGCAAACCCTTCTTCGTCTTCTTTTTTCAGCCAGGGTACCAGTTGTTCCGCACTCACCGGCGCATCCGCCAGCGCAAAGATGCGTACCAGACCGTTATTATTCGTTTTCAGGGTGTAGCGCAGGCTACGTAAAATATCGTTACTGATCATAATGCCTTCATGATGAAAAATGCTGGCGCTAAGTCTACCATGATTCCGCGTTTTTACAGACCAATCGCCTCTTTCAGGCTTTTCAGATAGCGGCGGCTGACCGGCACCGTTTGTCCGGCGCGCATTAACAATTCCGCCTGCCCATTCTCCTCAAGGCGGATCTCCTTCAAATGCGCCATGTTAACGAGATATTGACGGTGGCAGCGCAACAGCGGCGTACGGCTTTCCAGCGTACGCAAAGTCAGTTCGGTAAACCCTTCTTTGCCTTCACTATCGGTGACGTAAATCCCGCTCATTCGGCTACTCACAAAAGCCACATCTTCCATCTGCAGCAGCCAGATGCGGCTGTGGCCGGTACAGGGAATATACTTCAGCGCCTGCTGAGCATCATCCAATAGTGATACATCCTGCAGGCTGCGCTCGTGGCGCAGGCGACTCAGGGTTTTCTCCAGCCGGGCGTTTTCGATAGGCTTGAGCAGATAATCGAAGGCGTGCTCTTCAAAGGCCTTCACCGCATACTCATCGAAGGCCGTTAAAAAGACGATATAGGGGCGATGTTCTGGATCGAGCATGCCAACCATCTCCAACCCACTGATACGCGGCATTTGAATATCCAGAAACAGCACGTCCGGGCGCAGCTTATGCACTGCGCCAATCGCCTCGACGGCGTTGCCGCATTCGCCGACGATATCAATATCGCTTTGCGCCTCCAGCAGGATGCGCAGATTTTCCCGCGCCAGCGGCTCATCATCGACGATTAAAACTTTTAGCATGCATTCTCCTCCACAGGCAGTCGCAGCGTGATGCGGGTATATTGTTCCGCTTCGCAAGTGACGCTAATTCCGCAGTCGGCGCCGAAGCGCGTGCGCAGTCGTCTGTCCACCAGACTCATCCCAAGCCCGCTGGCATTAGGGTTATCCCGGTAAAGCCCGGCATTGTCTTCCACGTCCAGCTGTAGCCAACGCTCATGCTGACTGGCGCGAATGGTAATTTCGCCTACGCCAAGATGCTGAGAAGTGCCGTGCTTGATTGCGTTTTCAACTATCGGCTGTAACGTAAATGCCGGTAGTTGCAGGTGCTCAAGCGACGCAGGCACCTGCATGCGTATCTGCAAATTATCCTGGAATCGCGCCTTCTCAATTTGCAGATAGGCATTCACATGTTCAATTTCGTCCGCCAGGGTGACGATCTCCGTTGGTCGCTTCAGATTTTTGCGAAAGAAGGTCGATAGATACTGCACCAGCTGTCCGGCCTGATCGCTATCGCGACGGATCACCGCCTTAAGGGTGTTAAGGGCGTTAAACAGAAAGTGCGGGTTGACCTGGGCGTGTAGCAGCTTAATTTCCGACTGGGTCAGCAACGCTTTCTGCCGTTCATACTGGCCAGCGAGGATCTGCGCCGACAGCAGTTGCGCTATCCCCTCCCCCAACGTGCGGTTAATCGAGCTAAACAGGCGGTTTTTCGCTTCATACAGCTTGATGGTGCCAATGACCCGTTGATTCTCACCGCGCAGCGGAATGACCAGCGTCGAGCCCAGTTTACAGCCAGGATGAATTGAGCAGCGGTATGGCACCTCGTTGCCGTCGGCATAAACCACTTCGCCGGTATCAATCGCCTTTTGTGTATAGGAAGAGGAGATAGGTTTACCTGGTAGATGATGATCGTCGCCGATACCGGTAAACGCCAGCAGCCTGTCACGGTCGGTAATCGCCACAGCGCCAATATCAAGTTCCTGAATCAGCACCTGAGCGACCTTCATACTGTTCTCTTCGTTGAATCCCTGGCGCAGGATCCCCTCGGTGGAGGCTGCCACCTTTAGCGCGGTGGCGGAAAAAGCCGAAGTGTATTTCTCAAACATCGCCCGTTTATCCAGCAGGATACGCATAAACAGCGCGGCGCCGACGGTATTGGTAACCATCATTGGCGCGGCAATACTCTGCACCAGGTGCAGCGCATCCTGGAATGGCCGCGCAATCAGCAGGATTATCAGCATCTGTACCAGTTCAGCGAAAAAGGTTATCGCCCCGGCGGTGAGCGGGCTGAAAACTTTGTCCGGACGTCCGCGTTTAATCAGAATGCTGTGCACCAGGCCACCGAGCAGCCCTTCAACTATGGTCGACACCATACAGCTTAGCGCCGTCATTCCGCCCAGCGAATAGCGATGCAGGCCTCCGGTCAACCCCACCAGACCGCCGACCACCGGGCCGCCGAGCAGGCCGCCCATCACTGCGCCAATAGCGCGTGTATTAGCAATAGAGTCTTCGATATGTAGACCGAAATAGGTCCCCATAATGCAAAAAATCGAGAAGGTGACATAGCACAGCAACTTATGCGGTAGACGCACGGTGACCTGCATCAGGGGGATGAACAGCCGCGTTTTACTCATCAGCCAGGCGATGACCAGAAACACGCACATCTGCTGGAGCAGCAGCAATACCAGATCGAACTCGTACATACCCGCCAACCACACAACCTTTGAAAGCGCGTAACATACACTGACCGCTTATAACTTTCTTTGAAGCGATACAAGAAAATGATAAATCATGGTGACGATCACACTTCTCACCGTCTCGCCGTCGCCGTAAAGTGCAAAAAATGAACAATTGATAAACCCCTTCTACAGTTAAATGAGGAGAAACACGGCGGGAGGAGAAAATGGCGCTGTATACGATAGGCGAAGTGGCTCAGCTTTGTGATATCAACCCCGTGACGCTGCGAGCCTGGCAGCGACGTTATGAACTTATCAAGCCGCAACGCACCGATGGCGGCCATCGTTTATTCAATGACAGTGAAATCGATCGCATCCGCGAAATTAAGCGCTGGATTGATGCCGGCGTTCAGGTCGGTAAGGTAAAAAATCTGCTGCCCGATCGCGAAGCGGATGTCGAAGACGGCTGGCGCGAACAGCAGGAAATTTTGCTCGGTTTTCTGCAGGAAGGTCATTACCAACGGGTGCGGCTATGGCTCAAAGAGCGCAGCCACAGCTATAGCGCACAGATGCTGGTACATCATCTGCTTAATCCGCTTCGTCACCGCCTGTTAAGCCCTCAGCCGACTTTACTGGCGCTGCGTAGCCTGCTCGATGGTATCTTAATCAACCACATCGCCCAATGTCTCGCCCACGCCTGGAAGCGCCCCGGTCATCACGCGGTGGTGGTGGGTTGGAATACCGATGACACCACTCAATTGTGGCTGGAAGGGTGGATCGCCTGCGAGCAGGGCTGGCGGGTGGATATTGTCGCGCATTCGCTTAATCAGATCCGCCCGCAGCTATTTCCCGACAGTACCCTGCTGGTGTGGTGCCCCGCGCCGCCGGGTAGCCCGCAGGCAGCGCAGCTCCGCGAATGGGAACAGCGGGAAAATCTGATCTGGCTAAATAGCAATTAATGTTTCATTAACACCTGCGCTTCACCGTATAATCCCACCGTTAACAAAAGGAGCCTATCATGAAGCCTGCGAAAATCGCGGTCATTACCCTCTTCTTATGCATGGCCATTGGCGGGATCGGCGGCGTCATGCTGGCGGGTTACTCGTTTATTGTTCGCGGTGGTGTCGGCTGATCCACTGGTTCAGCCGCTCAAAAAAGCGGTCGATAATGATCGCGGCGAGCGCCACCAGCAGCGCCCCCTGCAGCACATAAGCGGTATTAAAACCGCTGAGGCCGATAATTATCGGCGTGCCGAGCGTGTTGGCGCCCACCGTTGAGGCAATGGTTGCCGTACCAATATTGACGATGGTCGAGGTGCGGATCCCGGCCAGCATTACCGGCGCCGCCAGCGGCAGCTCCACCTTACACAACCGCTGCCAACCGCTCATCCCCATCCCCTCGGCAATATTCAATACCCCAGGTGATATCGAACTTAATCCAGCCAGCGTTCCCTGCAGCACGGGCAATATTCCGTATAGCGCCAGCGCAATAAGCGCTGGCTGCCAGCCGAACCCCATCACCGGAACCGCGATCGCCAGTACCGCTACCGGCGGAAATGTCTGTCCCATGGCGGCGATGGTTTCCACCAGTGGGCGAAACTCTCGTCCGGCGGGTCGGGTGACGAGAACCCCCGCCCCCACGCCGATAACAGTCGCGGCAATACTGGAGAGCGCCACCAGCCAAAAGTGGGCCAGCGTCAGCGCCAGAAAACTCTCCTGCTGATACACCGGGCGCGGCAGCTCCGGAAACAGCCAGCTAAACAGCGGCGCGCTGTGGGGCAATGCCAGCAGCAGCGCGATAAACAACGCCACCAGCCACAGCAGCGGATCGCGAAGCGCCTTCACGTCGTGCCCCTATCGTGTAGCAGGTCTGCAAAGTGCAACGTACCACACGCTTCGCCCTGTTCATCGACCACCGGCAAAACGTCGCGGCGGTGGGCCACAAATTGCGACAGCGCCTCGCGCAACGTCATAGAGACGTTCAGCGCATCGCCCGTCAGCCGTTCATCCCGGCGCAGGTAATCCCCAACGCCGCGTAGCGAGAGCAACCGAACGCCCAGTTCGCTACGGCCAAAAAAGGTTTCAACAAAAGCGTTTTTCGGCTGCAGCAGCATTTGTAACGGCTCCCCCTGCTGCACCACTTCGCCGCCGTCCATCAGCACCAGATGATCCGCCAGGCGTAGCGCTTCGTCGATATCATGGGTGACGAGCACGATCGTGCGCCCAAACAGACGATGAATGCGCAGCATCTCCTGCTGCAACGCTTCGCGGGTGACCGGATCCAGCGCGCCAAATGGCTCATCCATTAACAGCACCTCCGGGTTGGCCGCCAGCGCCCGCGCCACGCCAACGCGCTGCTGCTGGCCGCCGGAAAGCTGATGCGGGTAGCGATCGCGCAGCAGAGGTTCCAGGCCAAGTAACGCCATGAGTTCATCAATCCGCTCGTTAATTTTTCCGCGCGGCCACTTTTGCAGCTGCGGCACGGTGGCGATATTCTGCGCCACCGTCCAGTGTGGAAACAGGCCGATAGACTGAATGGCGTACCCCATACGGCGACGTAGCGTCAGCAGCGGCTGTCGGCGGATATCCTCGCCGGCGAAGCGTATCACTCCGCTATCCTGTTCCACGAGTTGATTAATCATCTTCAGAGTGGTCGATTTTCCGGAGCCGGACGTCCCTATCAACACCGAAAACGCCCCCTCGCGCAGATGCAGGTTGAGATCCTTTACCGCCGGCTGCCCGGCAAAGGCTTTATTCACCCCGTCGAACTCAATCATGCGCCTCTCCTTTTAGCAACGCGCCCCATAGCGCAAACACGGCGTCCACTACCACCGCCAGCGCAATCGTCGGAATGACCCCCAGCAGCACCAAATCCAGCGCGCTGCTGAGGAGCCCCTGAAACACCAAAGCGCCGAAGCCGCCCGCGCCTATCAGCGCCGCCACCACCGCCATACCGACGGTCTGCACGCTGACCACCCGCAAGCTGCGCAGCAGAATTGGTAGCGCCAACGGCATTTGGACCTGGCGGAAACGCTGTCCGCCGCTCATTCCCATCGCGGTCGCGCTTTCCAGCGCCTCGCGCGGTACCTGTTGCAGCCCGGTCACCACCCCACGCACCAGCGGCAATAGCGCGTACAGCACCAGCGCGATCAGCGCCGGCGCCAGACCGGTTCCGGAAATGCCAATATCCCCCAGCCACGGAAAATGGCGCGTCAACCCGGCCAACGGCGCAATCAATAAACCGAATAACGCCACCGAGGGAATAGTTTGAATCACATTAAGGAAGGTGAATACCGGCGCCTGCCAGCTGGGGCGTCGCCAGAGGACAAAGCCTATCGATAGACCCAATAACAATCCGGGCAGCAACGTCCCGAACAATAGCCATAGATGCTGACGCAGCGCGTCATTAAAGACATCCTCACGGTTAGCATATTCTTTCAGCAAAGAGAGTTGGTCGAGCGCCCCATGCCACAGCAGCAGGCACGGTAGCAGCCAAAGCTGCGCATTCAGCAACCAACGCCACAGCGCTCGCGGCGTCAAACGGCGAATAATATCGCTGGCAATCAGCAGGCATAGCGCGAGAGCAAGCCATAATCCGCTACCGGGAGAAGTACGCGCCAGCGGGGAGCCCTGTTGCACCAGCTGTAGCGCGATTTCTCCGGCGCCCCACATTAGTAAAGGCAGGAGTAAATCGGCAATAAGCAGACTACCGAGCAACGCCAGACGACCGGGGAGCCAACACATTAGCAATAACAGCAGCCCCCCCGCCAGCTGCGCCGCCGCCAGCCACGGCATCTGCGTCCAAAGCCAACGCGCTTCCCCGGAGAGCAGACGGTTAGGGGCATAAGTGACAAACGGCAGCGCCGCCACGGCCAACAGCAGTAGCGTGAGCAGCAGCGCCACGCGGTTATAACAACGAATAGTCACCAGTCCTTACTTCAGCAGCCCTTTTTGTTGCAGGTAATCGGCGGCCACGCTCTTCGCGTCACGCCCTTCAACGGCAATGCTGGCGTTTAATTTCTGCAACGTTTTTTCATCGAGGCTGGCGAACACCGGCTCCAGCCACTGCGCCATCTGCGGATACGCCTTCAGCACCGCGTCGCGCACAACCGGCGCCGGCGCGTAAATGGGCTGTACGCCTTTTGGATCGCTCAGGGTTTGTAACCCCAGCGCCGCCACCGGCCCATCGGTACCATAGGCCATCGCCGCGTTAACGCCGGAGGTTTGCTGTGCCGCCGCTTTGATCGTCACTGCGGTATCGCCGCCCGCCAGCGACAACAGCTGATTCTGATTAAGCTTAAATCCGTAAGCTTTTTCAAATGCCGGCAGGGCATCGGCGCGCTCAATAAACTCCGCGGAAGCCGCCAGTTTAAAATCGCCGCCCTTCTGTAGATAGGCGCTAAGATCGGCCAAAGAAGTAAGATGATTTTGCTCTGCCACCTCCTGTCGCACCGCGATAGTCCAGGTATTATTGGCGGGAGCCGGGGTCAGCCAGATCAGCTTGTTTTTTTCCGCGTCCAGCTTCTTAACTTTTTCATAGCCCTGTTTGGCGTTTTTCCACGCCGGGTCATTTTCATCTTTAAAGAAGAAAGCACCGTTGCCGGTATATTCCGGATAGATATCCAGTTCACCAGCGGTAATCGCTCCGCGAACCACCGGCGTGGTGCCAAGCTGGACTTTATTGACCGTTTTCACCCCATGGCTTTCCAGCACCTGCAAAATGATATTGCCGAGCAGCGCCCCTTCTGTATCAATTTTCGAGCCCACCTTCACCGGTTCCGCCGCCTGCAGCGGCAGGCTAAGCAGGGCTGCAAGCGCCATTACACCTGACCATTTCATTGCCATCATCATCCCGCTTCCCTCATTTTTATACGCTTCGCTTACAGAAGCTTAAGAGAAAAGCGTAGTCCATTTGGCCATTTAACGAAAAAGAAAAGGCCGATTAATCGGCCTTTCAGGTGTAACACCCGGTTTATCCCTTTTTACAGGGCTCGCGACTACAGCAGCTCAAATTCGCTCTGCTTAACGCGGGCGGAATCGACGCCGATAAAGACGTTAAATTTGCCCGGTTCGGCAACGTATTTCATCTGCTGGTTCCAGAACTTCAGCGCTTCAACATCAATCGGGAAGCTAACGGTTTGCGTCTCGCCCGGCTTGAGATTCACCTTCTTAAAGCCGCGCAGCATTTTCACCGGCCGACTCATCGACGCGGTCACGTCCTGCAAATAAAGCTGGATCACCGTCGCCCCTTCGCGCTTGCCGGTGTTGGTCACCTGCACGCTGGCGGTCACGCTGCCGTCGCGCGGCATCGTTGGCGCCGACATTTTGACATCAGAAACGCTAAAGGTGGTGTAGCTCAGGCCATAGCCAAATGGATACAGCGGGCCGTTCGCTTGATCGAAATAACGCGAGGTGTATTTATTGGGCTTTTCCGGATTATACGGACGGCCGGTATTCAGATGGCTGTAGTAGGTCGGGATCTGCCCCACCGAACGCGGGAAGGACATCGGCAGCTTACCGGAAGGGTTATAATCGCCAAACAGCACATCGGCGATTGCATGCCCGCCTTCAGTACCGGCAAACCAGGTCTCCAGCAGCGCATCAGCCTGCTGATCCTCTTTCACCAGCGCCAGCGGACGGCCGTTCATCAGCACCAGCACCAGCGGCTTACCGGTCGCTTTCAGCGCGCTAATCAGGTCGCGTTGGCTTTGCGGCAGGGTGATATCGGTCCGGCTGGAAGCCTCATGCGCCATGCCCTGCGCTTCGCCCACTACCGCAACGACCACGTCGGACTGTTTCGCCGCCGCCACGGCTTCATCGATCATCTCCTGCGGCGAGCGCGGGTCGACTTGCACTGCTTTCTCATACAGGTTAAGGAAATCGACAATGCCTTTATCGTCGGTAACGTTAGCGCCTTTGGCATAAATCACTTTGCCTTTATCGCCCAGCGCTTCTTTGATGCCGGTCAGCACGGTGACCGACTGATCGGCCACGCCCGCCGCCGACCAACTGCCCATCATGTCGCGCTTGCTATCCGCCAGCGCGCCTACTACGGCGATCGTGCCGGATTTTTTCAGCGGCAGGGTATCGAGACGATTTTTCAGCAGCACCAGGCTTTCTCGCGCCACTTCGCGCGCCTCTTTACGATGCAGACGGCTTTCGGCGTTGGTGTCCTGCGGGTCGGACGCTTTCGGCCCCAGGTGGCTGTACGGATCGTTGAACAGCCCCATGTCATACTTGACGTTGAGCACGTGACGGGTAGCGTCATCCAACTCAGCCATCGTCACCTTGCCGGATTTCACCAGCCCCGGCAGATATTTGCTGTAGTACTCATCGCTCATGCTCATGTTGATACCGGACTTCAGCGCGACGCGCACCGCGTCTTCCGGGTCGGAGGCGACGCCGTGTTTAATCAGCTCTTTGATGGCGCCATGGTCGGAAACGGTGATGCCTTTGAAGCCCCACTGGTCGCGCAGGACGTCTTTCAGCAGCCAGGAATCGGCAGTGGCCGGAGTACCGTTGAGCGAGTTTAGCGCCACCATCACCGCGCCGCTGCCGGCATCGAGACCGGCTTTATACGGCGGCATGTAGTCGTTGAACAGGCGCTGCGGGCTCATATCGACGGTGTTGTACTCTTTGCCGCCTTCAACCGCGCCGTAGGCGGCGAAGTGTTTAACGCTGGTCATCACCGAATAGCGGTCTGCCGGGCTCTTACCCTGCATCGACTCCACCATCGCTTGACCCATCACGGTGGTCAGGTAAGTATCCTCGCCAAAACCTTCGGAGGCGCGGCCCCAGCGCGGGTCGCGAGAGACGTCGACCATCGGCGCCCAGGTCATATTAAGACCATCGTCAGCCGCTTCGTAGGCCGAGATACGCCCGACGGTATTCACCGCGTCGAGATTAAAAGAGGAGGCCAGACCGAGGCTTATCGGGAAGACGGTACGCTGGCCGTGCAGCACATCGTAGGCGAAAAACAGCGGGATCTTCAGGCGGCTTAGCTGCATCACCTGATCCTGCATCACGCGGATATCAGGCCGGGTTACGGTATTAAAAATCGCCCCTACCTGACCGTCTTTGATCATTTCCCGGATCGCCTCTTTCGGGTTATCCGGGCCGACGCTGATTAAGCGCAGCTGACCGATTTTTTCATCGACCGTCATTTTTTTCAGCAGTTCGCTAACAAACGCATCTCGCGCCTCAGGCGTCAGCGGATGGTTACCAAACAGCTCATCGGCCAGCGCGGGTTGCAGCGCCAGGCTCACGGCGACGCCAACAGTACACAACCATTTCATTATTATGTATCCCTCTTTGATTCGGTGCTAATAGCCCAGCGAAAACGCAGCAAAAACCGCAGTTTGCCATATATATAAACAACGCGCCCGTAGAATGCTAAGGTTCTTATCTGATTTATAGAAACATTCATGCACCAAATTGTCATACAAAGCGGTATGCTAACAGCGATATAGCTTTCCTGTGCCCACAAGGAGTGAATCATGTCATCTGCAACAACAATAAATAACCCTCCCTTTTTGGCGGAACTGGCGCGGCTGGTTGGCTCCTCGCATCTGTTAACCGATCCGGCGAAAACCCAGCGTTACAGAAAAGGTTTCCGCTCCGGCCACGGCGATGCGCTGGCGGTGGTGTTCCCCGGTACCCTGCTTGAACTATGGCGAGTTCTCAGCGCCTGCGTTCAAGCTGACAAAATTATCCTGATGCAGGCGGCGAATACCGGCCTCACCGAAGGCTCCACCCCGAGCGGCAATGATTACGATCGTGAAATTGTCATTATCAGCACGCTGCGTCTGGACAAGCTGCACCTGCTGGATAAGGGCGAGCAGGTGCTGGCCTACCCTGGCACCACCCTCTATTCACTGGAAAAAGCGCTAAAACCGCTGGGCCGCGAACCGCACTCGGTGATCGGCTCTTCTTGCATCGGCGCATCGGTTATCGGCGGTATCTGTAACAATTCCGGCGGTTCACTGGTGCAGCGCGGACCTGCCTATACCGAAATGTCGCTGTTTGCGCAGATTGACGCCGACGGCAAGCTGAAATTAGTCAACCATCTGGGAATCGATTTAGGCGCGACGCCGGAACAAATCCTGAGCCGCCTCGACGATGATCGTATCAACGATGCAGACGTGCAGCATGATGGCCGTCACGCCCACGATCACGATTACGTCACCCGCGTGCGTGATGTCAACGCCGATACCCCGGCTCGCTATAACGCCGACCCGGACCGCCTGTTCGAATCCTCCGGCTGCGCCGGTAAACTGGCGGTCTTCGCCGTTCGTCTCGATACTTTTCCGGCGGAAAAACGCCAGCAGGTGTTCTATATCGGCACCAATCAGCCGGAAGCGCTCACCGAAATCCGCCGTCACATCCTCGCTGAATTCAATAATCTGCCGGTGGCCGGCGAATATATGCACCGCGATATTTACGATATCGCCGAAAAATATGGCAAAGACACTTTCCTGATGATCGATAAGCTCGGCACCGACAAAATGCCGTTCTTCTTCACTATGAAGGGGCGCACCGACGCGATGCTGGAAAAAGTCTCCCTGTTCAAGCCGCACTTCACCGACCGCTTTATGCAGAAGCTCGGTCATGCCTTCCCGGCGCACCTGCCGGAGCGTATGAAAGCCTGGCGCGATAAGTACGAACATCATCTGCTGCTGAAGATGGCCGGCGACGGCATCGAAGAAGCGCAGAAGTGGCTTACGGAGTATTTCCAGCAGGCTGAAGGCGATTTCTTTGCCTGTACCGCGGAAGAAGGCAGCAAGGCATTCCTGCACCGCTTCGCCGCCGCCGGCGCGGCGATCCGCTATCAGGCGGTACATGCCGACGAAGTGGAAGATATTCTGGCGCTGGACATCGCCCTGCGCCGCAATGACACCGAATGGTTCGAACATCTGCCTGCGGAAATCGATAGCCAGCTAGTCTACAAGCTCTACTATGGCCACTTTATGTGTCACGTCTTCCACCAGGATTACATCGTGAAGAAAGGGGTCGATGCACACGAACTGAAGGAAAAAATGCTGGATCTGTTGAAAGCGCGCGGCGCGCAGTACCCGGCGGAGCACAACGTCGGCCATCTGTATGAAGCGGCGGAGAGTTTAAAGCGCTTCTATCGCCAGAACGATCCCACCAACAGCATGAATCCGGGTATCGGCAAAACCAGCAAACAAAAATACTGGGGCGAGGCGCAGAAGCCAACGAAAGCACAATAATCGTCACCAGGACTATTCAGCCGCCGGGCTTCTGTATTACGCTGCAGGCCGGAGAAAAAGACTCTCCGGCCAATTAGCTTGAGGAGCCCCCATGTCCGCCAAGGATAAGTTACAAGACGCCGACTTAGAGATCCGCGAAGCGCTGCCTGATGACGCGCATGCGATTGCCGCGCTGTACGTCTGGCACGTGCTTAACGGCCGCGCCTCATTTGAAGAGATCCCGCCTACCGTCGACGAAATGCGTAAGCGAATCAAAACTGTACGCGATAACGGGCTTCCCTGGCTGGTCGCGCTGTGGCGCGGCACCATCGTCGGCTACTGCTACGCCACCTTTTACCGCCCTCGCCCGGCATACCGCTATACGCTGGAAGAGTCGATTTACGTTGAGTCCGGCATGGGCGGGCGCGGCATCGGCAGCGCGCTACTGACGCGGCTCATTGCGCAATGTGAACAGGGGCCGTGGCGGCAGATGCTGGCGATTATCGGCGACGGACATAACAACGCCGGCTCGATTGCCATTCATAAGAAATTTGGCTTTACCGTTGCCGGACAGCTGCGCAGCGTCGGCTATAAGATGGGAGACTGGCGCGATACCCTAATCATGCAGCGCCAGCTTGGCGACGGCGACTGGACGTTACCAGAGTGATATCAAAATTCCCGGATTACGGCGTAATCCGGGGAAGGACAAATTAATCGTTCTGTGCGGTCTGCGTGCCGCCTTTCAGCATCGCTTCCGCCATCTGCGCTTCACGCTGCTTTTTATAACTCAATGCGGATGCCGGAACCGGCATCACCTTGCCGGTTTCAATCCAGGTCCGTAAACGGCTGGCGTCGGCAAAGTGGGTATATTTGCCAAACGCGTCCATTACAACCAGCGCCACCGGGCGTTGGTTAATCACCGTGCGCATAATCAGGCAGTGGCCGGCGGCGTTGGTAAAGCCGGTTTTGGTCAACTGAATATTCCAGTTATCGCGATACACCAGGTGGTTGGTATTGCGGAACGGCAAGGTATAAGCCGGATGCGCAAAAGTGGCGGTATCTTCTTTGGTGGTGCTTAGCTGGCCGATCAGCGGGTATTGTTCGCTGGCGATCAGCAGCTTAGTCAGATCGCGCGCCGTGGAGACGTTATGCACCGACAGGCCGGTCGGCTCAACATAGCGTGTATGGGTCATCCCCAGCGCCTGCGCTTTGGCGTTCATCGCGCGGATAAAAGCGTTATAACCGCCAGGATAGTGGTGCGCCAGGCTGGCGGCGGCGCGGTTCTCCGAGGACATCAGCGCCAGCAGCAGCATATTGCGGCGGCTAATTTGGCTGTTAAGACGCACGCGGGAATATATGCCTTTCATCTCCGGCGTCTGGCTGATATCAACGGTCAGCATTTCGTCCAGCGGTAAATGCGCATCCAGCACTACCATGGCGGTCATCACTTTGGTAATAGACGCCATCGGGCGCACCAAATCGGGCTGGCTGGCGTAAATGATTTTCTTGGTCGCCAGATCGACGATCATCGCGCTACCGGAAGCGATATCCGGCTGTGAAGCGGCGGTTACCGCACTGGTTTTTGCTATCGCCTGGGGCGCAAAAGGCACAGCCAGCAGCAAAGTCAGGCTGAGCAAAGAAATTCGAAAATTCGGCATCATGGGCATTCTGAAAAGTATTTTTGCACGCTATAGAACGTACGCCGCGGCGTAAAGTGAGCTACGCCGCTGGCAAACGCCATCATACCGCGTCATAACGCCCTGAGGCCAATAAGAATCGTGAGTAAATGCTGCATTGCCGACATAATTATTCATTTCTGCCGGCAATGCATTTGATTAGAAGAGTCGGTACCCGTAACCCCACAGCACGACGGTAATCGCCAGCAGCACTTCCAGCACCAGCACCCCGATAGCCAGAGTCGAGCTGGCGAAGCTGAGCCCCTCTTCCTTATTAATGCTCAGGAAGGTCGGAATCCCCAGATACAACAGATAACCGGTGTAAAACAGCGCGATGGTGCCTATCAGCGCACACAGCCATACCAGCGGATAGAGCGCCACGATCCCGCTTAAAAATAGCGGCGTCGCAACGTAGCCGGCAAAGACCATACAGCGTTTCAGCGACGGCTGCTGCGGATAGCTTCTGGCCATCCACCAGATCACCCGCCCCATCACCGCCACCCCGGCCAGCATCACGGCGTAAAACAGTACCGCTAATACCAACCCGGTCATCAGCGAGAGCTTAATCACCGTACCGTCGCCGAAGTTCCAGCCGAGCTGCGTCGTACCGATAAAGGCGCAGATAACCGGAACCGCCGCCATCACCAGCACATGGTGCGTGTAGTGATGCGAAACGGTCTCATTTTCACTCTTGATCACGCTCATCTCTTGATTAGGATGAGAGAAGAGTCCCCAGACATGGTTCATAGCGTCCCCCTTGTCACGGCTTCGTACAGCACTGATCCAAGTATAATTCACTCTGTAGATTATTTTGTGTACAGCGATAAAAATCCGCTTCAGCGCGTTTTAATGATCAAGGTGTATGATTAAGGGACTGGTAAGAGTAGGAGTTTATGTTTATATGGATATCAATCACCTGATTTCCCAATACGGCTACGCGGCGCTGGTTATCGGCAGCATCGCAGAAGGTGAAACCATCACCATCCTTGGCGGCGTGGCGGCGCATCAGGGTCTATTGAAGTTTTCGTTGGTGGTCATCGCCGTGGCCTTAGGCGGCATGATAGGCGATCAGCTGTTGTATTTCCTCGGACGCCAGTTCGGCGGTAAGCTACTGCGCCGCTTTTCGCGGCAGAAGGCGCGGATCCGTAAAGCGCAGCGCCTGATTCAACGCCATCCCTATCTGTTCGTTATCGGCACCCGCTTTATGTACGGCTTTCGGGTTATCGGCCCGGTTTTGATCGGCGCCAGCCGCTTGCCGCCGAAAATTTTTCTGCCGCTGAATATTTTCGGCGCCATCGTTTGGGCGCTGATTTTTACCACCCTGGGTTATCTCGGCGGCGAGGCGATCGGCCCGTGGCTGCATCATCTCGATCAGCACATCAAACACTGGATCTGGCTGATTCTCGTAGTGGCGCTGGTGGTCGGAGCCCATCTGTGGCTGAAACGCCGGGAAGCGAAAAGAAAAGCGGAAGATACAGAGGATGATAATCAATAGCGGCGCCGCGCGCCGCTATTGACGCCGTTATTTCGTCGTCTGGTGATAACCGCCGCCCAGCGCGGAAGTCAGCTGAATGCTGGCGTCCAGCCACTGGCCGTGCAGGCGCAGCGCGGTAATTCGCTCCTGTAGCGCAGGCAGCTTCGCCATACTCACGCGGGAGCCGGGTAAAATACCGGCGTTCATTCGCGCCTGGGCGAGATTGACCACCCGCTGCGCGTCTTTCTCCACCTGCTGCTGCTGCTGGTTTTTCTCCATCAGCGTCTCTACCTGGCTTGCGGTTTTCGCTACCTGGTTCACCGCATCGACTACGGCCTTGTTGTATTTAGCGATCGACAGGCCGTTCTGCGCGCTGGCGATATCAAGATTGGCATTCAGCCTGCCGCTATCAAAGATAGGCAGCGTCAGCCCGGCGGTGACGCCCATCTGCTGCGCCGAATGACGGAACAGATCGCTTAAATGCAGCGCATCCTGTTGCAGGAACGCCATCAGGTTGATATCCGGATAAAACGCCGCTTTCGCCGCATCAATTTCGCTTAGCGAGGATTCAATATACCAGTGGGCTTCCTGCAGATCCGGACGGCGGGCCAGCAGTTCATAGCCCAGTTCGCTCGGCATCTGCGCGCTGACCGCGGGCAGCGGCGCCGCACGCAGATTGAGCGACTGGCTCTGGCTATTGGTTAACGCCATCAGCCGCGCTTCAATCTCTTTCATATTACCCGCCACATCGGCCAGCTGCTGATCGGTTTTGCTGACGTTAATGTCGTTCTCCGCCCCTTCGGCGGAGTTAGTGATACCACGCTGATAGAGCGCGGTATCCACGCTAACAATATTATTCTGTTCGCTTTTGACCTGCTGCAGCACCGTTTTCACCGCCGCTTCGGTCTGCCACTGCCAGTACAGTCGCGCCACGCTGCTGGCCAGCAGCTCGCGGGTCTGCGCCTGCTCGGCGACCTGGGCTTTCACTTCGCCGATACGCGCTTTCACCAACGCACGGTTTTTCCCCCACAGATCCAGATCCCAACCGGCGGTCAGGCCAAAGGTACCGTTGGTGTACCAGGGTCCGGTGTTGCCGTCGGTATCGGTGGCGAACGGTCCCATCAGGCCTTCCGCGGACATTTTCTGCCGTTCGATATCGGCGGAAAAATCCATCTCCGGGCCGAGATTCGCCTGCGACATTCGTGCCTGCGCTTCGGCCAGTTTGATGCGCTGCGCGGCAATTTGCATATCCGGAGCATTGGCTAACGCGCGCTGAATCAGATTATCCAACTGGGCATCGTGGTAATCTTTCCACCAGTCGGTATGCGGCCAGCCATTTTTTACGGCGGCGGGCAGATCCATCGAAACATGTGATGCCGGAGTTTGCTGCTTTAAAGGGCCGCCAATGTCATGCGATGGCGCGCAGCCAGCCAGCGCGATGGCCAGTGGCAGTGCCGCCAGCACGCTTTTGCTCAATGTAAGGTTCATTCTTCAGGTCGGGTTACTTATAAAGGTTGGTCATCATAAATTAATTGAATGACGTTCGTTAAGTAAAGCGTGTGCATTGACAATGAGCCAGCTAAAAATAAACAAAGTTATTATTGGAGTTGCAATGAGTCAGAACATTTATGACGATCCCGGTTTCTTTGCCGGTTACGCTACCCTTGACCGTTCGGTGAAGGGGCTTGACGGCGCGCCGGAGTGGCCGGCAATTCAGCGCCTGCTGCCACAGTTAGACGGCCTGCGCGTGGTCGATCTCGGCTGCGGATACGGCTGGTTTTGTCGCTGGGCGCAGCAACAAGGGGCAAAACAGATAATCGGTTTCGATCTCTCCAGCCGAATGCTGGAGCGGGCGCGGGAGATGACCACCGGCGAGACTATCGAATATCGCTGCGCCGACCTGCAAACCCTGACGCTGCCCGCGAATAGCTGCGATCTGGTCTACAGTTCGCTGGCGCTGCACTATTTACCGGATGTCGCGCCGCTGTTCGCCACGCTCTATCAGGCGCTGGTTCCCGGCGGTAAGCTTGTCTTCTCCGCCGAACATCCCATCTATACCGCGCCGCTGCAGCAAGGCTGGCAGGTGGATGAACAGGGGCGGAAACGCTGGCCGGTGAGCCACTATCAGCAGGAAGGCGAACGCATCAGCAACTGGTTTGCCGACGGGGTGATTAAACAGCATCGCAAACTCTCAAGCTGGATTAATGCGCTCATCGCGGCCGGTTTTGTGCTTGAGCAGCTTGACGAATGGGGCCCGAGCGCCGAGCAAATCGCCGCCCAACCGGCGCTGGAGGAAGAGAAAGAGCGCCCGATGATCTTTTTACTGCGCGCCCGTAAACCGGCTTAAACGGCATGCGGCTCGGATCAACCGGGCCGCCGAATAGCTTATTCCTGCAGGCTACCGCCGTTGCTGGCAATCACCGCCTGATACCAGGCAAAACTTTTCTTCTTACGCCGTTCGAGCGTCCCCTGCCCGCGATCGTCACGATCGACATAGATAAAACCGTAGCGCTTGGACATCTCGGCCTTCGACGCGCTAACCAGATCGATTGGCCCCCAACTGGTAAAGCCCATCAGTTCAACGCCGTCAGCAATGGCTTCCCGCGCCTGCACCAGGTGATCGTTCAGATAGCCGATGCGATAGTCATCGTTGATGCTGCCGTCGGCTTCAATTTTATCCTTCGCCCCCAGACCATTTTCAACGATAAACAACGGCTTCTGATAGCGGTCCCACAGTACATTCAACAGCGTACGCAGCCCCAGCGGGTCTATCTGCCAGCCCCACTCCGAGCTTGCCAGATGCGGATTCGGCACCATGCTGAGAATGTTACCGCGCGCCTGCTGGTTCAGCGCTTCATCGGCGGTGACGCAGCCGGTCATATAGTAGCTAAAGGAGATAAAATCGACGGTCTCTTTCAGCGCTTCCCGGTCGCCGTCGGTGATGGTCAGCGTAATATCGTTTTCGCGGAAATAGCGCTGCATGTAGCCCGGATAGGCGCCACGGCACTGGACGTCGCCAAAGAACTGCCAGCTGCGGTTTTGCTGCAGCGTTTCAAAGACATCTTCCGGTTTGCAGCTCAGCGGATACATCAGCCCGCCGAGCAGCATATTGCCAATCTTCCCTTGCGGTACCAGTTCATGACAGGCTTTGACCGCCAGCGCGCTGGCCACCAGCTGGTGATGGATAGCCTGATAAACTTCGCCTTTGCTGCTACCGGCCGGCAGCCCGACGCCGGTCATTGGCGCATGTAGCGACATATTAATTTCGTTAAAGGTGAGCCACAGTTTGACCTGATTTTTATAGCGGCTGAATACCGTTCTGGCGTAGCGTTCGAAAAAGCCAATCACCTTGCGACTGCCCCAGCCGCCATAGTTTTTTACCAGCGCCCACGGCATCTCATAGTGCGATAGCGTCACCAGCGGAGTGATATTATGCGCGGCCATCTCGGCAAACAGCTTGTCGTAAAAGGCCAGCCCGGCTTCGTTCGGCTCGGCGTCATCACCGTTCGGGAAGATACGCGTCCAGGCGATCGATACCCGCAGACAGTTGAAGCCCATCTCAGCGAACAGCGCGATATCCTGCGGGTAACGATGGTAAAAATCGATCGCCACATCTTTAATACCGCTGTCGCCCGCAACGCGCTCCACGACATCGCCGAATACCCCCTGCGGCTGCACGTCAGAGGTGGATAAACCTTTGCCATCTTCCAGATACGCCCCTTCGACCTGATTTGCCGCGGTGGCGCCGCCCCATAAAAAGCCCTGTGGGAATGTTTTCATCGCTCTCTCCTGTAATTAATGGCTGACGGACAACAGCGGCTGGCCGGCATCCACGACGCTCGTGGATACAATCTCAACGCTACGGTAATCATCGCTGTTGCTGATAATAATTGGGGTCGCCAGGTCGTAACCGGCGTCCAGAATAGCCTGACGGTCGAACTCCAGCAGCAAATCGCCGGCCTGAACTTTATCCCCTTCTTTGACATGGGCGGTAAACGGTACGCCGTCGAGTTTGACGGTATCAATGCCGACATGGATCAGTAGCTCAATGCCGCTGTCGCTCAGCAGGCCGATGGCGTGTTTAGTCTGAAACAGCGAGGCGACCTCGCCAGAAAACGGGGCAATGACCTTGCCCACCGCCGGAATAATGGCCACGCCTTTACCCAGCAGACCGCTGGCGAAGGTGCTATCCGGCACCTGATCGAGGGCCAGCACGCTGCCGGACATCGGCGCCAGAATATCGTTTTCCGCCGCAGGCGCGACGACGACGGCGCCTTCCGCCTGGCTGCGCGGTAAGCCGGCGAAGAAGGTCAATACGCAGGCGAGAATGAAAGCCACCCCGGTGCCGATTAATCCGCCCCACACGCTAAAATCAATACCGCCGGGCGGGATCATCTGCGCTGGAAAGAAAATGTTCGGCACCCCAAAGGAATAAGCGTAGCTATTACTGAAGGCGGTGATCGCGCCACCAATCGCGCCGGCGATACACCCGAAGATAAACGGGCGACGTAACGGCAGCGTCAGGCCATAAATGGCAGGCTCAGTGATGCCAAACAGCCCGGCGGAAAACGCGGAACCGGCCAGCATCCGCTGACGCGAATCGCGCGTGGCCAGCAGTATCCCCAGCACGGCGCCCACCTGGGCTATCACCGCCGGCAGAATGATCGGCAGCATAGAATCATGCCCCAACACGGTCATGTTATTGATCATCAGCGGTATCAGCCCCCAGTGCAGGCCGAAGATAACGCATACCTGCCATAGCGCGCCCAGCACCGCGCCTGCCAGCCATGGGGCAAAAACGTAGATAACCTGATAGCCATTGGCAATCATGTGGCTCAGCCAGGTCGCCAGCGGGCCTATCACCAGAAAGGTCAGCGGCACAACCACCGCAAGACAGATTGCCGGAGTAAAAAAGTTCTTCATCGCGGACGGCAGCACCGCATTACTCTTACGTTCCAGCCAGCAGCAGACCCAGGAGGCGAGGATAATCGGGATCACCGAGGAGCTATAATTGATATAGGTCACCGGTATACCGAGGAAGTGTTCCATTGGTGCCCCCGTCTGACTGGCTTCAAAGGCCTGAATCATCAGCGGGTGGGTTAATGCGCCGCCGATCACCATTGAGATGAACGGGTTGCCGCCAAACTTTTTGCCAGCGGTGTAGCCAAGAAACAGCGGGAAGAAAAAGAACAGCGCATCACTGGCGGCAAACCAGATTTTATAGGTCCCCTGTTGCGGCGTGAGCCATCCGCAGGTTAGCGCCAGCGCCAGCAGTCCTTTCAGCAGACCCGTCGCCGCCATTACGCCAATAAAAGGGGTAAAGATGCCGGAAATGATATCGATGAGCTGACTTAATATCGAGCTTTTCGCCGCTTTCTCCTGTGTTACCGGTTCGCTGTCGTCGCTTAACCCCGCCTTCTGGCGCACTGCCAGCCAGACATCGTGAACATGGTTACCGATGACCACCTGAAACTGGCCGCCGCTTTCTACCACCATGATCACGCCGGGGTTCGCCTTCAGCCCTTCGGCATCGGCCTTAGCATTATCTTTCAATTTAAAACGCAGACGTGTCGCGCAGTGAACCAGACTCACAATATTCTCTTTGCCGCCGACGCGGTGAAGAATATCCTGCGCGAGTGCTTTATATTCCATGCTCTTTTCCTTACTGCCGCTGCCCACAGACAACCGGCGACTGAGTATTAAAAATAAAAAAACCCGAGAACCACGCCGGTTGGCGTCGCGCTCAGGTTTTGCCTGCATCATGCAGTAACAATCCAGTTTTGTGGGGGAATTAACGCCCCTCTTTTCTTACCCGCTCGATATGAATGGCAAGAAACATAATCTCTTCGGTGGTCAGCGCCCGTTGATAATTCTTTTGCAGGTGCTTCGCCACCGTTTCCGCGCACTTCCACGCTTTGGCGTAGTTATCTTTCACCGCACTGTGCAGCGTAACGTCGTCATCCTGCACTACCGTTCGCGTTAACATGCGCTGGGCGAAAAACTTCAGATGGGTCACAAAGCGCTGGTAGCTGAGCGACTCTTCATCGTAGTTAAGCTGCAGCTGGTACTTCACCAGTTGCAGGATCTCCTGCATCACCCGCGTCACGTGCATCACTTCCGGCATTTCGCTGTTGAGCTGCGCCGTCACCAGATGCAAAGCGATAAACCCGGCTTCATCCTCGGCAAGCTCGACGCCCAGCCGGCGGGCGATGATGGCCCTCGCCTCCTGCCCCAGTTCGAACTCCTTCGGATACAGCCGTTTAATCTCCCACAGCAGCACGTTGCGAATCGCGACGCCGTTTTTCTGCCGCTCGATGGCAAAGTGACAGTGGTCAGTTAAGGTGATGTACAAACTTTCCTGTAACTTTCCCAACCGCCCGCGGGCCAGCTCGATGATACGATCGCAGGTGGTCATCACTTCTAACGGTATCTGACTGAGTAATTCGCCTAAGCGGCCAACCAGTTCATCGCTTTGTAAGGCGAAGACTTTTTCAATTTTACTTTCGTCCAACGAGTCGCCCACGCGCTTTTGAAAGGCCAGCCCTCGCCCCATCACCACCTGTTCGCGCTGCTGCTCGTTGACCACTACCACCACGTTATTATTAAGTACTTTGGCGATTAGCATATGAACCCCAGAAACAAAAAAACCTGACCCCCGACAAATGCCAGGTAATCAGGTTTCGCCTGCCGAAGCAGTAGCAATCCAACGTTTGCACTGTATCAACTTCTTGCGGCGACTCAAGCGCGAGGGAATAAAAACGTGATACAGCTCGCGTCGCATCGTGCAGGAATGAGTGCTAATTAATAAAGTGCGTACGGATTAACACATCTTATCTAATAACGAGCAATGGCGTTCGCTATATCTGCTGAGGTTTGCAAGGTGCGAATTTCATTAAAGACGCCAAGCGCTTCAGTATATTCCTTGCGTAAATAGCCCAGCCACTGCTTAATGCGCGCCACGTGATATAAACCGGTATCCCCCTGCTTTTCCAGCTGGGTATATTTTTTAAGTAACTCAACCACCTGCGGCCACGGCATGCGCGGTTCGTTGTATTTAATTACCCGGCTGAGATTCGGCACGTTGAGCGCGCCGCGGCCGATCATCACCGAATCGCAGCCGGTAGCCGCCATGCATTCCTGCGCACTTTGCCAGTCCCAGATTTCGCCGTTAGCAACCACCGGAATAGTCAGCCGCTGGCGGATTTCGCCGATGGCCTGCCAGTTGATGCGTTCAGCTTTGTAACCATCCTCTTTGGTGCGGCCATGCACCACCAGCTCGCTGGCGCCCGCCTGCTGCACCGCGTCGGCGATTTCAAAGCGCCGTTCGCCGCTGTCCCAGCCGAGGCGAACTTTCACCGTCACCGGCAGATGATCGGGAACCGCTTCGCGCATGGCCTTCGCACCGCGATAGATAAGTTCGGGATCTTTCAATAACGTCGCACCGCCGCCGCTGCCGTTCACCAGCTTCGATGGACAACCGCAGTTTAAATCCACGCCCCATGAGCCAAGCTCCACCGCGCGGGCGGCGTTTTCCGCCAGCCATTGCGGGTATTGCCCCAACAATTGTACGCGCACGCGGGTGCCGGACGGAGTACGGCTTTGATGGTGCAGTTCCGGGCACAGTCTGTAGAACGATTTTACCGGCAGCAGTTGGTCCACCACGCGCAGAAATTCGGTGATGCACAGATCGTAATCGTTAACCTCGGTCAGCAGCTCGCGCACCAGCGAATCGAGCACGCCTTCCATTGGCGCCAGTAATACACGCATATCGTTACCCGGAAAAAAAAGAGGCGCTATGGTAGCGCCTCTGTGCGTCGGTTGAAAGACCTCAATACCAGACCTTAGCGTGGTTCGAGGCAGTTATCCTCTTTCCAGCCGTAAAGCCACTCGATACCGCGGTAAAATTCATCCTGCGCTTTGCCCTTCCAGAGAAGATTACGTACCTGACGTTCGACCCCCGCCGCGTGATAAATCCGCCCCATTTCACGGGTTGACCAGACAATTCGCGCGGTACGCGGAATACGCACCGACTCGTACAGCGCGAAGGCGCGAGCGGCGTCGCCGTCGCACTGCTGCAGCGCTTTACCTATCGTTACCGCATCTTCCAGCGCCATGCAGGCGCCCTGCGCCATATATTGCGCTACCGGATGGGCGGCATCCCCGACCAGGGTAATACGATCGTTGCCCCACTTTGCAACCGGCTCGCGGTCGGCGGTGGACCAGCGGCGCCAGGAAGTCGGCTTGTCGAGCATCTGCCGCGGGCGCGGATGAATCCCTTTAAAGTAAGAGAGCACCTCTTCTTTACTACCGTCGCGCACGCCCCACTCTTCGCTTTCGCGGCTATGGAAGGTGACCACAAGGTTGTACTGTTTGCCGCCGCGCAGCGGATAATGCACCAAATGACAATGCGGCCCGGCCCACAGTACCGGCGCGTTAATACGCAGGTCTTCCGGCATGTCGGCGGCCTCTATCACCGCGCGGTACACCACGTGGCCGGTGACCCGCGGCGCATCGCCGAGCAGACTCTGGCGCACCACTGACTTCACGCCGTCGCAGCCCAGCAGAATATCGGCGGTCCAGCTGTTGCCTTTGTCATCAAAGACCGTCACGTCATCGGCGGTCTGGCGGATATCCACCACCTGAGTTGAAGTCCGGTATTCCACGCCGGGATGGGTCAGCGCGGCTTCCCAGACGGTGGCGTGAATGTCCACCCGATGGATCACCGTATACGGGCCGCCGAAATGGTCACGGAAGGCCTGCCCGGTCTCGATACGCACCACCTCTTCCCCATTCACCGCATCCATCATCGTGATATGGTCGGTAAACACCGCACGCTGGCGCGCAACTTCGCCGACGCCGAGGCTATCCAGCGCTGAAAACGCATTCGGCCCCAGTTGAATACCGGCGCCGATTTCGCCGATTTCATGCGCCTTTTCCAGCAGCATCACTTTGATCCCCTGGCGCGCCAGAGAGAGCGCCGTCGCCGCGCCGCCAATGCCGCCGCCAACGATAATTGCTCGCGTCACTTTCGCCATTTTCCCTCCTCCCTAGGCCGGAATTTTGTCTTGTTGATTTTCCGGCGCGGCGGCAATAAAGGCCGGTAGCCGGGTACAGGCGTCGTAAACCGCCTGGCAGCGCGGATAATGGCTCAAATCACACCCCATCCGCTGCGCGTTGGCCCATTGCGGCACCAGACAACAGTCGGCGAGCGTTGGTCTATCGCCGACGCAGAAAGCGCCGGATTTCGATTGTCGCAGCAGTTGCTCCAGCGCGCTCAGCCCCTGCTGGATCCAGTGGGCGTACCAGCGTTTTTTGTCCGCTTCGCTGACCTTCAACTCATCGCTAAGGTAGCGCAAGACCCGCATGTTATTAATCGGATGAATATCGCAGGCGATGGCGTAGACCATCTCCAGCACCCGCATCCGCGCGGGATCCTCCTGCGGCAGCAGCGGCATTTGTGGGTAGTGGCGGTCAAGCCAGTCAACAATCGCCAGCGACTGACCCAGCGATTCACCGTCATCGGTGATAAGCGTCGGCACCAGCCCAACCGGATTGAGCCGCCGGTACTCCAGCGCATTCTGCGCCCCGATGCGGATATTCACCCCAACGCTCTGATAATCGATGCCCTTGAGGGCCAGCGCGATGCGCACCCGATATGAGGCAGAGCTATTAAAAAAACTGTACAGCTTCATTGTTCACCTCACACCACGCGAACGGCGATAGGCGTCAGTCCGTCTACGTTGCCGGTAATCACATCCCCCTTTACCACCGCGCCGACGCCCTCCGGCGTGCCGGTGAAAATCAGATCGCCGGGCTGTAGTTCAAAAAAGCCCGAGAGATAGCTGATAGTTTCATTTACCGACCAGATGAGGTGGCGTATATCGCTACGCTGATGATCTTCACCATTCACCTGCAGCCAGATTCCCGCCTGATTCACCTCGCGCGCCTCGGCGGCTTTATGCAGCGGCGCGACAGGAGCGGAAAGATCGAACGCTTTACCTATCTCCCACGGGCGCCCCATCTGGCGCATCTCCATCTGGCGGTCGCGGCGGGTCATATCGAGTCCGGTGGCATAGCCCCAGATATATTCCTGCGCCTGCTCCAGCGGGATGTCGCGTCCCGCCTTGCCGATGGCGACCACCAGCTCAATCTCGTAGTGATAGTTGTCGGTCTGCGCCGGATACGGCAGATCCAGCGTTTCGCCAGCCGCCACCGGCACAACCGCATCCGCCGGTTTACAAAAGAAGAACGGCGGTTCGCGATCCGGATCGAAGCCCATTTCACGAGCGTGGGCGGCATAGTTACGGCCAACGCAGTAAACGCGGCGTACCGGGAACTGCTCATCACTGCCAACAACCGGGATGCTAATCGGCGCCTGGGGTGCAAAAACATATTGAGTCATCATTGTTTTCCTTCTTATTAATAACGCGCTTCGCGGAACAGGCCTAAGGCCTCCTGTACCGGACGGTCCGAGAAGCTAAATAACACGCACTCTTCGCTGGCGTTGAACGATACGCCGTGCCAGGTTGGCGCCACGAAGATGTCTTTCGCCTGGAATGCAAAGGTTTGTTCGCCAATCGTCACCTGGCCGCTACCTTCCACTACGTGGTAGATGGTGCTGTCGGTGGTTTTCGCCACCCGCGACCGGAACCCTTTCGGCAACAGTTGCAGGAAAGCGCCCATCGAGGGCATCGGATAGCCGCCGGTCACCGGGTTGACGTAGCGCATCTTGTAGCCGTCCCATTCGTCGGCCTCGCCAAGATGGGTCAGGTCATGCAGCGCCTCGCGGCTACGGTCGTAGCGGTAGTTAAAAATCGGCGAGGAATTTCCCACCTGATGGCGCAGCGGCAGCATGTTGGCAGCGTAGCGCGGCAGGTAATCGCCCTCTTTACGCGTCACTGGCTGTTGTTCCTGCGGATAATCTTCAGCAAAGCCGCAGCCAAGATAGTTGACCAGCGGTAAATCGAGACCATCGAGCCAGACCACCGGTTCATCGCCAGGATTGCCGTGATCGTGCCAGCGCCACTGCGGAGTCAGAATAAAATCGCCGGGGCGCATTGGCGTGCGCTCGCCGTCGACGGCGGTAAACGCGCCGTGGCCTTCCACGATAAAGCGCAGCGCCGACTGGTTGTGACGGTGGCTCGGCGCCACCTCGCCCGGCATGATGAGCTGCAGGCCGGCATACAGCGACGCGGTAATGGACGACTGGCCGCGCAGCTGCGGGTTCTCCAGCACCAGTACCCGACGCACCGCCTCTTTAGCGCCGATTAACTGCCCGCTTTCCAGCAGCAGCGGGCGAATTTCCTGATAGTTCCAGTACGCCGGGGCGCAGTTGGCATTCGGCGTTTGCGGCACCAGGTGGTGCAGCGATTCCCACAGCGGCGTCAGATTCTGCCCGGCAATATGCTGGTAGAACTGCTGGCGTTCGCGGTTCGATTGCGGAGTAGATGGCGTCATTATTGTTCTCCTCATTTATTCGCGATACCGGCAGAGGGCAGCGCGTCGGGTACAGATCCAGGACGGCGAACCGCCAGCATCAGCATGATGAGCATCACCGCGCCGATCGCCGCCGGTACCGCTATAACGTAAAACAGCGTGTCGAAAGAGAGATTCATCGCCATCATCATGCCGCCGGAGAGCGAACCAACGATGGCGCCGCAGCGGCCGATGGCGTTGGACCAGCTGACCCCGGTCGCGCGGCTCTGGGTTGGGTAAAGCGTGGCGGTCAGCGCATTCAGGCCCACCTGCGAACCACTCACGCCAATTCCGGTGCCGAAAATCGCCAGCGCCATCAGCCACAATCCGTTTTCGCTTAAACCGATCATCACGATGCACAACGCCCCCAGGCAGTAACTCAGCGCCAGCACAAGGAAGGGATTGAAACGGTCCATCAGGATGCCGAGCAACAGTGCGCCAAGCGTGCCGCCCACCTGAAACGCGGCGGTCACCCACGAAGCGTGCTGCAAATCGATACCACGATGGTTAAGCAGCGTCGGCATCCAGCTGGAGAGTAAATAGATAATCAGCAGGCTCATAAAGAACACCACCCAGAGCATCAAGGTGATCGTCAACTGGCGGCCGACAAACAGCTGGCTAATGCTGCCTTTCGGCCCGGCTGCCGGTTCATCCAGCCAGAAATGGGTCTCGGGATAGCGCTCGCCGGTGATAGCGCTGACGGTTTTGGCGATAGTCGCCTGCGGCAGTCCGCGACGAACCTGCCAGCGCGGCGACTCCGGCAGCGCCCACAGCAGCGCGACGGCCAGCAGCAGCGGCAGGATCCCGCCTAAGGCCAGAATGCCGTGCCAGCCGATATGCGCCACCAGTTGGGCGCTCACCACGCCGCCCAGCGCCGAACCCAGCGTGAAGCCGCAGAACATCAGGGTAACTAACGCGCCGCGGCGGCGGGCGGGCAGATATTCCGAGGTCATGGTGATGGTGTTGGGCATCGCCCCGCCCAATCCCAGACCGGTGAGGAAACGCAGGATAACCAGCATCTCAAGATTCGTCGAGAATGCGGAGAGCAGGCTAAATAAGCCAAACAGCGCGACGCAGAACTCAATCACCCGTTTACGACCGAAACGGTCGGAAAGCGGGCCGCAGAGCAGCGCCCCGGCGGTCAATCCCAATAGTCCGGCGCCAAACAGCGGCGCGAGGTCGCTGGCGCTCAATTGCCAGTGAACGCGGATATCGGGGGCGATAAAACCAATGGCGGCGGTGTCGAAACCATCAAGCATGACCACCAGAAAACAGCAGATAATCACACGCCACTGCAGGGCGCCAACCGGCGCTGCGTTAAGTAACGTCTGTAGTTCACGTCGTTGAGCCATAATGATGCCTCAGTGCAGGTCAGGGTAGATGTTGTATTTATTTCTTTTATGTTGCGATTTTGTAACCATGGCGATGAAATGTACAATGGCTTTTCGGGCATAGACATAACCTGGAGGTTATCGGCTGATGGCGAACTGGACGCAAAAGTTGAAGCTGCAGCATTTAAAAATGCTGGTGGCGCTGGGTGAGCAAGGCAATCTCACGCAGGTCGCGAAAATGATGAATATTACCCAGCCCGCACTCTCTAAGTGGCTGACGCAATTTGAAGAAGAAGTCGGCATGCCGCTCTTTGAGCGCCACAGTAAGGGCCTGCGCCCTTCGGAAGGCGGTAAACTGCTGCTTCAGCATGCCCAGCGGCTAATCAACGACATGTCGCGCTCGCAGTACGAGATCGAGCGCTTTAAACAAGGCGGGCTGGTCGGCAGCCTGATGATCGGCTGCTCGCCGGTGGCGACAGACTGCGTGGCGCAGGCGATCCTCGCCCTGCTTAAAGAGATGCCGACCCTGCATCTGAATATCGAAGAAAAAGTGATGACCCCGCTGCTGCACGACCTGCTCTCCGGCGTGGTCGATGTGGTCGTCGGACGTGTTGGCGGGCGCGCGCTGGAACTGCCGCTTAACTACCGAGTGCTCTATACCGAACCGGTGTGCTTCGTCGCCCGTCCGGACCATCCGCTGGCCAGCATGCCGCGTTTGAGCTGGGCGGATCTTGCCGCCTGGCGCTGGATAGTCTGGCCTACCGGCACGCCCATTCGTCAGAGTATTGATAACGCGCTGGTCGATAACGGCGTCATGCTGCCGGAGAATACTATCGAGTCGGCCTCGATGAATGTCACCAGCAATTTGCTGCAAAGCAGCGATATGATCTCTATTCTTTCTTTGCGGCTGGCGCAGCATTACGCCGAACATCGGCAACTGGCGATTCTGAATTTGCCGCGTATTGAACAAAAAGGTAGCGTTGGGGTGTTCTGGCGCAAAAGCGAAGTGCCATCGCTGGCGCTCACTCGTTTTCTGCACTACCTCGCAGAATAAGGCCGCTGTTCCCATTTTCTATGCTGACGATGCGTAGAATTCATGATGTGATCGGTAGCACATTTCAGGGTTTAATTGTATGATGAATGGCAGTTCATCAAGGGTTATTACCATGAGTAAGTCGCTGAATATTATCTGGCAGTATGTGCGAGCTTTCGTCCTGATTTACGCCTGCTTGTATGCAGGCATTTTTATCGCCGGGCTGCTGCCCATCACCATCCCCGGCAGCATTATCGGCATGCTGATTTTGTTCGTGCTGCTGGCGCTGCAAATTATGCCGCCGCAGTGGGTCAATCCCGGCTGCAACATTCTGATTCGCTACATGGCGCTGCTGTTCGTGCCTATCGGCGTTGGCGTAATGCAGTACTGGGATTTGCTGCGCGCGCAGCTGGGGCCGGTGGCGGTATCCTGCGCCGTCAGTACCTTATTAGTCTTTTTGGTGGTGAGCTGGAGCTCGCATCTGGTCCACGGTGAACGCAAAATCATCGGGCAAAAAGGAAGTAAAAAATGATCCATGAAATGTGGTGGTCGCTACCGTTAACGCTGATTGTCTTTTTCCTTGCCCGCAAGCTGGCGGCGCGGTTTAAATTTCCGCTGCTCAACCCGCTGCTGGTCGCCATGGTGGTCATTATTCCATTCCTGTTGGTGACCGGTATTTCTTATGAACGCTATTTTGCCGGCAGCAAAATCCTTAACGATCTGCTGCAGCCGGCGGTGGTCGCGCTGGCCTTTCCGCTGTATGAGCAACTGCACCAGATCCGCGCGCGTTGGAAATCCATCATCACCATCTGCTTTATCGGTAGCTGCGTGGCGATGATCACCGGTACTACCGTCGCTCTGCTGATGGGCGCCACCCCGCAAATCGCCGCTTCCATCATGCCAAAATCCGTCACCACGCCAATTGCCATGGCGGTCAGCGGCAGTATTGGCGGTATTCCAGCGATTAGCGCCGTGTGCGTCATTTTCGTTGGGATCCTCGGCGCGGTGTTCGGCCATACGCTGCTTAACGCCATGCGTATTCATACTAAAGCATCCCGCGGCCTGTCGATGGGTACCGCCTCGCACGCCCTCGGCACCGCGCGTTGCGCCGAACTGGACTACCAGGAAGGGGCGTTTAGCTCTCTGGCGCTGGTACTGTGCGGAATTATTACCTCGCTGGTCGCGCCTTTTCTGTTCCCGGTGATTGTCGCTGTTGTCGGATAAATGTGATTTAGATCACATTTATAAATGCAACAAGTTATCGTTGCATAAACAATGAGACCCATGTCACATATTGGTCCCGTGCGGGCCCGTACACTAGCTTCCCATTACATTGTTATGAGGCAACGCTATGCACTCTCGTTTTCAAGCTGCTTTGACTAATCTGGCGGCAGACCTGCAGGCGGCCATCGCCCCGATGCTCGCAGACCCGCACTTCCCGGCGCTGCTCGAAGCCGATCAGGTGGCGACGCTACAACAAGCAACTGGTTTGGATGAAGACGCGCTGGCCTTTGCGCTGCTGCCGCTTGCCGCCGCCTGTGCCCGCGCCGATCTTTCTCACTTTAACGTTGGCGCTATCGCCCGCGGCGTGAGCGGTCGCTGGTACTTCGGCGGCAACATGGAATTCCTCGGCGCCACCATGCAACAGACCGTCCACGCGGAACAGAGCGCCATCAGCCACGCCTGGCTACGGGGCGAAAAATCCCTGCGCGCCATTACCGTCAACTACACGCCTTGCGGCCACTGCCGCCAGTTTATGAATGAACTGAACAGCGGTCTGGCGCTGCGCATTCATCTGCCGGGTCGCGAAGCGCACTCCCTGCAGCACTATCTGCCGGACGCCTTTGGCCCGAAAGATCTGGAAATCAAAACTCTGTTGATGGATGAGCAGGATCACGGCTTCCCTCTCAGCGGCGATGCGCTCACGCAGGCGGCTATTCAGGCGGCGAACCGCTGCCACGCGCCGTACAGCGACTCCCCTTCCGGCGTGGCGCTGGAGCTGAAAGACGGCACCATCTTCTGCGGCAGCTACGCGGAAAACGCGGCGTTCAATCCGACGCTACCGCCGCTGCAGGGCGCGCTGAACCTGCTGAGCCTTAACGGTTACGACTATCCGGATATCCAGCGCGCGCTGCTGGCCGAGAAAGCCGATGCATCGCTTATCCAATGGGATGCGACCGTCGCAACCCTGAAAGCGTTGGGCTGTCAGAATATCGACCGCGTGCTGTTAGGTTAACTAGCCCGATAGTCTGAGCAGATTGCCGGATGCGCCTTTGGCTTCTCCGGCCTGGATTCGGTAATCTGCCATATTGCTGAAAATCCCCGCAATTAAACGATGGTTTCTTGCGCTTACCCGGCGGGTAAAGTAGCCTGAAGCTTCCCTCGTCCACCATTGAGTCAAGTTCATGTTAAAGCGTGTGTTATACAGCCTGTTAGTCCTGCTCGGCCTGCTGCTGTTGACCGTGCTGGGTCTTGACCGCTGGATGAGCTGGAAAACCGCGCCCTATATTTACGATGAGCTGCAGGATCTCCCCTACCGCCAGGTTGGCGTGGTGTTGGGTACTGCCAAATATTATCGCACCGGCGTGATCAATCAGTATTATCGTTACCGGATCCAGGGCGCGCTCAACGCCTACAATAGCGGTAAGGTTAATTATCTGCTGTTAAGTGGTGACAACGCCCTGCAAAGCTATAACGAACCGATGACCATGCGCCGCGATCTGATCAAAGCCGGCGTCGATCCGGCGGATATCGTGCTGGACTACGCCGGTTTCCGCACCCTCGATTCGATCGTGCGCACCCGCAAAGTGTTCGATACCAATGATTTTATTATTATCACCCAGCGCTTCCACTGCGAGCGTGCATTGTTTATCGCCCTGCATATGGGGATTCAGGCGCAGTGCTATGCGGTGCCTTCGCCGAAGGATATGTGGACCGTGCGTCTGCGCGAGTTTGGCGCCCGGTTTGGCGCGCTGGCGGATCTCTATATCTTCAAACGCGAACCACGTTTCCTCGGGCCGTTGATCCCCATCCCGGCGCAGCAGCATGAAGTTCCGGAGGATGCGCAATCCTACCCGGCGGTCACGCCCGAGCAGTTACTGGAGCTACAGAAAGAAAAATAGCCGCCGTCGTTTTATCGAATTTCAGGCATAAAAAACCCGCGCCAGGCGCGGGTTTTTTATACGTTCAATCTTATTTCTTACGCGCGTATTTCAGTGAATCCAGCGCCACGGCGAAGATGATAATCGCCCCTTTAATAATGTACTGCCAGTATGGATTGACGCCGATGTAGGTCAGACCATAGTTGATGACGGTAAAGATAATAACCCCGGTCACCACGCCGAAAACCGTACCCACGCCGCCGCTGAAGGAAACGCCCCCCACCACGCAGGCGGCAATCGCATCCAGTTCGTACATAAAGCCGAGGTTGTTGGTCGCCGAACCGATACGTCCGGCTTCCAGCAGCCCGCCGAAGGCGTAAAACACCCCGGACAGGGCATAAATCATCAGCAGGTTCAGCGCCACGTTAACACCGGAGACACGCGCCGCTTCCGGGTTGCCGCCGATTGCGAAGATGTTTTTACCGAAACGGGTTTTATTCCACAGGATCCACACGAAGAAGATAGCGATCAGCGCGTAGAAAGTAATGTACGACAGGCGGAATGAACCTAAAGCGACAAAGCCCTGGGCAAACTGCGAGAAGTGGCTGTCGAAACCGGAAATAGGCGACGCGCCGACAAAGTCGTAGTACAGGGAGTTGATACCGTAAACGATGATCATCGTACCCAGGGTAGTGATAAACGGCGTCACGTTGAGATAGGCAATGACGATACCGTTAATCAAGCCAATCACCGCGCCAATCGCGCAGACCAGCAGAATAACCAACGGGATCGGCATGGTCGCCATCTCCGGGAACACCTTGTTGGCGTTATCCACCGCCTGCAGCATGGTAGCCGCTACCACCGCCGCCAGACCCACCTGACGTCCGGCGGAAAGGTCGGTCCCCTGGGTGACAATCAGCCCGGCGACGCCGAGCGCGATGATAATACGTACCGAGGATTGCGTCAGGATGTTACTTAAGTTCAACAGACTTAAGAAGGTCGGGTCCTGGAAAATAATAATGGCCAGTAAGACCAAAAGGACAACGTAAATCCCACCCTCTTTCAGGTAAGTGAGGAAACTCTTTTTATTTAACGCACTCATGGAAAGCCCCTGATCTCAAAGGTGCAATGATGCAAGACGCAGAATTTCATTTTGCGTCGTGGTTTTGGTCTCAACAATTCCGGCAACCAGCCCGTTGCTCATAACCAGTATACGGTCGGTAATTCCCAGCAGCTCCGGCATTTCAGAAGAGATAATAATGATGCCTTTATCTTTTTTGGCCAGTTCGGCAATCAGCTGGTAAATTTCAAATTTCGCGCCGACGTCAATTCCGCGGGTCGGTTCATCAAGCATTAATATTTCCGGCTGGGTTAATAACCAACGGCCGATAATAACCTTCTGCTGATTCCCGCCGGAAAGTGAACCGATCTGCGTTTGATGGCCTGGGGTTTTAACCCGCATGGAATCGATAACCCATTGGGTATCGCTTTTCATCCGTGAATTGTCCAACAGGCCGACCTTGTTTTTATACTTCTTGATATTTGATATCAGCGAGTTAAAACCAATATCGAGATAAGCATAAATCCCCGTCGAACGACGCTCTTCGGTTACCAGCGCAAAGCCGTGGTTAATCGCTTCGTTAGCGCTATGGTTATTAATTTTTTTACCATGCAGGGTAATGGTGCCGCTGGCCTTTTCGCGGATGCCAAACAGCGTTTCAACGATATCGGTACGCTTCGCGCCTACCAGTCCGGCAATGCCGAGGATTTCGCCCTTATGCAGATCGAATGAGACATCGCGAATCGACGGCTGGCGCAGCGAGGTCAGGTTACGAACTTCAAGGATTACTTCGCCCGGTTTGTTTTGTTTATCCGGAAAACGCTGGTTCAGCGAACGGCCAACCATCATCGCAATGATCTTATCCATATCCAGCCCTTCCAGCGGCTGGGTGGCAATCCACTGACCATCGCGCAGGATAGTAATCTCATCGCAGAGCTGAAATATCTCCTCCATTTTATGGGAGATATAAACAATACCGCAGCCACGCTCTTTCAGCTTGCGGATTATTTTAAACAGGTGATTGACCTCTTTCTCGGTCAGCGATGAGGTAGGCTCATCCATAATGACGATTTTGGCGTCATAAGAGAATGCCTTCGCTATTTCAATCATCTGCATCTGAGATACCGATAAAGTTCCCACGCGAGCCCGCGGATCAATATCAATATCGAGCTCATCAAATATCGCTTTGGTATCGCGATACATTTTATCCTGATCGACAAACATGCCTTTGGTGGGGTAGCGTCCCAGCCACATGTTGTCCATGACCGAACGTTGAAGTACCAGGTTTAATTCCTGGTGCACCATAGAAATACCGTTTTCCAACGCTTCTTTCGCCGAATGGAAATCGATCTCTTTTCCCTGAAAAAGAATACTGCCGGAATCTTTTTGATAGATCCCAAATAAGCATTTTAATAATGTCGATTTACCCGCGCCATTCTCCCCCATTAATGCATGGATAGAGTGCGGACGAACCTTCAGGTTGACATTATCAAGAGCTTTAACGCCGGGGAAGGATTTGTTGATGTCGCTCATTTCCAACAAATATTCGCCCGACTGTACGCTATTATTGCTGACCATAGTTATACCTGGCTGCGTTCGTGACGATCTGCGACGATAAGTTATATCGCAGCAAAATCGGCTTCGGTATCAGGAATAATCGGGCGCGCTGAACGCGCCCGCAATGCATGTAAAACTTATTTACCGATAAACTGGCTGAGGTTGTCTTTATCGACGCCTACGTACGGTACGCGGACAATCTTATTCTCAATTTTCCAGTTGGTGCCAGCAGCGGGCTCTTTGCCGTCAGCCAGGTTCTTCGCCAGATCGAAAGTCGCTTTCGCCTGGTTATTGGCATCGTTCAGCACGGTACCGGCCATCGCGCCGGATTTCACCAGCGCCAGCGCTTCAGGCAGGGCATCGACGCCGAACACCGGAATGCTGCTCTTGTTATGCGCTTTCAGCGCTTCTACCGCGCCCATCGCCATCGCATCGTTGTTAGCGATGACCACTTCGATTTTGTTAGCGTTCGGGCCGGAGAGCCAGGCGTCCATTTTATCTTTCGCTTGCGCGGTATCCCACATGGCGGTATCTAACGCCAGTTGCTGAGTTTTAAGCCCTTTTTCATTCAGCTCTTTGATGACGTAGGAAGTACGCGCTTCGGCGTCCGGGTGGCCCGGCTCGCCTTTCAACAGGACAAACTGAATCTGACCATCTTTGTTCAGATCCCAGTTTGGGTTCGCTTTCCAGTGTTTGGCGATGAGATCGCCCTGGATAATCCCGGATTCTTTGGAGTCGGTACCTACATAGTAGGCTTTATCGTAGCTATCCAGCGCCTTGCGCGATGGCTCTTTGTTAAAGAACACCACCGGCACATTTTGCCCGCGCGCTTTGTCGATAACCGTACCCGCCGCCGCCGGGTCAACCAGGTTGATGGCCAGCGCCTTCACCCCCTTCGCCAGCAGCACGTCGATCTGATCGTTCTGTTTGGACTGATCGTTCTGCGAGTCATTCATCAGCAGTTTCACATCCGGCGCAGATTTGCCGTCTTTTTCGATAGCTTTACGCACGACGGACATGAAGTTGTCGTCATACTTGTAGATCGTAACGCCGATACGGGTATCCGCGGCATGCGCTGCGGCGCCGAAAAGCATGCCAGCCATGACGGCGGACAGAGCTAAGACCTTCTTATTCATGGAATCTCCGGTTTTATTATTTTGCATCGTTTTTTTTGGCGTGAAGATAGCTGGCGGGAGTTGTTACATTAGGGTTACCGCACAACGATATTCACAACGTTAATTCTGTCTTCCGTGTAGGGTAACGCTCCAGAAAAACGGCTTCATCAAGTGCCTAACCTATTGTTTAAGATGATGTTTAAACGCATCATCAGCACAGCCTGGTTCGGACTGGTCAACGCTGCCATCATAAACAGCGGAATGTTAATATACTGTGAATTTACTCACAGATTGAAAGCGGTTACATCGATTGATAGATTCAGTTAGTGATCGGCCCCACACTTTGCTTCTGCGTCACCGAATGGCGCCGCACCAGCGTAGGCATAAAACAGTGGCTGGCCTCACTATCGAGTTTTCCTGCCGCCCCTTGTAGCGCCAGTTCGGTAGCCAGTTTAGCCATCGACATAATGGGATAGCGCACCGTGGTCAGCTGCGGGTCGGTGTAACGGGAAATGGGAATGTCATCAAAACCAATCAGCGAGAGATGCTGCGGCACGGCAATGCCGTTATCCTTGAGGGTGGTGAGCGCGCCGGCAGCCATACTGTCGTTATAGGCAAACACCGCCGTCAGGCCTAAATTACGCCCCAGCAGTTCAACCATCGCCGCTTCGCCGCCCTGCATATCCGGCGAACCTGAGCCCACCCAGCTATCCGGCGCGATAATGCCCTGCTCCTGCAGCGCTTTACTCCACCCTTCACGGCGCAGTTCATCATCCTCAATGCCGTGATTGGAAGAGAGATAGCCAATCCGCTGATGGCCGTGATTGAGCAGCATTCGCGTAGCCATTAGCGCGCCGCTGACGTTATCGAGACCCACGCAGCGGTGCGCGAAACCCGGCACAATGCGGTTTATCAGCACCATGCCCGGAATATGCTGCATAAAGTCGCCAAGTTCGGCATCGCTTAACGCTTTCGAATGCACGATAAGCGCCGAACAGCGCTGGCGAATCAGCACCTCAATGGCGTTACGCTCTTTTTCAGCTTCATGGTAGCTGTTGCCGATTAGCACATATTTCTGATGCTGCTGCGCGACGGTATCCACCGCTTTCACCAGCGCGCCGAAAAAGGCGTCTGACACATCCATCACCACCACGCCAATGGTATCGCTAACCTGGGTCGCCAGCGCCTGGGCATTGGCATTCGGCCGATAGCCCAGTTGCGCGACCGCCTTCATCACTGCCTCCCGGGTATCCGGGCTCACCAGCGCGCTGTTATTCAGCACCCGCGAAACCGTTGCTACCGAAACCCCCGCCTGACGGGCGACATCACGAATGGTGATCATACATACCCGCCTTTATCGCATTGCAATACGTCACACCCACCTCCTGTGTTCAGCAAGGTGGCTATTCTGGCAGCGACGCGCGCCGCGCTACGTGAGTGAGGTCACACCGCTGGAAACGGTTACATCCATTTTGTTAATGATTGTGATCGAGATCGTTATACAGATGTATCTCTGGATGATGTCCCTGAGGCTCTCAGGGTTAACTGTCGCCATAGCCACTCAACGGGCCCCTGGCGGAAATGACGCAGCCAAAACTGCGAGAAGAGGAGATTAACGGCCCACACCGCCGGCACAAAGGCCAACAGCTGAAAACGGTCAAATTTCATAAACAGGCCGAGATGATAGAACAGCGTGGTGCAGATCAGGGTTTGCAGTAAATAGTTACTGAGCGCCATCCGCCCAACGCAGGCAATCGCCCCGACCAGACGAAAGCGGCATAATTGCGGCCAGAATCCCCACGCCAGCGCGGCATAGCCAATGGTTTGTAACGGCGCGCCAAGTTCACGCGGCGCCTGCAGCAGAAAACCACACCAGCGGTAGTCCCATTGCAAGTACCACTGCGCGGCGATGGCCGGCACATTTACCATCATTCCGGTAATAATCAGCACAGCCCCGACGCGGCGGTAGTGACTAAGGCTAAACTGCCCTTTCAACCAGCCGCAGCGCATCAGCGCCGCGCCCATTAGCATCATCCCCGCCAGCTGCCAGCCGTACTGCACGCCAAGCGCCACCAGGTTATCGGACAGCATATCCGCGCGATTGCTCACCGCCTCCATACCGCCTTTGAGCTTCCAGAACTGCTCATACTGCACATTCGCGGCATCGGGCACCCATGACCGACTGGCGCCGTTGCCGGAAATTAATCCCAACAATACCAGCACCGCAATACCGATGAGATAAAGCACTACGCCGGTATTAAATAGCGATTTAACGTGATGGGCATCGCGTACCATGCGCCAGGCAATTAGCCCCACCAACGCATAGGCCAGCAGAATATCGCCGTCCCAGAAAAAAAGACCGTGAATAAAACCAAGTAGGGCAAGCAGCGTTAGCCGCGACTGGATCCAGCGTTTACCGCGTACCAGCAGCATTTGCAATCCGGCGCCGAACAGCAGAGCAAACAGGGTGAGGAATTTTACCTGCGCAAACAGATCGAGGATTGCCCAGCTCCAGGCGTCGCTCGGCGAAATACTCCCGGCCCAGGCCGGATTAAGATAGGCCGCCTTCGGCAAGCCGAAGGCGGTGATATTCAGTAGCAGAATGCCGAGGATGGCGACGCCGCGAACGAAGTCCAGCGTGACGTTTCTCTCCATGCACCCTGCTCCGAATTAATTGTGGTGACGTACGGCGCGCAGGAACTCCTGGCGGGTATTCTGGCTGGATTTAAACAGACCGCCAAGCGAAGTGGTGGTCGTGGCGCTGGTCGCATCGCGGATGCCGCGCGCTTTCACGCAGTAATGCACCGCATCAATGGATACCGCGACGTTACTGGTACCGAGCAGAGTCTGCAGCGCGGTAAGGATCTGCTGCGTCAGGCGCTCCTGCACCTGTGGACGCTGGGCAAAGAACTGCACGATGCGGTTAATTTTCGACAGGCCGATTACCGAATCTTTCGGGATATAAGCAACGGTCGCTTTGCCGTCAATCGTCACAAAGTGATGTTCACAGGTACTGGTCAGCGTGATATCGCGAACCGTCACCATCTCGTCAACTTTCATTTTGTTTTCAATAACGGTGATTTTCGGGAATCTGGCGTAATCCAGACCGGAGAAAATCTCATCAACGTACATTTTTGCGATGCGATGCGGAGTCTCCATCAGGCTGTCGTCACTGAGATCAAGATTCAGCAGTTGCATAATCTCAGTCATGTGCCCGGCGATCAGACGCTTGCGCGTTTCATTATCAATTTCTTGTACTGGCGGACGCAGCGGCGTCTCCAGCCCACGAGCGACCAGCGCTTCATGAACGAGTATGGCTTCTTTACTCAATGATGACATTTAGGTTCTCCTGCAGGTGTGGCGCTCTTTGCTCTTCTGAGGGCAAAGTTTGCACTCATTGTGCGTGAGGTGGCGCACATAATCCAGTAGCCGTCACGATAATTATTGAAATTGGCGCAACCTTTCATTTTTACCGCTGCGGTTGGACGTTGTCGATGCGCCACGCCAGCGAGCCCCGCCGCTACCGCGCGCAATCATAAGTACTGTAGATGTTCAGAGATGTTCTTTATAACTCGTATTAATGATGCAATAGCTTTGCGCGACGGGAAAGTGAAAGTTACTCACCGGTTAATGAAATATCTGTATTATTAAGCATTACACATAGATACCCGAGGAGCCCTGGATGGAACTGCTTGAAGAACATCGCTGTTACGAGGGTCGGCAGCAGCGCTGGCGTCATCACTCCAGTACCCTGAACTGTGCGATGACGTTTAGCATTTTTTTACCGCCGACGACGGAAACCGCCCCACCGCCGGTGCTGTACTGGCTATCCGGTTTGACCTGCAATGACGAAAACTTCACCACTAAGGCCGGCGCTCAGCGGATAGCCGCCGAACTTGGTATCGCGCTGGTGATGCCCGACACCAGCCCGCGCGGCGATGACGTCGCCGATGATGCCGGTTACGATCTCGGTAAAGGCGCAGGTTTTTACCTCAACGCCACTCAGGCGCCGTGGGCGGCCCATTTTCGCATGTATGACTACCTGCGCGATGAGCTGCCGCAGTTGATTAACCGCCAGTTTCAGGTCGCCGACCGTTGCGCCATCAGCGGCCACTCGATGGGCGGCCACGGCGCGCTCATCATGGCGCTGAAAAACCCAGGGCGCTTTACCAGCGTCTCGGCCTTCGCGCCGATCGTCAACCCATGCAAAGTTCCGTGGGGACAAAAAGCGTTCAGCGCTTATCTGGGCGATGATGAAGCGACCTGGCCGGAGTGGGACAGCTGCGCGCTGATGCAGGCAAGCCAGGCCGGGGATGCCATTCCGACCTTAATTGACCAGGGTGACGCCGACCAGTTTCTCGGTACCCAGCTGCAGCCCGCGGTCCTTGCAGAGGTGGCGCGACAGAAACAGTGGCCGCTGAGCCTGCGTATCCAGCCCGGCTACGACCACAGCTACTATTTCATTGCCACCTTTATAGAAGATCATCTGCGCTTCCATGCGCAGTTCCTGCTGAAGTAGTTTCAGCCGCGACTCTCTGCGGGCGATTTACATCGCCCGGTTCATCGCTATCAGAAGCGGTAATCGACGGCCATAAAGTAGCGACGGCCATCTTCGGTATAGCTGTAATCGTCGCGGTTCAGATCTTTGTCGCCGACGTTGAGCACGCCGGAGCGCAGTTTCACGTTTTTACTGACCTGCCACGCGGCGCCGATATCGAACATGGTATAACCGCCTGGGGTTTTACCCGTCGCGCTTACCGCTCGCTGCTCGCCGGTATAGTTGGCCGTGACATAGAAAGACCAATCCTCCAGCGGTTTCCAGTCGAGTGTACCGTTAGCGGTATGGAACGGCAGCGTCTGTAGCGGTTTATTGCCGCCGTTGCTCAGATCGCGACCATCGTTATAGGTATAGTTGACCGTCAGTTTCCACTCTTCGCCAAACGGAACCTTCACTTCGGTCTCCACGCCTTTAATCCGCGCTTTGTTGACGTTGAAGTAGCGGAATACCGGCACGCGCTTACCGTTCACGGTCTTCCAGCCGACGAAGTTCGGGTAACCCGGCGCCTCGCTGGCGCTGGAGGTGCGCAGGATGTCGATCATATCGTCAACGTTGTTCTGGAAGGCGGTCACGCTGCCTTCAACACCTTCCAGCCAGCCCTCTTCACCGCTGTAATACAGACCAAGCTCAAAGCTTTCGCTGGTTTCCGGCTTCAGATTCGGGTTACCGATAATGCTGCAGCTACCGCGACAGGAGTTGGTGGTCCAGTCCGGGTTCAATTGCAGCAGCGACGGCGCTTTAAAGGCCGTAGCCCAACCGCCTTTCACGGTCACGGTATCGGTGGCGTTATAGACCAGGTACGCACGCGGGCTCCAGTGATCGCCGTAGGTTTGGTGATCGTCCATACGGATGCCGGTGGTCAGCGCCAGCGGTTCAAAGATCCGCCACTCATCTTCGAGGAACAGCGCGTACTGGCTGGCGGAAGTCGATTTGCCGCCGCTGCTCAGGTTTACCGGATCTTTGAGTTTATCGTGGCGCCATTCACCGCCGAGGGTGACGATCTGGTTGATCATACCCAGCGGCATCACATATTTACCATCGACCGCATTACTCTCAGAAGTAATAGTGCCCGCCTGCCCTGGATTTTTGTTATCCACTTTCTCGCCGTAGAATTTCACTTCGCTATTGCCGACATCCCAGCGCCCGTTATGGGTCAAAGAGTAGTTCTGACGTTCGAGGCGGTTTTTGTCGAGCGAGTCTGAATCGCGATCCTGGCGATCGAAACCGTAGCCGGCGGTAATGTCCTGGTTCTCCGTTGGCGTCCAGGCGAACTCAACGTTGCCGTCGCGGCTGGTAAAACCTTCAATGCGCGGCGTTTCGCCCGCGGCGTTACTGGAAGATTGTTGATCGTCTTTACTGCGTTTCGCCAGGCTGCCGTAGGCTTTCATGCCCAACACGCCGTCAATCAGCGGACCGCTGGTGAAGAACTGGCCGTTGTAAGTGTCACCGCGATCGCGGTGTTCCTGAATGGTGGCATCGCTGCTGAGGGTACCGGTCCATTTCTGGCCGATTTTTTTGGTAATGATGTTGACCACGCCGCCGAGCGCGTCGGAACCGTACAGGGAAGACATCGGGCCGCGCACTACTTCAATCCGCTCGATGGAGTCCACCGGGATCCAGTTAAGATCGAAATCGTTATGGCGGAAGACAGCATTACGCGAGTTCACCCGTTTGCCATCGATGAGAATCAGCGTATAGCTGCTACTCAGGCCGCGAATACTCACGCCCTTACGGTTATCCCCTTCGTTGGTGAGCTGAACGCCAGGCACATCGCGCAGCACGTCCTTCAGGTTCTGCACCGGCTTACGCTGCAAGTCCTGTTGGGTGATAACGCTGATACTGGCGGGGGCATCTTTGACGCTCTGTTCAGTCGCCGCGGCGGTGACAACCAGCGTTTCGTCATCATTTGCGGCCAGCGCCGGAAATGCCAATGCTACGACGGACGCGCACAGTCCCGCCCGGGCAAAAGGGTTTAACCTGAACATACCAAATCTCCATGAGGTCAACTACAAATCAAACAAAGGGTGCAGCTTGCACATCTTGTCGACACGCGGCTCTGGCGGCCGCGTGCAAATTTTTTACAGTCGATGTGGCTGGTCACCCCTTGCCTTTCGTTGTTGAGCGGCAAGATAGGGAGATTGGCTTCATCCTGAATTTTCCGAAATGATAAGGATAATGATTACAATTATCAATAAAATTATGAAGAAGTGTGTCCGTTTGTAAGCCTTGCAGGCATAAAAAAAGCCCTCTTTAAAAGAGGGCTTTATCGAAAGCGGTAAAGAGTGGAATTAGCCTTTAAAGCGTTCCGGGAACTTCATTTCGCTGTAGCGCACGAAGCGGGTACCTTTCACCAGCTTGTAACCAAACCAGATAACCAGGAATAGCGGAATGCCGATGTAGGTCGCCGCCACGCCGCCCCAATCAATGGTGTCCTTGAGGAAGGCTTCGTAGTTCTGGCCAAGGGTGATGATAAGGCACAGTACGAAAGCGAAGATCGGCTCCAGCGGGAAGAAGCCGGAACGGTACGGCAGGTTATTGATATCATTACCCTGCAACACGTAGCCACGACGGAAACGGTAGTGGCTGATCGCAATACCCAACCAGGCGATAAAGCCGGTCATCCCGGAGGTATTCAGCAGCCACAGATAAACCGTCTGGTTGCCGAACATCGAGGTCAGGAAGCACAGCGCCGCAATCACGGTAGTCGCATACAGCGCATTGCGCGGTACGCCGCCTCTCGACAGCTTCGAGAAAATGCGCGGCGCTTTGCCGTCGCACGCCAGGGTATACAACATACGCGTAGAGGCGTACATCCCGGAGTTACCCGCCGACAGCACCGCCGTCAGGATAACCGCGTTCATGATCGCCGCCGCAGAGAGCAGACCGGCGTGCTCGAATACCAGAGTGAACGGGCTAACGGAAATATCTTTAACGTCGTTACGCAGCAGGCTCGGATCGGTATACGGGATGATCAGGCTGATAATCAAAATCGCGAAGACATAGAACAGCAGGATACGCCAGAACACCTGACGCACCGCGCGCGGAATGTTCTTCTCCGGGTTTTCCGATTCGCCTGCGGCAATACCGATGAGCTCGGTGCCCTGGAAGGAGAAACCGACAATCATCGCCACGCCGATCATCGCCGCAAAGCCGCCGGCAAACGGCGCGTCATCAATGCCCCAGTTGCTCCAGCCCGCCGGCGTCGTGCCTTCGAAGATGCCAAAAATCATCATGATGCCGACGATGATAAAGATAATCACGGTGGCAACTTTAATCAGCGAGAACCAGTACTCCGCTTCGCCGAAGCCGCGTACCGAGATCCAGTTCAACAGGAACATGATACCAAGGAACAGCGCGCTCCAGATCCAGCCGGGGGTATCCGGGAACCAGTAGCTCATCACCAGCTGCGAGGCAACGAGGTCAACGGCGATAGTCACCGCCCAGTTGTACCAGTAGTTCCAGCCCAGCGCGAAGCCAAAGCCTTCTTCTACGTAGTTCTGACCGTAGGTGGCAAAGGAGCCTGAAACCGGCATAAACGCCGCCAGCTCGCCGAGACTCGTCATCAGGAAATATACCATCAGACCGATCAGAATGTAGGAAAGCAGCGCGCCGCCGGGGCCTGCCTGTGAAATTGTTGCGCCAGAGGCAACGAAAAGACCTGTACCGATGGAACCGCCAATAGCGATCATGGTCAAGTGGCGCGCTTTTAGCTCGCGGCGGAGCGTGGGCGCTTCTGTGGTTTTAGTTTCCGAAACCATGTGAAAATGCTATCCATCCAAAAAATGAGGCGCGATTGTAGCAGACGATCGTCCGTCCATCCGGTACAAATGCAAAGTTATAAGAGAGCTTCATGATCTGACACAAATTATTAGTAAAGCAGTAATCCTGCATTGGCGCATAAAAAAACAGACAAAAAATCGTAGCTTACGGCAAAATAACGCGAGGATTGTCACAATGCTGAAGGAGTCAGCTTATGGTTTCCCCCACTCGTCGCAGTCTGGCCCCCGATGCCTTTCTGCTGCTGGCGATTTTCTGCCTGTATCTATTCGTTATTGGCCTGTACACCAGTATCACGGTGCTGGAACACTGGTTGCGGCTGCCGAATTACCTGACCGATAACAGGGAGACTTTTCTTGTCGGCGCGCTTCCTCTTGCGATTGCGGGCCTGCTGGGGCTACTGGCGGGCGTCGGAGTGAAAAAGCGGCTGATGGTTCGGCTGTGCAAAGTTTTCTGCGCCTTTTCTCTTATCTATGTTGCGGCTTTCGCATGGCTGGACTGGCGCACGATGGACCACTACCGGGATAACCCGCAATACGGCGTGTGCAAGCAATACAGCAAACACACCATTTATATGTACGTATGGAACAGCGACTGGTGCGACTATTTCGGCAGAAGGGTGCAACACCCCTCTCCCATTGCTAATCGGGAGAACTAGCCGTGAAGAAACCAACAAAAGTCACCAATGCTAAACCACAAACCACTCGCGCACAGCGAATCTGGCAACAGCTGATCGCAGGATTTATTTTGCCCGCATTAGGGATTTACGCGCTCTATTTAGCAACCGACTATCTGCCGTTACTGAAATTGCGCGGTTGGCCAGACTTCGCCTCCATTTCCTTACTGAAGGCTAATTTTACCGGCTCCGCGCTGCTCTTTTTTTCATTCGCCTGGCGGATGCGCAGAGTGCTGCATGGTAAGACGGTCGATGGAAGTTATGAAAATCGCCTGCTGACGGCTATCGCCGGATTTACGCTGGTGCTGCTGATCGTCATCAACAGCGCCATTTTTACCTTACATTTTACAGTATACAGCTCGCCGCACTACATTCGCTGCTGGGAACCCGTTCCCATGGGCAGCTGGCATTATGCCAGAACCCCAGAGATCTGCGTGCGGCACGGCTACGCGCCAATAAGGGATACAGCTACACCTCGCAGTAACGGATAAAACGCTGCAGTGCCTTGGAAACGTGCTTTTGCCGATGGCGAATACGCCACAACGTGCGCGTCAGGCGCGGCAGCGGCAGCTTGAGCTCCACCAGCGTTCCGGCTGCCAGCTGTTCAGCAATTACCCGCCGCGACAAGCAACTAATGCCTAACCCATGACGGACCGCATGTTTAATGGCCTCTGAGTTGCCAAGCTCCATGCCTAACTGGAACGCGGGCAGATGCGATAACAGCACGTAGTCGACGATTTCCCGCGTGCCGGAGCCATGCTCGCGAAGGATCCACTGTGCTTCCGCCAGCCGTTGCAGCGTCAATTCGCCTTCGAGGAATGGAGAATCAGGGGCGGCGAACACCACCAGTTCATCTTCAATCCACGGCTCGGCGATAATATCCGCCGCGTGGCACGGGCCTTCAATCAGGCCAATATCGACGCGCAGATCGCTGACCGCATTAATCACGTCCTGGCTGTTGCCGACGCTCAGTTCCAGCGGCAGTTCGGGGAAATCGCGGCGGTAGCGGGCGATGATTTCCGGCAGAATATAGTTGCCAATGGTGCTACTGGCATAAACGCGGATAGCGCCATTATCGCCACGGAACAGCTGTTCTATCTCCCCGGCGCGCTCCAGCAGCGCAAGCGCGCGCGGATAGAGCAAACGCCCGTGCTCGTTGACCACCAGCCGTTTGCCGACGCGGTCAAACAGCTGGACGCCAAGTTGCCCCTCTAGTTCGGTCAGAGCCGCGCTCACCGCCGACTGCGACAGCGCCAGCATCTGTGACGCCTGAGTCGTTGACCCGCTTTTCAAAACCTCAGCAAAAACTTCCAGTTGCCGTAGCGTGATATGCATAACTCACCTGTTTATTAGCCCAATCTGGATAACCGTCAACGCTATGGTGACATAAATCATCAGGGCTGTGGCCTGAAGGATGAAGGGTTTAACCCAAAATCATTCGTGCTGCAGGAAGGCGGCAAGTGAGCGAATCCCCAGGAGCTTACATCAGTAAGTGACTGGGGTGAGTAAACGTAGCCAACACACCTGCAGCGCGAAGGATGAAGGGTTTATCACTTATTCCGATAGATTATAAATATATAATCAATTTTATTTTTAAACCAGTCAGTCGTATTCTTTGCCCAGACAAAGGAGAAGGTTATGACAGCACTCACTTTACCCACTAAACATCGCACCCTGTGGCATTTCGTCCCAGGCCTGGCGCTGACCGCCGCGTTGACCGGCGCCGCCCTGTGGGCAGGCAGTTTCCCTGCAATCGCCGGCGCGGGCTTCAGCGCGCTAACGCTGGCTATCTTGTTCGGCATGGTGGTCGGTAACACCGTTTATCCCAAAATTTGGCAGTCCTGCGACGGCGGGGTGATTTTCGCCAAGCAGTATCTGCTGCGCCTGGGGATCATTCTTTATGGTTTTCGTCTGACGTTTGCCCAGATTGCTGACGTCGGCGTCAGCGGGATCCTGATTGACGTGCTGACGCTGTCCAGCACCTTCTTTATCGCCTGTTTCCTCGGGCAGAAGGTTTTCGGGCTCGATAAACACACCAGCTGGCTTATCGGCGCCGGTAGCAGCATCTGCGGCGCCGCGGCGGTTCTGGCCACCGAGCCGGTCGTCAAAGCCGAAGCCAGTAAAGTGACGGTCGCCGTGGCGACAGTGGTTATCTTCGGTACTATCGCCATCTTCCTCTACCCGGCGATGTATCCGCTGCTGGCGCACTGGTTCACTCCGGAAACTTACGGCATCTATATGGGCTCCACCATGCATGAAGTCGCCCAGGTCGTTGCCGCCGGTCACGCGGTTAGCCCGGATGCCGAAAATGCCGCGGTTATCGCCAAAATGCTGCGCGTGATGATGCTGGCTCCGTTCCTGCTGTTCATCGCCGCTCGTGTAAAACAGCTGGCGCCAGCCGGTAACGGCGAAAAGAGCAAAATCACCATTCCGTGGTTTGCCATCCTGTTTATTCTGGTGGCGGTGTTTAACTCCTTCCATCTGCTGCCAAAAGCCGTAGTCGATATGCTGGTCACCCTCGATACCGTACTGCTGGCGATGGCAATGGCCGCGCTGGGCTTAACCACCCACGTCAGCGCGCTGAAAAAAGCCGGTGCGAAGCCGCTGCTGATGGCGCTGGTACTGTTCGTCTGGCTAATTGTTGGCGGCGCCGCGATTAACTTCGCTATCCACCACCTGATTGGTTAAACAGTAAGTTTCCTCATCGATATTCATTCATTGCTGTAACTCTCCGGTTAAGCCGCTATCATTACCCTCCCCCCAGCGGCTTAACTGGAGTTTTTTATGAAATACATTGGAGCGCACGTTAGCGCCTCCGGCGGGTTGGCCAATGCCGCCATCCGCGCCGCCGAAATCGAAGCGACCGCATTCGCCCTGTTCACCAAAAATCAGCGTCAATGGCGCGCCGCGCCGCTCACCGACGAAGCGATTGCCGAATTCAAAGCCGCCTGCGAAAAATATCACTTCGGCCCGGGGCAGATCCTGCCGCACGACAGCTACCTCATTAACCTCGGTCATCCGGTCGAAGAAGCGCTGGAGAAATCTCGCGAGGCGTTTATCGATGAATTAACCCGCTGCCAGCGGTTGGGATTAACGCTGCTCAACTTCCATCCGGGCAGCCACCTGCAGCAGATCCCGGAAGATGAATGCCTGGCGCGTATCGCTGAATCCATCAACATCGCGCTGGCGAAAACCGAAGGCGTGACCGCGGTTATCGAAAATACCGCCGGCCAGGGCAGCAATCTCGGGTTTAAATTTGAACATCTGGCCGCCATCATTGACGGCGTTGAGGACAAATCCCGCGTTGGCGTCTGCATTGATACCTGCCACGCTTTCGCCGCCGGTTATGACCTACGCAGCGCGGAGGAGTGTGAAAAGACCTTTGCCGAATTCGAACGAATCGTCGGCTTCCAGTATCTGCGCGGCATGCATCTGAATGATGCCAAAAGCGCTTTTGGCAGCCGCGTCGACCGTCACCATAGCCTGGGTGAAGGCAATATCGGCCATGATGCTTTTCGTTGGATCATGCAGGATAACCGTTTCGATGGTATCCCGCTGATTCTGGAAACCATTAACCCGGATATCTGGGCGGAAGAAATTGCCTGGCTGCGGGCGCAGCAGACCGCCGAAGTGGCCTGAATTCAGGAACAAAAAAAGGGCCGATGAATCGGCCCTTTTCTATTGCGCTGATATTACGCCGCTTTTTCAACTTCCGCTGCCGGCGCTTCCGGGCGCTTCAGCACCGCGTAAGAGAGACCCGCGACCAGCGTACCGGCAATAATCGCCAGCAGATAACCCAGCACCGGAGTGATGGCGCCAGGGATCAGCAGGACGAACAGACCGCCGTGCGGCGCCATCAGTTTCGCGCCTACCGCCATCGAGATAGCGCCGGTCACCGCGCCGCCAACGATACAGCAAGGCAGTACGCGCATCGGGTCACGTGCGGCGAATGGAATCGCCCCTTCGGTGATAAAGCACAGCCCCAGAACCAGCGCCGCTTTACCGCCTTCACGCTGCGATTTATCGAACTTGTTACGAGCAATCAGCGTTGCCAGGCCAAGCGCCAGCGGTGGCACCATACCGGCCGCCATGATCGCCGCCATCGGCGCATAGGTTTGGGTACTCAACAGACCCACACCGAAAGCATAAGCCGCTTTGTTCACCGGCCCGCCCATATCGGTACACATCATACCGCCGAGGATCGCGCCCAGCAGCACCGCGTTCGCCGTCCCCATGGTTTGCAGCCAGTGGGTCAGCCAGGCCAGGATACCCGCCACCGGTTTGCCAATCAGGTAGATCATTGCCAGGCCGACAATCAGGCTGGAAATCAGCGGAATGATCAGAATCGGCTTCAACGCTTCCATACTCTGCGGCAGCTTCAGCTTGGTGCTGATTAACTTCGCCACATAACCGGCAAGGAAACCGGCGATAATACCGCCGATAAAGCCGGAGCCGCCGCTGACGGCCAGCATACCGCCGATAAGACCAGGCGTCAGACCCGGACGGTCAGCGATGGAGAAAGCGATAAAGCCCGCCAGTACCGGCACCATCAGCGCAAAGGCTGAACCGCCGCCGATTTGCATCAGCGCCGCCGCCATGGTGTCTTTCACTTCAAACGCTTTAATACCAAACGCGAACGACAGCGCGATACACAGCCCGCCCGCGACCACCATCGGCAGCATGTAGGATACGCCGGTCAGCAGGTGACGATAGGCGCCAGCCGACTCTTTTTTACCTTCACCGGACGCCTGCGGTTTGCCGGATGGCTGGTACGGCTTCGCTTCCGCAACGGCTTTATCCAGCTCCTGCGCGGTTTTCTTCAGCGCCAGGCCGGTGGTGGTGCGATACATCGGTTTACCGGCGAACTTCGCCAGATCGACTTCAATGTCGGCGGCGACGATGACCAGATCCGCCTGCTCCACCTCTTCCGGAGTAATGGCATTACCCGCCCCCACGGAGCCACGGGTTTCCACTTTCACCCACCAGCCGCGTTTTTTGGCTTCGGTTTCGATGGCTTCCGCCGCCATAAAGGTATGAGCAACGCCGGTCGGACAAGCGGTAACGGCGACAATACGTTTCTGCCCCTGAGCGGCGGCCGGAACGGCTACCGCCGCTGGCGCAACGTACGGCTTAGCGTGGTCTTTCCCTTCGCCGAGGAACAATTCCGGATGAGCGACTGCACGGTTAATATCGCCCAGATAGACGTTTTTACCGTTCAGCGCGCTGTCAGCCGGCAGCGCGGTTCCCAGCACGATGGCCAGTTCAGCATCGTTCGGGTTATCAATCAGCTCAAGGTGCGCTTTCTGCGCCGCGGCGCTGAGCAGGGTCTTCGCCATGTAGGCGCGAGCCTGTCCAAGCCCGGCATCAATAATCAGCAGCGTTTTCATTATGCCTCTCCTGCTGTCAATTAAAGGGTTGTAAGTCGACGCGCGCCATCATTGCGGCCAACTGGGTACGATCGGTAATGCCAACGTTGCTCTGGCTAACGGCCAGGGCGGCGACGGCGGTAGCCAGGCGCAGGGTATGCTCGCTGGATTCACGCATCAGCAGGCCGTAAATCAGGCCGCCGACCATCGAATCACCGGCGCCTACGGTGCTGACAACCTCGACTGAAGGCGGTTTGGCAATCCATTCGCCGGAGGCGTTAACCCACAGCGCGCCCTCTTCGCCCAGCGAAATCACCACGTGGGCAATACCTTGCTCGCGCAGCGCATGGGCGGCGTCGATGACATCTTTCATCTCCGGCAGCTTGCGGCCAGCCCAGATTTCCAGCTCGCGGCGGTTTGGTTTTACCAGCCACGGCGCGGCTTTCAGTCCGGCGACCAGCGCTTCTCGGCTACTATCGAAAATAATGCACGGGCACTGGCTGCGCAGGCGCGTCATCCAATCGGTAAAAGCTTCCGGACTCACGCCGGACGGCAGGCTGCCGCTGACGCAAACCATATCGAACTGCCCCAGCCAGCTCAGAGAATCATTAACGAAACGCTCCCAATCCGCCGGAGTCACTTCAAAACCGGAGAAGTTGAAATCGGTCACTTCGCCGTCTTTTTCCGTCAGCTTGACGTTGATACGGGTACGCCCCTGCACCACCTGGAAGCGGTTGGCGATGCCCAGCTCGCTGAACAGCTGCTGGAAGCCATCCTGGTTATCTTTACCGAGGAAGCCGCCGACGGTGACGTCGATGCCGAGATCTTTCAGCACCTTCGCCACGTTGATACCTTTACCTGCCGCATGCAGGCCGGTGGTACGTACCAGGTTCACTTCGCCACGTTCGATTTCCGGGGTGAAGCCCACCAGGTCGTACGCCGGATTTAAAGTAATTGTTGCTACACGTCTGCTCATTTATGCGCCCTCCCCAAGGCCTGCGGCGATCGCTTCGCCAATCGCATCCAGCGCTTGTTGCGCATCTTCACCCTGCGCGGTAAAACGCAGACGGTGACCTTTTTTCACGCCCAGCGCCACGACCTTCATCAGGCTGCGGCCATTGGCCGGCTTGCCGGAACCGTCGAGGTTGGTGACGGTAATGTCGCTGGAGAATTGTTTAATCGTATTAACCAGCATCGTGCCCGGACGCGCGTGCAGCCCGTGCTCGTTGCGTACTACAAATTCAGCATTCAGCACGTCTTCAGCAATGGCGTCGTCGCTGGTCAGCAACGCCAGCAGCGTGGCGGCGTCGGCTTTCAGCAGATGCTCCGCTTTTTTATCAATGAGCAGATTGCTCAGGCGATTAAGCACCGCGGTCGGCTGCTCATCGGCCATCGCGACGGTGATCAGCAGCGCTACCGGCTGCCCATCAGCGGTAAAGGCATTGGCAGCGCGACTCACGGCAACGGCGCTGCGCAGGTTGCCTTGCGCACAATCGTTCAACCAGATCCCCTGGCCCAGATTGAGCGGCGCATCGTTAATGGTACGGCTGACGAAGTCGGCGTTTACCGCCCCCGCCTCTTTCAGCCGCGCGGCGTTCAGCGCCTGCAGCGTCAGCAGATCGTTGGCGACCACGTCCAGGCTCAACGTTTCGTTGTCGAGCTTCAGCGCTTCGCTTTGCTTTTCACCCATCAGCAGAGCCCGCAGATCTTCTGCGGTGGTGACGGTTCTCAGCTGTTCAGCCACCGAGTCGTCGCTCAGGACGTGCGTCAACTGACGCAGCAGACCGAGATGCTCGTCGGAGCTGGCGGCAATACCGATCGCCACATAAGCGGTTTGCCCTTCTCCCCAGGTCACGCCCTGCGGGAACTGATACACCTGGACACCGGTTTTCAGAACCTGGTCGCGGGTATCGGTGGTGCCGTGCGGGATGGCGATGCCGTTGCCGAGGAAAGTGGAGGTCTGCTGCTCGCGGGCAAGCATACCGTTAACGTAGCCGTCAGCCACATTACCCGCGCTAACCAGCGCGCCAGCAATCTGACGTATTGCCTCTTCTTTATTCGCGGCCTGCTGGCCGGGATGGATATCCTGTACAGATAACTGGAACATAGTTCTCCTCTCCGCTGAATTGAATCGTTTCAGCTAACATGAGAAAAAATACGCCACCCGATGACTGGATAATACTCTGATGACGCTGAAACGTTTCAATGAGTCTGTACCTTTCTTGCACACTGCGCAAGTAAACTCCGAAGACTGATAACAGAATTTAGAGATACCGCACATTTTTGCTGAAGTTAATGGTGAAGTACTCCGCGAGCTTCAGCTTTTTGCTGAACGACATAATTTGAAACGCCTTTTTAATTTTTCGTGCCATACCACTATTTATTTTATGGGTGTCGGCGTAAACTTCGCCTCTCCTGAAACCAACGATATTCCAGCATGCAAAACAGTAGCGCCGCCCTTCCCCGCCGCGGGTTTGACCTGACATCCTCAGCCTTTTTAATTGTCGCCTTCCTGACCGGGATCGCTGGCGCTTTACAAACCCCGACCCTGAGCCTGTTTCTGACCAACGAGGTGCACGTGCGCCCGGCAATGGTCGGCTTCTTTTTTACCGGCAGCGCGGTCATCGGCATTCTGGTAAGCCAGTTTCTTGCCGGGCGTTCGGATCGTAAAGGCGATCGCAAGCAGCTGATTGTCGCCTGCTGCCTGCTGGGGGTGCTGGCCTGCGTGCTGTTCGCCTGGAACCGCAACTACTTTATTCTGCTGTTCGTCGGCGTCTTTCTCAGTAGTTTTGGCTCTACCGCCAACCCGCAAATGTTCGCCCTCGCCCGCGAACACGCGGACAAAACCGGGCGCGAGGCGGTGATGTTCAGCTCCATTCTGCGCGCGCAGGTATCGCTGGCGTGGGTGATCGGCCCGCCGCTGGCCTACGCGCTGGCAATGGGTTTTGGTTTTACCGTGATGTATCTCAGCGCCGCCGTGGCGTTCATCGTCTGTGCGCTGATGGTCTGGTTCTTCCTGCCCAGCATGCGTAAAGAGAGCAAAACCGCCGGTGCTCATCTTGAAGCGCCGCGCACCAACCGCCGCGACGCGCTGCTGCTGTTCAGCATCTGTACGTTAATGTGGGGCACCAACAGCCTCTATATCATTAATATGCCGCTGTTTATCATTAATGAATTGCATCTGCCGGAGAAACTGGCCGGGCTGATGATGGGGACCGCCGCCGGGCTGGAAATCCCCACCATGCTGATTGCCGGTTATTACGCGAAACGCTTTGGTAAGCGCTTGCTGATGCGCATTGCCGCGCTTGCCGGGCTGTTGTTTTATGTCGGTATGCTGACTGTCCATACTCCAGCCCTGCTGCTGGGGATGCAGGCGCTGAACGCGATTTACATCGGGATCCTGGCCGGCATCGGTATGCTCTATTTTCAGGATCTGATGCCGGGTCAGGCGGGCGCGGCGACCACGCTGTATACCAATACCACGCGCGTCGGCTGGATCATCGCCGGCTCGCTGGCGGGCGTCGTCGCGGAAATCTGGAGCTATCACGCGGTGTTCTGGATTGCGCTAATGATGGGAATTATCGCCCAGGTCTGCCTGTGGCGTATTAAAGACGTTTAGGGCGCGGTCAGCGCTTCGAGATGAATGAGATAAGCCATCGCCTGCTGACGCGTGCTGCCGCACATTTCCGCGGCCGGCTGTAAACCTGCACAGACTTTAGGGCGCAGCGGCGAGGCAAAAATCTTGCAGCGCAGATGTTCATCCAGCTGCACGCATGGGGTGTTGGCCGGCTTGCCGTCAGGCATTCCGGGAATGGGGCTTGAGATGGACGGCGCGGTGCAACAGGCTCCGCAGTCCGGGCGACATTCCATACCTGACTCCTTAATGAGTGGGAGGCGGACAGTAGCAAAATATCGGCTATCAGGAAAGCTGAAGCTGGCGATACGGCTTTTTCAGCAGCGCCGCTCGAAGATTTGCCGGGAGATAGCAAAAGTCGCGAATTCCGCTTGCCTGAAAGGCCCGGCGCGAGTAGTTTTACGCGATATTTTTGACCCTTTAAGTGACAGGATTACTGCAATGCCAAGAGCGAATGAAATTAAAAAAGGTATGGTGCTGAATTACAACGGCAAACTGCTGATTGTTAAAAATATTGATATTCAGTCGCCAAGCGCCCGTGGCGCAGCAACGCTGTACAAAATGCGTTTTTCCGACGTGCGTACCGGCCTGAAAGTAGAAGAGCGTTTTAAGGGCGACGACATCGTCGATACCGTGACCCTGACCCGTCGTTTCGTTGACTTCTCCTACGTCGATGGCAACGAATACGTGTTCATGGATAAAGAAGACTATACCCCGTATACCTTCACCAAAGAGCAGATCGAAGAAGAGCTGCAGTTTATCCCTGAAGGCGGCATGCCGGATATGCAGGTTCTGACCTGGGATGGCCAGCTGTTGGCGCTGGAACTGCCGCAGACCGTTGACCTGGAAATCGTAGAAACCGCGCCGGGCATTAAAGGCGCCTCCGCCAGCTCGCGCACCAAACCGGCCACCATGAGCACCGGGCTGGTGATTCAGGTTCCGGAATACCTGACCAGCGGCGAGAAAATCCGCATTCATATCGAAGAGTGCCGCTATATGGGCCGCGCGGACTAACCTACCGCCTCTGACGGTTGCCCTGCCCAGCGTCGCGCAGGCCGGACTCTTCCCGGATAGCGACGCTGCGCGCCTTATCCGGGCTACACAACCCGCGACGTTCGGTAGTTCGGTAGCCCGGCTAAGCGTAGCGCAGGCCGGGGAATGTCCCGGATGGCGGCGCTGCGCTCCTTATCCAGGCTACTCGCTGCCAGTATCTGGCACAAAAAAGGACAACCACCGGTTGTCCTTTTTCTTTACCCTACACCCCGATTACAGCAGCTCAGGGTATTTGGTCATCTTCAGCGCCAGCTCAACGCCTCGCACTTCCGCCATGCCTTTCAGGCGGCCAATCGCCGAATAACCGGGATTAGTTTTCTTACGCAGATCGTCAAGCATCTGATGGCCGTGATCCGGACGGAACGGAATCGGGCGCAGATCGCCGGCTTTCTTACGACGCAGCTCTTCGCTGAGGATCGCATTGACCACCGCCACCATATTGACGTCGCCATTCAGATGCGCCGCCTCGTGGAAGGTTTTAGGATTCTCTTCACGGCAGGTAGAACGCAAATGGGTAAAGTGGATACGATCGCCGAAGGTTTCCACCATCTTCACCAGATCGTTATCGGCGCGCACGCCGTAGGATCCAGTACACATGGTAAAGCCGTTATAAATGCTGTCTACCGTCTCTTTCAACCACTGCATATCGTCGATCGTCGACACGATACGCGGCAGGCCGAGGATCGGACGCGGCGGATCGTCCGGGTGAACCGCCAGACGCACGCCGACTTCTTCGCACACCGGCACAATCGCCCGCAGGAAGTAAGCCATGTTCTCACGCAGCTGCGCTTTATCGATGTGGTCATACTCCGCCAGACGAGCGCGGAACTGATCGAGGGTATAGCCCTCTTCCGCTCCCGGCAGGCCAGCGATGATATTGCGGGTCAGCTTGTCGATATCCGCCTCGCTCATCGCCTTAAAGTAAACTTCAGCCTGCTGCTGTTCTTCAGCGCTGTAGTCAGCTTCGGCGCCCGGACGTTTAAGGATGTGCAGTTCAAAAGCGGCGAAAGCAATCTGGTCAAAACGCAGCGCTTTGGAGCCATCGGCCAGCTGATATTCCAGATCGGTACGCGTCCAGTCCAGAATCGGCATGAAGTTATAGCACACGGTATCAATACCGCAGGCCGCCAGATTGCGGATGCTCTGCTGGTAGTTGGCAATCCACGTCTCATATTGCCCGCTGTGGGTTTTGATATCTTCATGAACCGGGATACTTTCAACCACCGACCAGCTCAGGCCTTTTTCCGCCAGCAGCGCTAAACGCTGCTGAATCTCTTCAACCGGCCAGACCTGACCATTAGGAATGTGATGCAACGCGGTCACGACGCCCGTGGCGCCCGCCTGGCGCACATCATCAAGCGATACCGGATCGTTCGGTCCATACCAACGCCAGGTTTGCTCCATCGCAATGCCCTCTTTAAGTTGTTATACCAATAATGTGAAACCTTATGGCGACTACCATACATGCTTCTGCTGAATGGTCAATTTCGCCCGTATCATTGATTGATCCAGCTCACACTAAGCGGATAAATTCGGCTTACCAATTTAAATTGCTGTCATATAACTTTACACTACCTCATGTTAATCATTGGTTAATCAGGTGTATAAAAATGACAATTATCGCTACCGCCGCGCTACCCGCAAGCGTACAACTTCCGCAGTACGATCGCCGCCAATTGCGCTCGCGTATCGTACATTTGGGTTTTGGCGCGTTTCACCGCGCGCATCAGGCGCTGCTGACCGACCGGGTACTTAACGCCAGCGGCGGCGACTGGGGAATTTGTGAAATCAGCCTGTTCAGCGGCGATAAGCTGATGAGCCAACTGCGTGCGCAGGACCACCTGTTTACGGTGCTGGAAAAAGGCGCTGAGGGGAACCAGCCGATCGTGGTTGGCGCAGTACATGAATGCCTGAATGCCAGACTTGATTCTCTGGCAGCGATTATCGAAAAATTTTGCGAACCGCAGGTGGCTATCGTTTCGCTGACGATCACCGAGAAAGGTTATTGCATCGATCCGGCGACCGGTAAACTGGATCCAACCCAGCCGCGCATCGTTAACGATCTGGAAAACCCGACGCTTCCGCAGTCGGCTCCCGGTATTTTAGTTGAAGCGCTCAATCGCCGCCGCGAACGCGGACTCGCCCCTTTTACCGTTCTCTCCTGCGACAATATTCCCGACAATGGTCACGTCGTGAAAAACGCCGTCCTCGGTATGGCGGAGAAACGAAGCCAGGAGTTGGCAAGCTGGATTGCTGAACATGTCAGCTTCCCCGGCACCATGGTTGACCGCATCGTCCCGGCCGCCACCGAAGAATCTTTGGCGGAGATTGCCTCCGTGCTGGGCGTTGAAGATCCCTGCGCCATCAGCTGCGAACCGTTTATTCAATGGGTGGTGGAAGACAATTTTGTCGCCGGACGCCCGGTCTGGGAAACGGCGGGGGTACAGATGACCCGCGACGTCCTGCCGTGGGAACAAATGAAACTACGGATGCTCAACGGTAGCCACTCCTTCCTCGCCTGGCTGGGCTACCTGGCGGGGCACGCGCACGTTAGCGACTGCATGCAGGATGATGTTTTCCGCCATGCCGCCCGCCGCCTGATGCTGGATGAACAAGCGCCAACGCTATCGATTACCGGCGTGGATTTAGTCGCCTATGCCGACAGCCTGATAACGCGCTTCGCCAATCCGGCGTTAAAGCATCGTACCTGGCAAATCGCCATGGACGGCAGCCAAAAGCTGCCGCAGAGGATGCTCGATAGTATTCGCGTTCATCTGGCAAACGGCAGCCGCTGGCCGCTGCTGGCGCTGGGCGTGGCTGGCTGGATGCGTTATGTAAGCGGCGTCGACGACGCCGGGCAGGCCATTGACGTGCGCGACCCGCTGGTCGACAAAATCAAACAGTTGGTTGGCGCCAGCCAGCAAGAAGAGCGCGTCAGCGCCCTGCTCAGTCTGGAAGAGATATTTGGCAAGGATCTGCCGGGCAATCCGCAGTTTGTTGCCGACGTCACTGCAGCCTGGCATCAGTTGGTTAAATCAGGCGCCCGCGAAGCCGTGGCTAAGGCGCTGCGTAATTAACAATTTCTGCTGTTTAGCGGACAGAATGCTTTTCTGTCCGCAGTATCCCTTCTCTTTTTCCCCTTTTTTCGTCAGGATAGTCGCAACTGTTACAACATTACATTTCTGTGCTGGAGAAATTGTGACCAAAACTAACCTGATCACGGGCTTTCTCGGCAGCGGCAAGACGACCTCAATTCTTCATCTACTGGCCAATAAACCTGCGGATGAAAAATGGGCCGTGCTGGTCAACGAGTTTGGCGAAGTCGGCATCGACGGCGCCCTGCTGGCGGAAAGCGGCGCGTTGCTAAAAGAGATCCCCGGCGGCTGCATGTGCTGCGTCAACGGTCTGCCGATGCAGGTTGGGCTCAATACGCTGTTGCGCCAGGGAAAACCTGACCGTCTGTTGATTGAGCCTACCGGGCTGGGCCATCCGAAGCAAATTCTCGATATCCTCACCGCCGCCGTCTATGAACCGTGGATCGATCTGCGCGCGACGCTGTGCATTCTCGATCCGCGCCAGCTGTTGGAGGAAAAGAGCGTGGCCAATGATAATTTCCGCGATCAACTGGCCGCAGCCGATGTCATCGTCGCCAATAAAAGCGATCGGGCGACGCCGGAAAGCGATGCCGCTTTTGCCAACTGGTGGCGGCAGTACGCCGGGGAGCGCCTGCAGGTAAACGCCACCCAGGGGAATATCGAGCTCGCGCTGCTGGATCTCCCACGCCGTAACACCGCCCCGCTGCCGGCAAGCCCGGACCACGTGCACAGTCACGGACAAAAGCAGGGTTTGGCGGCGTTAAATCTACCGGCGCATCAACGCTGGCGTCGCAGTGTTAACAGCGGCCAGGGATACCATGCCTGCGGCTGGATTTTTGATGCTGATACCCAATTTGACACCGTTGGGTTGCTGGAATGGGCGCGCCTGGCGCCGGTTGGCCGGGTGAAAGGCGTGATGCGTATCGCTGAAGGATTGGTGCGAATCAACCGCCAGGGACTCGATCTGCACATCGAAACCCAAAACGCGCCGCCGCCGGATAGCCGCATCGAACTGATTTCCGAGTCAGAAGTTGACTGGAATACCCTGCAGTCCTCGCTGTTGAAGCTTCGTTTAAGTTAATGCGGCTATTTTTGGCCGCTGTTTAAAAAAATCGCATTCGTTATGACTAAAAACCGTATACCCCTAATCTTGCTGCTGAACGCCGCGGGCGTGGCCTTATTTTGTTCCTGGTATCTACCGGCAAACCACGGTTTCTGGTTCCCGCTTGACTCGGCTATTTTTCACTTCTTTAACCAGGGCGTGAGCACCAACCACGCGTATGCCTGGCTGTTAGCCATCATCAACAATCGCGCTTTCGACGCCTGCTCGCTGCTGGCGATGGGCTGTCTGATGCTCAATTTTTGGATCAAAGCGCAGAGCGCTGAACGCCGCCGCATTATCCTTATGGGGCTGGTGATGTTGCTCGCGGCGGTGATTATCAATCAACTTGCCCAGCATTTGATGCCGGTACAGCGCGCCAGCCCTTCGTTGTTCTTTACGGATATTACGAAAGTCAGCGACGTGGTCTCACTGCCAACCAAAGACGCTTCAAAAGATAGCTTTCCGGGCGACCACGGCATGATGTTGCTCATTTTCGCCTCGTTTATGTGGCGATATTTCGGCCGCCGGGCATTTATCATTGCACTGGTTATTTTTGTGGTTTTTGCTTTCCCGCGAGTGATGATCGGCGCCCATTGGTTCACCGATATTGCCGTAGGTTCGCTCAGCGCGGTGCTGATAGGCGCGCCGTGGGTATTAATGACCTCGCTTTCCGATAAGTTGATCGCCTGGTTTGACCGTTCGCTTCCGGGTGGAATAGCAAAAAAATAAGATCATTTTTACATTTTATTAATATTATCCATAAGGGGTCGTTCTGACCCCTTTTTTTATATTTGCTGATGATTTATTCGCGACATCATCTTCCTGTCACATTAATCATCATTGAAATGAAGATATTGCATATTTTTCAGCCAAAAAAGGCGCTATTTTCCCCTTTGCCGATGATTCACTTTTTGTCGCAAAAATACTTATAAGAAATCGCGCAAAACCGCTCGCCATCCCACGTTTGATAGGGTAATCTCTTTCTCGTTTTGCCTTCCCAAGCAACACAATTCATCATCTGAATAAAAATGTGCGGTACTCCACATTTTTAGGCTTAAGGAATTGTCTCATTGCTTTCTGGAATCTAGGCTCTACCACGTTTGGCATTTTTTATAACGACATTGTCGTTAAGGACAACAAGGGAAAATAAACATAATGGTCAAATCTCAGCCGATTTTGAGATATATCTTGCGGGTCGTCCCCGCGATTGCAGTTGCGGTTCTGCTTTCCGCGTGTAGTTCAACAAGTACCGCCAAGAATATGCATTCTGAGACGCATGCTGTGGGTAGTGGAGATTTATCATCACTGCAAGCCTCTCAGGATGAATTTGAAAAAATGGTCAGCAACCTGGACGTGAAGTCCCGCTTGATGGACCAGTATGCTAGCTGGAAAGGCGTGCGTTACCGCCTTGGCGGCAGCACCCGGAAAGGGATCGATTGCTCGGCGTTCGTGCAGCGTACTTTCCGTGAACAATTTGGTCTGGAACTGCCACGCTCAACTTCCGAGCAGCAGGATTCCGGCAAATCGATTTCGCGCACTCAGCTGCGTACCGGTGATTTAGTGCTGTTCCGTGCGGGCTCTACGGGCCGTCATGTTGGTATCTACATCGGCAACAACCAGTTTGTACATGCCTCTACCAGCAGCGGCGTCACCATCTCAAGCCTGGATGAGCCATACTGGAAAAAGCGCTATAACGAAGCGCGTCGCGTTCTGAGTCGTTCCTGATCCTTCTTCTTACCGTCGGTTATCCCTTGGCTGACGGTGAGAAATGAAAAAACACTGCCCCGGCGGTGTTTTTTTTGCTTTTCCGCCGATGAACTCCGCAAAATAAGCTATGTCTTTACAAGCTATGCCTTTTAAAGGAAATGGAACCATACTCTTCTGGCACCCCATTGGCATGATTCAATAATACGGACAGATTCTGGCCTATGCTAACCCGCTACTTTTCACCCCGACGTAAAATCTGGCTTACCAGTATTTGCATTGGCGTTGCCGTCGCGCTACTGGCCGGCAGCATCCAGTTTATGGTTATCTACCACAACCGCTCTGAACGTTTCGATCAGATAATCAATAACGTCAGTCACTACCTTAATAGTTATTTCGCCGATTTAAGCGAAACCATCGATGGCCTGCAGCCTCTGCTCGATCAGCCCTGCGAGCATGTTGACTCCGGACTGGCCGCCAGCGCCGCCTTTAGTCCGAACGTACGCGCCTTCCTGCTGGTGAAAAACGGTAAAGCGTTCTGTTCATCCGCCACCGGCGCAATGAACACACCGTTTAAACAATTGATACCGCAGCTTGATACAAATAAAGCCCTGGATATGGCCATCCTCCAGGGCACACCGATGATGCCGGACACCGCCGCGTTGGCAATGTGGGTGCAACGTCCCGGCGATCGAGACAGCGGCATTTTTGTATCCATCAATGCTAATCTGACGCCTTATATCCTCTATACCGCACGGCAGAATGACTTCAACGGTATTGCGCTGGCCATCGGCCATACTGCAATTTCTACCTTCAGCAGCAAAATTATCGACCCGCTATCATTGCCCAATGAGCCGATACGCCAGATTCAGGTTCCGGGGCTACCGCTAAAAGTGTATCTCTTTTCCAACAGCTGGCTTGGCGAGAATACCCAGTTCGCCCTGCTGCTTGGCGTGGTATGCGGTATGCTCGCAGGCTTACTCAGCTACTACATTTTGACGATCAAATCCGATCCGCGGAAATCAATCCAGCTGGGGATCAAAAACAACCAGTTCTACGTGGTCTACCAGCCGGTTGTAAGAGCCGACACCCTGCAGATTAGCGGCGTTGAAGTGCTGATGCGCTGGCGGCATCCGGTGGTTGGCGAGATCCCGCCAGACGTCTTTATTAATCTGGCGGAAACGCAGCAAATGATCGTGCCGCTTACCCATCACCTGTTAATGTTGATCGCCCGCGACGCGCCGACTCTGCAGCGTATTTTGCCGCGCGGTACCAAGCTTGGCCTGAATATCTCGCCCACCCACCTGCATGCCGCCGATTTTCAGCAAGATATGCAACGTTTTGCCGCCGCGTTACCCGCAAACTACTTCGACGTCGTGCTGGAAATAACCGAACGCTCGATGATCGATAAAAACCAGTCGATGGCCATTTTTGAGTGGCTGCATCAGCAGGGCTTCGAAATTGCTATTGATGATTTTGGTACCGGCCACAGCGCGCTGATTTATCTGGAGCGCTATAACTTTGATTATCTGAAGATCGATCGTGGTTTTGTACAGGCGATCGGTACCGAAACCGTCACCTCTCCCGTCCTGGATGCGGTCTTAACGCTAAGCCGCCGTCTGCAGCTGAAAACCGTGGCTGAAGGCGTAGAAACGCCGGAGCAGGCGGAATGGCTGCGCGCTCACGGCGTGAAATATCTACAAGGTTACTGCTTCAGCCGCCCGCTGCCGCTGGAGAAACTGGTTGCCGCCCATGATGAGCCGGCAAATTATTTCACAAGCCGCTGAGGGTCGCTTATGATGCGAAACTACCGGGGTTAATGGTCAGAGGATGATATTCCAACTATGTTTGCGCGCATCGGCCTGCTGCTGCTGGCTTTATTTAGCCTTAGTAGCCAGGCGCAAACCATTAAAGAGAGCGAGGCGTTCGCTATTATCGGCGAGCCAAAGTATGCCGTTGACTTTCATCACTTCGATTACGTCAACCCGGACGCGCCCAAAGGCGGCAGTATCACGCTTGCCGCCATTGGCACCTTTGACAATTTCAACCGCTACGCCCTTCGCGGTAATCCCGGCGTACGTACCGATGCGCTGTATGACACTCTGTATACCACCTCGGACGATGAACCGGGCAGCTACTACCCGCTGATTGCCGATCGCGCGCGCTTTACTGATGATTTCTCGTGGATGGAAATTACCCTCAACCCGCGAGCCCGCTTTCATGACGGTAGCCCGATTACCGCCAGCGACGTTGCTTTCACCTTCCACAAATTTATGACCGAAGGGGTGCCGCAGTTTCGTCTTATCTATAAAGGAACGACCGTCAAAGCCATCGCCCCGCTGACGGTGCGCATTGAACTGGCCAAGCCGGGCAAAGAAAATATGCTCAGCCTGCTGTCCTTGCCGGTAATGCCCGCGTCATTCTGGCGCCATCATAAACTGAGCGATCCCCTTTCAACACCGCCGCTCGCCAGTGGCCCCTATCGCATCAGCAGTTGGCGGATGGGGCAATATATTGTCTATTCGCGAGTCGAGAACTACTGGGCCGCCGACCTGCCGGTGAACCGCGGACGCTGGAACTTCGACACGATTCGCTATGACTACTATCTCGACGATAACGTCGCTTTCGAAGCCTTCAAAGCCGGAGCGGTAGATATGCGCGAGGAGAGTTCGACAAAAAACTGGGCGACGCGCTATATCGGGCGCAACTTTAGCAACGGTTATATAGTGAAAGACGATCGCACGACTACCTCGGCAAAGGATACCCGCTGGCTGGCTTTTAATACTCAGCGCCCGGTCTTTGCCGACCGCCAGGTGCGTGAAGCCATCACCCTTGCATTTGATTTCGAATGGATGAATAAGGCGCTGTTTTACGGCGCCTACAGTCGGCCAAACAGTTACTTTCAGAATACAGAATATGCCGCTCGTGATTACCCGAAGGCCGATGAACTCACTTTGCTGGCGCCGTTGAAAAAAGATTTGCCGCCAGAGGTCTTTACCCGGATTTATCAGCCGCCCGTTTCCAACGGCAATGGTTTCGATCGCGCCAATTTACTTAAAGCAGATGCCCTGTTGAACCAGGCGGGATGGGTGCTAAAAAATCGTCAGCGCGTTAATGCCAAAACCGGCAAACCGCTGCGTTTTGAGCTGCTGCTCGCCTCCGGCGGCAACGTCAGTTGGGTACTACCGTTCCAGCATAATTTGCAGCGTTTAGGCGTGACGATGGATATCCGTCAGGTGGATAACTCCCAGGCCAACAGCCGACTGCGGAGCCGCGATTACGACATGATGCCCTCACTGTGGCGCGCCACCGCCTGGCCAGATACGGGTTTACAGGTTTCGTGGGCCTCGGACTATATTAACTCCAGCTATAACGCGCCGGGAGTGCAGAACCCGGCGGTCGACGCGTTGATTGCGCAGATCGTGCGCTGGCAGGGCAACAAACAGAAGCTTCTGCCGCTGGGCCGCGCGCTCGACCGGGTGCTGACCTGGAACTATTACATGCTGCCGATGTGGTATATGGCGCAGGACAGGACGGCCTACTGGAATAAGTTCTCCTTCCCGCAAACTCGCCCAACCTACTCCTCCGGTTTTGATGGCTGGTGGTACGATGTTAACAAAGCCGCCAGGCTTCCCGCGGACCGACGTTAAGGATTTAAGATGGGCGCCTACCTGCTCCGCCGACTATTACTGGTGATCCCGACACTCTGGGCCATCATCACCATCAATTTTTTTATCGTGCAGATTGCGCCAGGCGGTCCGGTCGATCAGGCGATCGCCGCCGTGGAGTTCGGCGACCGCAGCGGGTTGCCCGGCGCAGGAGATAGCGGTATGAGCGCCAGCCATGCGCGTACCGGCGTCGGCAATATCAGTGAAGGCCATTATCGCGGCGGACGTGGGCTCGATCCGGAAGTGATTGCCGAAATCACCCACCGCTACGGCTTCGATAAACCGATTCACGAACGCTACTTTAAGATGCTCGGCGACTATCTGCGTTTTGATTTTGGCGATAGCCTGTTTCGCAGCGCCTCGGTGCTGCAGTTAATTAAAGACAGCCTGCCGGTGTCTATTACCCTCGGCCTGTGGAGCACGCTGATTATCTACCTGGTGTCGATACCGCTGGGGATCCGTAAAGCCGTCAGTAACGGCAGCCATTTCGACGTCTGGAGCAGCACATTTATCATCATCGGTTACGCCATCCCGGCATTTCTGTTCGCGATATTACTGATCGTGATCTTCGCCGGCGGCAGCTATTTCGATCTTTTTCCGCTGCGCGGCCTGGTCTCCGCTAATTTTGATAGCCTGCCGTGGTATCAGAAGATCGCCGACTATCTCTGGCATATCACCTTACCGGTGCTGGCGACGGTGATTGGCGGTTTCGCCGCCCTGACGATGCTGACTAAAAACAGTTTCCTTGATGAAATCCGCAAGCAGTATGTGGTGACGGCCCGCGCTAAAGGCGTCGGGGAAAAACAGATCCTGTGGAAACACGTTTTCCGCAACGCCATGCTGCTGGTGATTGCCGGTTTTCCCGCCACTTTTATCAGCATGTTCTTTACCGGTTCGCTGCTGATTGAGGTGATGTTCTCGCTCAATGGTCTTGGGCTGCTCGGCTACGAAGCCACCGTGTCGCGTGATTACCCGGTGATGTTCGGCACTCTGTATATCTTCACGTTAATCGGCCTGTTATTAAACATTGTCAGCGACATCAGCTATACGCTGGTCGATCCGCGTATCGATTTCGAGGGCCGCTAATGTCATTTCTCTCCCCCGTTAATCAGGCTCGCTGGGCGCGTTTTCGCCACAATCGCCGCGGCTACTGGTCGCTATGGATCTTCCTGGCGCTGTTTATTTGTAGCCTGTGCGCCGAGCTTATCGCCAACGATAAGCCACTGCTGGTGCAGTATCGCGGCAGTTTGTACGTACCGGCGCTGAAAACCTATAGCGAAACAACCTTCGGCGGTGATTTTGCCACCGCCGCCGACTATCAGGATCCCTGGCTGCAAAAACGGCTAGCGGAAAACGGCTGGGTGCTGTGGGCTCCGGTACGTTTCGGCGCCACCAGCATCAATTTCGCCACCGACAGCCCCTTCCCTTCGCCGCCGTCCCGGCACAACTGGCTGGGTACCGACGCTAACGGCGGCGATGTATTCGCGCGGATCCTCTATGGCGCGCGGATCTCATTATTATTCGGCCTGCTGCTGACGCTCTTTTCCAGCGTGCTTGGCGTACTTGCCGGAGCGCTACAGGGCTATTACGGCGGGAAGCTCGACCTGTGGGGGCAGCGTTTTATCGAAGTATGGTCCGGAATGCCGACGCTATTTTTAATTATTCTGCTCTCAAGCGTGGTGCAACCTGATTTCTGGTGGCTGCTGGCGATCACCGTTTTATTTGGCTGGATGACGCTGGTCGGGGTGGTTCGCGCCGAATTCCTGCGCACTCGTAACTACGATTATATTCGCGCCGCACAGGCGCTGGGGGTCAGCGATCGCCATATTATCCTGCGCCATATGCTGCCGAATGCGATGGTCGCCACCCTCACCTTCCTGCCGTTTATTTTGTGCAGTTCGATAACCACTCTGACCTCACTCGACTTTCTCGGCTTTGGCCTGCCGCTAGGCTCGCCGTCGCTGGGCGAACTGCTACTGCAGGGGAAAAATAACCTGCAGGCGCCGTGGCTGGGGATGGCGGCATTTTTGTCGGTGGCGGTGCTGCTGACGTTGCTGATTTTTATCGGCGAAGCGGTCCGCGACGCCTTCGATCCGAGTAAGGCGGTATAACATGAGCCAGCCGTTATTAGACATTGACGACCTCTCTATCGCCTTCCGCCAGCAGGGAGCAAGCCAGACGGTCGTCAGCAACCTGACGCTGCGGATTGCCGCGGGTGAAACGCTGGCGTTGGTCGGTGAATCCGGCTCCGGCAAGAGCGTCTCCGCGCTGTCGGTGCTGCGCCTCCTGCCCTCGCCGCCGGTCAGCTATCCCAGCGGCGATATTCGCTTTCACGGTCAATCATTGCTGCACGCCGATGAACGAACCCTGCGCGGGATCCGCGGCAACCGCATCGCGATGATTTTCCAGGAGCCGATGGTGTCGCTCAATCCGCTGCATAATCTGGAGAAACAGCTGTACGAGGTGCTCTCGCTGCACCGCGGCATGCGCAAAGAGGTGGCGCGCGGCGAAATCCTCGACTGTCTGGACCGGGTTGGGATCCGTAATGCTTCACGGCGGCTTGCCGACTATCCGCACCAGCTTTCCGGCGGTGAACGCCAACGGGTAATGATCGCCATGGCGCTGCTGACGCGCCCGGAGCTGCTCATTGCCGATGAACCGACCACCGCGCTGGACGTCTCGGTGCAGGCGCAAATTCTGCAACTGCTGCGCGAACTGAAGCATGAGCTCAACATGGGGATGTTGTTCATCACCCACAATCTGAGTATTGTCCGCCAGCTTGCCGACCGGGTGGCGGTGATGCAAAACGGACGCTGCGTCGAACAAAACGGCTGCCGGGAGCTGTTTCAGGCGCCCGCGCATCCGTATACCCGCCGCCTGCTGGATAGCGAACCGACCGGCAAACCGGTGCCGCTGCCCGCCGACGCGCCCATCCTACTACAGGCCCGCGATCTCAATGTCGCCTTCCCTATCCGCAAAGGGATCCTGCGCCGGGTGGTCGATCACAATCGGGTGGTCAACCATCTGACTTTTACCCTGCGGGCCGGAGAAACGCTGGGGCTGGTGGGAGAGTCGGGTTCCGGAAAAAGCACCACCGGCCTGGCGCTGCTGCGGCTGATTAACTCCAGCGGAGAAATGCAGTTTGCCGGCGAGTCGATCCAGGGGCGAAATCGCCGCCAAATGCTGCCGCTGCGCCGACGCATTCAGGTCGTCTTTCAGGATCCGAATTCCTCGCTCAACCCGCGCCTGAGCGCCCTGCAGATTATCGAGGAAGGATTACGCGTTCACCAGCCGACGCTGACGCCCGCGGAACGTGAACACGCGGTAATTCAGGTAATGCAGGAAGTGGGACTCGACCCCGCGACGCGACAGCGCTATCCGGCGGAATTCTCCGGCGGCCAGCGCCAGCGTATCGCCATTGCCCGGGCGCTGATCGTCAAACCGCAGCTGATTGTGTTAGATGAACCGACTTCATCACTGGATAAAACCGTGCAGGCGCAGATCCTGGCGCTGCTGAAGACGCTACAGCAAAAGCATCAGCTGGCCTATCTGTTTATCAGCCACGATTTACGTGTTGTACGGACGCTCTGTCATCAGGTGATAGTGCTGCGGCAGGGAGAAGTCGTCGAGCAGGGTGAATGCGAGCGCGTATTTACGGCACCGCTTCAGGAGTACACCCGCCAGCTGCTGGCGTTAAGCTGACGGTCAGAAGGGGTTGTTGCCAGAAAAAGGCTCGGCAATGGCCACGCCGAAATTTTTCAGTCGGCAGGTAGCGGCAAACTCATCCTGCATATTAACGAACAGGCACGGCTCGCCTTCACACTCGAGAATGGAACAATCCACTTCGATGTCGCTCAGCGCCTGGCTCAGCGTACGCATCACCGGCCACGCTTTCTCGCCGTCCGGGCTGAGCAGTTTTAATGCCACCAGGCTATTTTCGCCCTGCGCGCCGTTTTGCGGAATCGGTTCAACTCTTGAACCCGCAAAACCGGCCAGCCAGCGATAGCTCTGCGGCAGTCGGTGTACGATAGAGAGTTGCTGTGTATTCACTTGGTTTCCCCGGAAGCAAAAGGCTTCACAATAAATTTACATCAATATTAACACATTGTTGACAAATAGTCCTGCAACAGCTTAGAAAACGCTTACACCCGCATCGGGCCAGGGCTAACAGCTTATTATCCAGAACTTTATAGTTGCCTTGCGGAAACAGTTCGCGGCTATATGTACCCGTTTCTGTGATCCAAAACAACTTTTTTATCGCAACATTGCGACTTTTTACACTAATTGATTTTACATAAAAGAAACAAATAGCTAAACAGGGAAGCCGATTTCGGTTGATATGTATCAAAAAAGGGGCAGAAATCGCCCCTGAAAATGTGACTTAATGTGCGACTTTTCGTCGCCGGCTGGCGTACAGATAGAAGAGAATGGAGCTCGCGGCGCAAAAAGCGATAGAAATCAGCATCGGCCAGGCGGTGGTAAAAGTGGCCATCGACAGCAACGCGCCGATAATCGCGCCAATCCCAAAACGAAATGTTCCGGCCAACGACGATGCGGTTCCCGCCATATGCGGAAACTCGTCGAGGATCACCGCCATGGCGTTAGAGGAGACCATTGATACGCAGCCGACGAACGCCGCCACGCCCACCACCAGCGACCAGAAACCAACATCAAGTAGCGCGCACACCACCATCCACACCGCCATCGCCAGCTGGATCCACAGCCCGGCGCGGAACATGTTCAATGCGCCGACCCGGCGAACAAAGCGGCTGTTAATGATGGTCATGATGAACAGGAACACGATATTCAGCGCAAAATAGTAGCCAAAGTGCTGCGGCGACACGTGATTAATGTTGATGTAGACGAATGGACCCGCGCTGAGGAATGAAAACATGCCGGCGAAACTAAAGCCGCTGGCCAGCATATAGCTGAGCACCCGCTTGTGGCGAAACAAGGTGGCGAAGTTGCCAAGCGTGGTGCGAATATGAAATTTCTGCCGCCTTTCTACCGGCAGCGTCTCGCTAATAAAGAAAGCGATCATCGCCGACGCCAGCAGCGCCGCCAGCGCCAGGATCCAGAAAATCGCGTGCCAGCTGAACCACACCAGCACCGCGCCGCCGACCATCGGCGCCACCAGCGGCGCAATGGTGGTGACCAGCATGACAAACGACATCATGCGCGAGAACTCTTCTTTCGGGTAAATATCGCGCATCAGGGCGTTGATCACCACGCTGGCCGCCGCGGCCGCCAGGCCGTGGAAGAAACGCATAGTAATCAGCATCTCGATGGTCTGCGATAACGCGCAGGCCACCGCCGCCGCGGCGAAAATCAGCGTCCCGCCGAGGATCACCGGTTTACGGCCAACGCTGTCGGCCATCGGCCCGTACAGCAACTGCCCCAGCGCAAAGCCCAGAATATAGGTGCTGAGCGTCATTTGCGCGCTGCCGTCCGGCACGTTGAACTGCGACGAGATGACCGGCAGCGCCGGCAGATACATATCAATCGACAGCGGCATTAACATGGCCAACAGACCAAGAATAAACACAATCCCCAATGAAGAATTCTGCTTTGTCGTCACGTTTTACTCCGTGCTTGTGGGGCGCCAACGCTGGCGATTTCGTCCGCCGTCAGCGGACGGTATTCGCCGGGCTCCAGCGACGCATCGAGGGTAATGTCGCCGATACGCTCGCGATGTAATCCCACGACGTGGTTACCCACCGCCGCGAACATGCGTTTTACCTGGTGGTAGCGGCCTTCGCTGATGGTCAGGCGCACTTCTGTCGGAGTGATGACTTCGAGGACAGCAGGTTTGGTGAGATCTTTTTCATTATGCAGCTGCACGCCTTTGGCAAACTGCTCGGCGACGCCCTCTTCCAGCGGGTTTTCCAGCTCCACCAGATAGGTTTTTTCGCAGTGATGGCGCGGCGAAGTAATGCGATGTGACCACTGCCCATCATCGGTCATCAGTACCAGACCGGTGGTGTCGATATCCAGACGCCCGGCGGCGTGCAGCTTATGGGCAACCGGCTCATCGAGGAAATAGAGGACCGTTGGATGATCGGGATCGTCTGTTGAACAGACATAACCCTGCGGCTTGTTGAGCATAAAGTAACGAGGGCCGTGCTGCTGGGTCAGCGTATTGCCGTCATATTCCACCTCGTGCTCCGGCTGGAGCTTAAAAGAGGCATCTTTCACAATGTCGCCGTCCACGGTAACGCGGCTACCGCGGATTTCACGCCCGGCAATAGCACGGCTGACGCCAAGCTGCTGAGCGATAAACTTATCAAGTCGCATGAGATTTTTTTAGCCTGTAATAATGCTGGAGCGGGCAATTCGCCCGAAAAAGAAGAATTCCATTGGTTAGTATAACGGGCTCTTAACACCACTCAAGGGAAAAGATTCATGGCATACTATTTGCGAGTTAATTAACCCCCGAGAATTGATGACTTTTACACTACGCCCCTATCAAAAAGAGGCGGTCGATGCCACGCTTGCCTGGTTCCGCCGCCATCACGAACCTGCCGCCATCGTGCTGCCGACCGGTGCCGGTAAAAGTCTGGTGATCGCCGAACTGGCGCGGCTGGCGCGCGGACGCGTATTGGTTCTGGCCCATGTTAAAGAACTGGTGGCGCAGAATCACAGTAAATACTGTGCGCTTGGGCTGGAAGCGGATATTTTCGCCGCCGGTCTGCAGCGTAAAGAGAGCCAGGGCAAGGTGGTCTTCGGCAGCGTGCAGTCGGTGGCGCGTAATCTTGAGCAGTTTCAGAGCGAATTCTCCTTACTGATCGTCGATGAGTGCCACCGTATCAGCGACGATGACGACAGCCAGTATCAGCAAATCATCAGCCACCTACGACAGGTGAACCCACAGCTCAGGCTGCTCGGCCTGACCGCGACCCCCTTTCGCCTGGGCAAGGGTTGGATCTATCAGTTCCACTATCACGGTATGGTACGCGGCGACGAGAAAGCGCTGTTCCGCGATTGCATCTACGAGCTGCCGCTGCGTTATATGATTAAGCACGGCTACCTGACGCCGCCTGAGCGCCTCGATATGCCGGTGGTCCAGTACGATTTCAGCCGCCTGCAGGCGCAGAGCAATGGCCTGTTCAGCGAAGCTGACCTTAACCACGAGCTGAAAAAACAGCAGCGCATCACGCCACATATCGTTAGCCAAATCGTTGAGTTTGCCGAAAGCCGTAAAGGCGTGATGATCTTCGCCGCGACCGTCGAGCATGCGCGGGAAATTACCGGCCTGCTGCCGCCCACGCAGGCGGCGCTGATTACCGGCGAAACGCCGGGGGCGGAGCGCGATCGCATCATCGAAGCTTTTAAAGCGCAGCAGTATCGCTATCTGGTGAATGTCGCGGTACTGACCACCGGCTTTGACGCGCCGCACGTCGATCTTATCGCGATTCTTCGGCCAACCGAGTCGGTAAGCCTTTACCAACAAATTGTTGGCCGCGGCCTGCGTCTGGCGCCGGGCAAAACCGACTGTCTGATCCTCGACTATGCCGGTAATCCTCACGACCTGTACGCGCCGGAAGTCGGCACGCCAAAAGGCAAAAGCGATAATGTCCCGGTGCAGGTCTTCTGCCCGGCCTGCGGTTTCGCCAATACTTTTTGGGGGAAAACCACCGCCGACGGCACGTTGATTGAGCATTTTGGCCGCCGCTGCCAGGGCTGGTTCGAAGACGATGACGGCCACCGCGAACAGTGCGACTTCCGCTTTCGTTTTAAAAACTGCCCGCAGTGCAACGCCGAGAATGACATTGCCGCCCGCCGCTGTCGCGAGTGCGACACTGTACTGGTCGACCCGGACGACATGCTGAAGGCGGCGCTGAAGCTTAAAGACGCGCTGGTGTTGCGCTGCAGCGGCATGGCGCTTCAACATGGCAGCGACGAAAAAGGCCCGTGGCTAAAAATCACCTATTACGATGAGGACGGCGCCGATGTCAGTGAGCGCTTCCGTTTACAAACGCCCGCGCAGCGTACCGCTTTTGAGCAGTTGTTTATCCGCCCGCATACCCGTACGCCGGGGGTGCCGCTGCGCTGGATAACCCCGGCGGATATCATTGCCCAGCAGGCGCTACTGCGAAATCCAGACTTTGTCGTCGCCCGTATGAAGGGGCAATACTGGCAGGTGCGGGAAAAAGTGTTCGATTATCAGGGCCGTTTCCGTCGCGCCAATGAGCTACGTTAATCCGCCAAAAACTGAGGTTTTGATTGCCGCTGTGCCGATAGGCGGCTATAATGCCGCCCGCTTTTGCATTCGCAAAGCAGATAATCTGCCTGCTGCTGGGTCGCCTGTTGCAGGCTTTATATATAGAGAGACATCAATGTTTACTATCAACGCAGAAGTACGTAAAGAGCAGGGTAAGGGTGCGAGCCGCCGCCTGCGCGCAGCTAACAAGTTCCCGGCAATCATCTACGGTGGCGAAGCTGCTCCGGTTGCTATCGAACTGGACCACGACAAACTGTGGAACATGCAGGACAAAGCTGAGTTCTACGGCGAAGTTCTGACCCTGGTTGTCGATGGCAAAGAAGAAAAAGTTAAAGTTCAGGCTGTTCAGCGTCACGCGTTCAAGCCGAAACTGACCCACATCGACTTCGTTCGCGCTTAATCGCCGATAGCAAGTTGTATGGCAAACGCCCTGGTGTCTTCTGACCCGGGGCGTTTTGTTATCTGCGCCGCCATAGCCCTGGCGCGTCATCAACTATCTCTCCCAGCGCGCGGTGTTTATTCATTCCCGGCAACCACAGCATCACCATGGTAACGTTAAGCCCCTGATTACCAACCTCGGTGGCAATTTCAGCAACCCCCTGCCACTCGTCGGGCTGTAAATGATCGGGTAAAAACCCCCAGCCCTGCCCCTGCTCCATTGCGTGGCGCAACATGGTGATTTCATTCATATACAGCGTATGGCCGGATATCTGCAGCCGGCGGGCGATTTGATCGTCGCTGCGCCGGTGCATCACTAACTGCGGGGTGAGCGATAAATTCAGCAACGTCAGCGGCCTTGCGGCCTCAGCGAACAATCGCTGCGCGGCGTAAAAGCGTAAATCAACGGTACCCAGCGCCCGCCACTCCATTTCGCTACCCAGCGTACGATTATTCGCCTGGCAAATGGCCATATCCGCGACGCCATCGCCCAACGCCTGTTCGGCTTCGCGACGCGAGGCGCTCCAGCAGCTTAAACGGATCTGCCGCCGGGCAAGCGTATCGGCCAGCAAACAGAGGAATTCACGCGGCACGAAGGGATCGTACACCAGGCGTAACTCCTGCCAGGCCGTTTGCGGCAGCGTTTGCGCAAAAGACTCGAAAGCCTGCGCCTGACGCAACAACAAATGCGCCTGGCGAAAAAGCTGCTCGCCCTCGGCGGTTAAAGTCAGGCTACGCCCTTCACGGCTGAATAGCCGGTAGCCCAAGGCATCTTCCAGGTAATCCAGCAGATCGCGAAGCGTCGTACGGTCTTTCCCTAAACGGATCGCCGCCCGCGACAGGCTGCCGGTCTCAGCAATTGTCGCGAAGGCTTCAATCTGTGCAAAAGAATACTGCAGGGTTTTCATCCTTCTCTCCCTTTCGGGGGAAAATCCCCCACATGGTGATTTTAGCCACCGCGCGCCGATTTATATACTGCGATGCGAATCTATGGCAAATGAGGAAATGAAAATGATAAGAAAACCACTGGTCCTGGCGTTAATTTTGGCGGCGCTGCCGGCGGCGGCAATGGCGCAAAACTGCGGCGGCCTGACGCTGGATGTCTGCCCCACGCCTTACGATCAAACGCTACCCGCGGCCAAAGACATGCTCACCTGGGATCAGGCGTCACGCGTCGTTGGCTTTCGTAATGACTATCGCAACTATGCTGGCGACGTTTTCCGTCACGGCGCATCGGTCCCGCTAGAGCGCGCTAAAAAGCAGCTGACCGATGCCCGCTACACGCTCAACGGCCATACCTGGAATTTGCAGGATTACCTGAAGCGCGAAAACGTCAGCGGTATGCTGGTGCTGAAAGATGGCAAAGTCGCCTGGAAATATCTCGCCGAAGGTAATACCGACACCACGCTGTGGACCTCGCGCTCGGTGGGCAAATCGGTCGTCTCGACGCTGGTCGGTATCGCCATTCAACAGGGTAAAATCCACTCCCTCGATGACCTGATTACCGTTTATGAACCCGAACTGAAAGGCACCGCCTGGGACGGCGTGACGCTCAAGCAGCTCATTCAACATACCAGCGGCGTGGAATGGAATGAAGATTACACCAATCCACAGTCGCACTTCGCCCGCCTGACCCAGTGTGAAGCGCAGCCCGGCGCCTATGATTGCGTGCGTAAAATTGTGTCGACGCTATCGCGCAAACACCCGGCAGGCGAGCAGTGGTCCTACTCTTCCGGCGGCGCCTGGCTGCTGGGCGATGTGCTGGAGCGCGCGACCGGTATGTCGCTGGCCGCCTGGCTTGAACAATCATTGTGGCAGCCTGCGGGCATGGCCCACGATGGCGTATGGCATGCTTACAAAAAAGGTCAACATGATGTCGGCGCCCACGGCTTTAACGCCACCCTCGAAGACTGGGGTCGCTTTGGCGAGTTTGTCGCCCGCGATGGCCGCCTGAGCAACGGTAAACAGCTGGTGCCCGCAGGCTGGTTCGATCAAACCGCAAGCTGGACAAAAGCGCTGAACTCGGTTTCAGCCGCGCATCCGGAAGGTATCTACGGCTATCAATGGTGGAATAACGCTATTCCGGCCAATGCGCAAAACGTACAGCCAACGCCGCAGGAAGGGCTGAAAGGCTCGCTGTGGGCGCTGGGGATCTACGGCCAGGTGATTATGGTGAACCGTGCGGAACATCTGGTGATCGTGCAGTGGTCAACCTGGCCACAGGCGGAACCGTCCTTTAACGCACAGCCGCTGGAAGCGGCGCTGATGTACAGCGCCATTGCCCGCGAATTGCGCTAATCTTGCCGGCTCCTTGCCGCTTAACCGGCAAGGAGCGTATCGGCATTTAACGCCAGATGCTGCAGCAGCATAATGGTTTTCGCATCCACGATTTCACCCTCGCGAATGGCCTGTAACGCCCGCGCCAGCGGCCACTCCAGCACTTCAATATCCTCTCCTTCCGCCGCCAGCCCGCCGCCATCGCCACGGCGATCGTCCGCGGAGTATTCGGCAATAAAGAAGTACAGCTTCTCGGTAACCGACCCCGGGCTCATAAACGCGGTGAATACCGGCTCGATGCGGGTAACGCGAAATCCGGTCTCCTCTTCCGCTTCGGCGATAATGCGCTCTTCCGGCGAGGCGTTATCCAGTAATCCTGCGGCAGCTTCGATCAGAAAGCCGTTGTGACCGTTGATCCACACCGGAAAACGAAACTGGCGGATGAGCACCACGCTCTGCTTATGGCGGTTATAGAGCAGAATAACCGCGCCGTTGCCGCGGTCGTAGGCTTCCCGGCTCTGCTCCTGCCAGCGCCCGTCCCGCCGCAACAGCTCGAAGGTATATTTTTTCAGCGTGTACCAGTTATCTGACAAGAGCGTTTCGCGAACGTGGCGAACGCGCGGTGCGTCTGCGTGCATGTTTCTTCCCCTTCTAAGGTGACAGCAGGCAACATAACATGCATAATCGTGCACAAACAAGATCAATCGTGAAGTGAACAACATGCTCGCCAGCCAGAGAAAACAGCATATCCTGCAGATCCTTGCCGCAGAAAAACAGGTGATGTCGGGGGAGTTAAGCCAGCGCTTTCAGGTCTCAGAAGACTCCATTCGTCGCGATCTGCGCGAACTGGCGGCGGAAGGTAAGCTGCAACGAGTCCACGGCGGCGCGCTGCCGGTATCGGCCGCTATTGCGCCAATAGAAAGCAGAAAAAGCGTGCAGATGGCTTCCAAACAGGCGATAGCCCGCCGGGCGGCGGCGCTTATCCAGCCAGGACAGGTGGTTATCGTCGATGGCGGCACCACCACCACGGCGATGATCGCCGCGCTCCCCGCCGACCTTGCTTGTACCGTGGTGACGCACAGTCCAGGGATCGCCGTGGCGCTGGTCGAGCATCCGCGGATCGAGGTGATCCTGCTCGGCGGTACAATGTTTAAACATTCGGTAGTCACGGTCGGCGCCGAGACGCTAGCGGCGATGGCGCGGATTAATGCCGATCTGTTCTTTATGGGGGTGACCGGCGTGCACCCGCATGCGGGCTTTACCACCGGTGATTATGAAGAGGCGGGCATTAAGCGCGCGCTGGCGGCCAGAGCCGCAGAAACCGTGGTGATGGCCTCTGCCGAAAAAATTAATTCCGCCTCCGCGTTTGCCATCGGCGAGCTTAATCTTGCCAGCACAGTGGTTATCGACAGCGAACTGGATGACAAGTTACGTCAGAAGCTTAAGCAAAGCGGCGTCGGGATTATTCAGGTAGCAGGTTAACCCGGCGGCATCATGTTCCGCCGGGATAATCAGCAGGGATTAATTACCGCCTGAGGTACGGCGCTGCAGCTGATCGCGCAGATTCGGCGGCGTGCCTTTAATGGTCAACGTATCCGTTGCCGGATCCCAGAATACGCGCTCGCCTAACAGCATCGCGTCAAAATTGATGGTCAAGCCGCCGCCGCTACCGGCAAATTTGGTCAGCTGGCGCAGCGTACTGCGGTCCGCCGGGAAGCTCTCCTCCAGCTCATAGCCCTGCTCAGCGGTAAACTCCTGGAAACTCTTTTCGCTGACGCCGGAGAGCTCTTTAGACAGCGACTCCAGCTCGATCTCTTCGCCCGCCTGCAGCTGTTCGTTACAGTAGGCATACACCTGCTGGCGCACGTTCTGGCGCTCGGATTTATCCAGCTGCGCGTCAGCGGCGAAATCATCCACCGCCTGCAGCAGACCGCGGTTCTGCGCTTTGGCATTGAGCCCTTCGCTGGCGCCGAGGAAGTCCATGAAGAAATCGGCGACTTTACGCCCCACCCGCCCTTTCAGGAAGGTCAGATAACGGGTCGATTCGGGATTGGTTTCCCACTCGGTCAGATCAATACGCGCCACGATGTCGGCATGGTTGATGTCCAGGTAATGGGTGGAACTGATATCCAGCTCTTCGTTAACGCGCATGCTGCTCAGATTATTGAGCACCGCCACCAGCAGATACTCGACCGCCAGGTAACGATACTGACAGAACAGCACAATGCCGCCTTCAGCAAATGGATACTTCGCCAGCTCATCGCGCAGGCGGCCGGTTGCCGCACGGCTGAAAGGAAGAAACTCTTCTTCACCCTGACGCTGTAAACGCAACGCTTGCGCCAGCTCGCTCTCTTCATTAAAGAGGCCGTAGGCTTTGCTTTTTGCGCTGTAGACACGATGCAGTTCAGCCATCATTTCCACGACAGTGGCATTTGGTTCCAGCAGCGACTCGCGCAGCACCAGTTCCAGATTCTGTTCATCACGTTTGATCAACTGATGCAGGGCAATCTGGTCGATATCCAGACTCATGTTAAACTCTCCTTTTAGACCGGGCGGTATTCAACCACCACCGGGACGACGACGCAACCGGCAGATGCCTCTTTTACGCTTGAGTCTCGCGTTGCTGGGCGCTTTTGCGCCGTGGCGAAAAAATGCGGAAAAAAAGCTGCTGCTACGGTAATATGTTGCCCTTTCACGAACAAACAGATTTTGAGTTTATGCCACAAATATCCCGCTATAGCGATGAACAGGTCGAGCAGCTGCTCAGCGAGCTAACGAACGTCCTGGAAACACACAAAGCGCCGGTTGACCTGTCACTGATGGTGCTGGGCAATATGGTGACCAACCTGATCAACAGTAGCGTCGCGCCGGCGCAGCGTCAGGCAATCGCCCGTTCTTTCGCCCAGGCGCTGCAATCGTCCATTAACGACGATCCCGCGCACTAAGGATAACGAACAACAGTATATGGTGACTCTTCGTCAGCCCTACCGAGAAAAAGTCTCCCAGATGGTCAGCTGGGGACACTGGTTCGCCCTGTTCAACATGTTGTTGGCAATGGCGCTCGGCAGCCGCTATCTTTTTGTCGCCGACTGGCCAACGACGCTTGCCGGGCGGGTATTCTCGTATGTCAGCCTCGTTGGTCATTTCAGTTTTCTGGTTTTCACCAGCTATGTACTGATTCTCTTCCCGCTGACCTTTATCGTCGGCTCGCAGCGACTTATGCGCTTCCTGTCGGTCATCTTCGCCACCGCCGGGATGACGCTGCTGCTGATCGATAGCGAAGTCTTCACTCGCTTCCACCTGCACTTAAACCCTGTCGTCTGGGAACTGGTGATTAACCCCGACCAGAACGAGATGGCTCGCGACTGGCAGCTGATGTTTATCAGCGTACCGATCATCTTCCTGCTTGAGATGCTCTTCGCCACCTGGAGCTGGCAAAAGCTGCGCAGCCTGACGCGCCGCCGCCACTACGCGCGCCCCGTCGCCTGGTTTTTCTTTATTTCGTTTATCAGCAGCCACCTGATTTATATCTGGGCGGATGCCAATTTCTATCGCCCGATCACCATGCAGCGGGCCAACTTACCGCTCTCTTATCCGATGACCGCTCGCCGCTTCCTTGAGAAGCACGGCCTGCTCGATGCGCAAGACTATCAGCGCCGTCTGGTTGAGCAAGGCGCGCCGGAAGCGGTCTCGGTGCAGTATCCGCTGAGCGATCTGCGCTATCGCGACCTCGGCACGGGCTACAACGTGCTGCTCATTACGGTGGATAACCTCAACTATTCACGCTTCGAAAAGAACATGCCGCAGCTGGCTGCTTTTGCGAAAGAAAGCGTCAACTTTAGCCAGCATATGAGCTCCGGTAATAGCACCGATAGCGGAATGTTCGGCCTGTTCTACGGCATATCGCCGGGTTATATGGATGGCGTGCTCTCGGCGCGGATCCCGGCGGCGCTGATTACCGCCCTCAACCAACAGGGCTACCAGTTGGGCCTGTTCTCATCGGACGGTTTCAGCAGCCCGCTTTATCGCCAGGCGCTGCTGTCGGACTTCTCGCTGCCGGCGGCTAAAACGCAGAGCGATGAACAAACGGCCGACCAATGGATCGGCTGGCTGGATCGCTACGCCCAGGATGAGAACCGCTGGTTCTCGTGGGTATCGCTGAACGGCACTAATATTGATAACAGCCAGCAGCAGAATTTTGCCCGCACCTACGGGCGCGCCGCGGGCGACGTCGATACGCAAATTGGCCGCGTGCTCGACGCGCTGCGTAAAGCGGGCAAACTGGATAATACGGTGGTGATTGTTACCGCCGGGCACGGTATGCCGCTGGATAGCAAGCAGGGTAAATTCGACTGGTCACGCGGCAATCTGCAGGTACCGCTGGTTATCCACTGGCCGGGAACCCCAGCGCAGGAGATCTCAGCGCTCACGGATAACAAAGACGTGATGACGACGCTGATGCAGCGTCTGCTACACGTCTCAACGCCAGCGAATGAATATTCGCAGGGCGAAGACCTGTTTAGCCCGGCGCGCCGCCGCAGCTGGGTCACCGCCGCTAATAGCGATACACTGGCGATTACCACGCCAACGATGACCGTAGTGCTCGACCACAACGGCACCTATCACACCTGGAACAGCGATGGCGAGAAGGTGAAAGACCAAAAACCGCAGCTTAGCCTGCTGCTGCAGGTGCTGACGGATGAAAAACGCTTTATCGCTAACTGATTGATTAATTTTAAATCAATCAGTTGTCGGTCGCTTGCATTCGATGGGGGAACGGGTAATATTATCCTCCACGCGTCGGCACGTAGCGCAGCCTGGTAGCGCACCGTCATGGGGTGTCGGGGGTCGGAGGTTCAAATCCTCTCGTGCCGACCAAAAAATTTAACCGATAGGTTGCTACAACCATCGGTCCCCTTTAGAACCCGCACTCTCTCTGAGAGCGCGGGTTTTTTAATGCTTGTACTCCCCTTCCCGCTAAGACTGCGATTATCCTGATGGCAAATTGTTAAATTCCATCTATTATTCGACTGTATTCGTTATCATCTGGAGCGGACCCAATGAGAGTTAAAGGACTTCCCAAAGGATTTTTTATCCTTATTTTACTGATCGTTACCCTGGCCTTTTTTGACGTACTCTCCCCTTACTATTCCGCTATCCTGTGGGCCGCTATCCTGGCGGTGATATTTAATCCGATAAAAAACAACATCCGTACGCGCATCGGTGAACGCAACGGTATCGCGGCGCTACTAACCGTCGTCATTATCTGTCTTATTGTTTTCACCCCGTTGGCGATTATCATTTCGTCGCTAGCCTTCGAGCTAAACGTGGTCTACACCAAGCTACAGCATAATGACACCCAGTTTCCGACGGTGGTCGCCAACCTGTTTGCCCATCTCCCGAGCTGGGTCAGAAGTTTCCTCTCAGAGCACAATCTCGATAGCGCGGAACAAATTCAGCAGCAACTATCCGATGCCGCCCTGAAAGGCGGACAATATCTGGCCGGTAGCGCCTTCCTGATCGGTAAAGGGACGTTTGGCTTTACCGTCAGCTTCGGCATTATGTTATATCTGCTGTTCTTCTTGCTGAAAGATGGCCCTTATCTGGTGCTGTTAATCCTCGAATCTTTGCCGCTATCCAATTATGTCAAACAGCACCTGTTTGCCAAATTCGCCGCCGTCGCGCGGGCGACGGTTAAAGGTACCGTCGCCGTCGCGCTGGCACAGGGGGCGCTCGGCGGCTTTGCATTCTGGATCGTCGGTCTTGATGGCAGCATTCTGTGGGGCGCTTTAATGGCCTTTCTGTCACTCATCCCGGCGGTGGGCTCCGCCATTATCTGGGTGCCGGCGGCGATTTACCTGTTCGCCACCGGGCAATTGTGGCAAGGGGCGTTTATTGTCGGTTTCTTCGTCATTGTCATCGGCCTGGTGGATAACATTCTGCGTCCGCTACTGGTGGGGAAAGATACCAAAATGCCGGATTATCTGATCCTGATTGCCACCCTTGGCGGCATGGAAATCTATGGCATCAACGGCTTTGTCATCGGCCCGCTGATTGCCGCCTTGTTTATTGCCTGCTGGAACCTGTTATCGGGCCGTGAACACGCCGGGAACGCCGACTTACTGGACGAAGAGTTTATTGAAGAAGCCAAAAACAGCCGCGATGAATAGCTGACGCACGTTTCACTTTACTAGTGCATTTCACTATTCATATTGAAAATAATGGTAAATAACTCTTACCATTCAGGGCAATGATGTTAGTCTGTATTGGTTAGTAACGATAATAAAGGATGATCAACCGTGAAAAAAATCGCTACGCTTGCTGTTTCTCTGCTGGCCGTTGCCTGTGTTTCCACCAGCGCGTTAGCCGCTGAACAGCCGCTGGAGAAAATCGCCCCCTATCCGAAAGCGGAAAAAGGGATGAAGCGTCAGGTGATTCAGCTGCCGCAGCAGCAGGATGAATCCGCGTTAAAAGTTGAACTGATGATTGGCCAGACGCTGGAAGTCGACTGCAACCATCATCGCTTGGGCGGTCAACTGGAAAGTAAAACGCTGGAAGGCTGGGGCTATGACTACTATGTCTTTGATAAGCTGACGTCCCCGGTTTCCACCATGATGGCCTGCCCGGACGGTAAGAAAGAGAAGAAATTTATTACCGCGGGTCTCGGCGATGAAGGCCTGCTGCGTTACAACAGCAAGCTGCCGATCGTGGTTTATACTCCAGCCAACGTTGAAGTGAAATACCGCATCTGGAAAGCTGAAGAAACTATCGGTAATGCCGTGGAGCGTTAATCGCCAGCGGTAATACAAAACGGCAGCCCGAGGGCTGCCGTTTTTGTTATAGCGCGATATCCGCCATCGGTTTTCCGCCGGTTAGCGGCTTGAGTTCGGCCTGCGGCACGTCGTCTGCCGCGGTCGTCGGCTCGTAGTGTAGCCCCAGCACTTCACTGGTCCATGCCAGCGCCTGCTCAATAGCGGCCGGATTACCATCCAGACGCATGCCGTAGCTTGGCACGATCTCTTTCATCTTCGCCTGCCAGGCCGGCGTCTGTACTTTGTCTTTGAAGACTTTCTCCAACAGCTGCACCATGATCGGCGCCGCCGTCGACGCGCCAGGAGAAGCGCCCAGTAGCGCGGCTACGGTGCCTTCATCATCGCACACTACTTCGGTGCCAAGACGCAACACGCCGCCCATTTTCTTATCACGCTTGATAATCTGTACACGCTGGCCGGCCTGCCACAGGCGCCAGTCTTCTTTACGCGCTTCCGGGTAGTACTCGCACAGCGCGGCATGACGATCTTTATCTTTCTGCAATACCTGGCTAATCAGATATTTCACCAGGTCGAAGTTATCCATCCCGACGTTAAGCATTGGCAGAATATTCGAGGTATTCGTCGAGGCCAGCAGATCCCAAAGCGAACCGTTTTTCAGGAAGCGGGTCGAGAAAGTCGCGAACGGCCCGAACAGCACCACGCGTTTACCGTCGATAATACGGGTGTCGATATGCGGCACCGACATCGGCGGTGCGCCAACTTCCGCCTGGCCGTAGACTTTCGCCAGGTGATGATTAACCACTTCCGGGTTCTCACATACCAGGAACTGTCCGCCAACCGGGAAGCCCGCGTACTCTTTCGCCTGCGGAATACCGGTTTCCTGCAGCAGCGTCAGGGCAGCGCCGCCCGCGCCAATAAAGATGAATTTGGTTTTGATCGTCCGCTTCTGGTGACGATTGTTGGCATCCGCCAGCGTCACCGTCCAGCTGTTGTCCGCATTGCGCTTAAAGCGGCGAACGACGGTACCTAACTGGAGAGAGAAATTATCATGCGTCTGTAGCCCGGCGATCAGCTGGCGAGTGATCTCGCCGTAGTTAACGTCGGTGCCCATTTCGGTACGCGTTGCCGCCACTTTTTGCTGCGGATCGCGACCTTCCATCACCAGCGGCGCCCACTCCTTAATCTGCTGATGATCTTCAGAATAACGAATACCGCGGAACAGCTCGCTCTGCTGCAGCGCCGCGTAGCGCGCGCGCAGGAAGTTAACGTTGTCTTCACCCCACACAAAGCTCATGTGCGGCACGCTGTTAATAAAGGATTTCGGCTTAGTCAGGATACCGCGGGTCACCTGATGGGCCCAAAACTGACGAGAAATATGGAAGGACTCATTGATATCGACCGCTTTGTCGATATTGATCCCATTGGCGGTTTGCGGCGTGTAGTTGAGCTCCATCAGCGCCGCATGGCCGGTACCCGCATTGTTCCAGCCGTTCGAGCTTTCCTCGGCAACGCTGGTCATCTGCTCGACCATGGTAATAGACCAATCCGGCTCCAGTTCCTGCAGCCAGGTTCCCAACGTGGCGCTCATGATACCGCCGCCAATCAACAATACATCCGTCTCTTGCTCATGGCGGGTGTTGGTCCGATTTGTATTGGAACCAACCGCCTGTGAGCTGGGTACGGCCATCTTTTTCTTCATCGGATTTGAGCCTTACTTTTACTCGCTTTTTTTATTTAGCGCAGGTGAAACGATTCTCGGGATCAAAGGTACCACCTGTACTCAAAAATTTAAATATTGTTTAAATTTTAAGTTGAGTTTTGAGATCTGTTATAAAAATGTTTAATAAATGTGTACACAAAATCACTTTTTGTACTGGTATGATGGCCCTTTCCGCGCTATCATCTCCCGTTCTGTGATGGAGCGCACGTCAACTGCGGCTTGTCTCAATTCAAATTTTTTATCATCCGCGAACTTTTATGCCCTCAACTTCCCGCACACTCTCTCCGGCGTTGATAACACGTGAGACCCTTGCTGGCGTGCTGACTGCCCTGGCGTTAATTCCTGAAGTCATTTCATTTTCGGTCATTGCCGGCGTTGACCCGCAGGTCAGCCTGATTGCTTCGGTGGTGCTCTGTCTGGCGATGTCGGTTCTTGGCGGGCGCCCGGCGATGGTGACGGCGGCGGCAGGTTCTGTCGCCCTGGTGATTGGCCCGATGGTACATCAGCATGGCGTAGGGTATATTCTGCCTGCTGTCATTCTGGCTGGTATTATTCAAATTTTGTTTGGGGTCTGCGGTATGGCGCGGTTGATGCGCTTTATCCCGCCAGCGGTGATGACCGGTTTTGTTAATGCGCTCGGCATTCTTATTTTTTTCGCCCAGGTACCTCATTTCTGGAGCAGGCAGCCGCTCATCGTCGGCCTGTTCGTTCTGACGCTACTCATCGTGCTGTGGGCGCCGCGTTTTATCAAAGCCGTGCCGGCGCCGCTTATCGCTATCGTCCTCCTTACCGCTTATACCGTCACCAGCGGACAGTTCCTGCCAACCGTGGGTGATGAAGGCGCTATGGGCGGCGGTCTGCCGGGCTTCAACGCGCTGGCGGTGCCGCTGGATTTAAGCACCTTGAAAATTATCTGGCCCTGCGCCCTGAGTATCGCCTTTGTCGGCCTGATGGAATCGCTGTTGACGGCAAAGCTGGTTGACGATCTCACCCATACGCCGTCAAATAAGTCGCGTGAGAGCGCAGGACTGGGGATCGCCAATATCCTCGCGGGCTGCTATGGCGGCATCGCCGGGTGCGCGATGATCGGCCAGACTATCGTTAACGTGGAAATGGGCAAGGCGCGTAGCCGCCTATCGACAATAGTGGCCGGTCTGGTACTGCTGCTTCTGGTGACGGTGCTAAGCCAGGTGATGGCCAAAATTCCAATGGCGGTGCTGGCCGGGGTCATGGTGATCGTGGCGGTGAAAACCTTCAGCTGGCAGAGCATTCGCCCAACCGCGCTGGCGGGCAATCCGTGGCCGGAAACGGTGGTCATGGCGGTAACCGTCATCGTGACGGTCGCCACCGCTAATCTGGCGATCGGCGTACTGGCAGGACTTATCGCGATGGCGCTCATCCCTCGCCGCCTGCGCGTAAAAGCGCAGCTTACATCAGAAACAGCGTCGCCAGACCAAGGAAAATAAAGAAGCCGCCGGTATCGGTAATCGCGGTGATCATCACGCTGGAGCCGACCGCCGGATCGCGCCCCAGCTTGACCATCACCATCGGGATGATAACCCCCATCATCGCCGCCATCAGCAGGTTGAGCATCATCGCCAACGTCATCACCCCGCCAAGCTGCGGGTCATCATACAGCCACCAGGTGATAGCGCCCATTATCCCGCCCCATACCAGGCCATTAATCAGCGCGACGCCCATCTCGCGCAGGATGAGGAAGGTAAAACTTCCCGGCTGGATCTGCTGCAGCGCCATCGCGCGGACGATCATGGTGATCGTCTGATTGCCGGTATTCCCGCCTATCCCGGCGACGATCGGCATCAGCGAGGCCAGAGCCACCAGCTGCGAAATCGTATGTTCAAAGCCATCGATCACCCGGGAAGCGATAAACGCCGTACAGAGGTTCACCGCCAGCCACGCCCAGCGGGTTTTCACCGCTTTGCTCACCGGCGCAAAAACATCATCATCTTCGCTCAGACCGCCCATCCGGCGCAGGTCATTATCGGTCTCTTCGTACACCACATCGACGATTTCATCGATGGTCAAACGTCCCATCAGCTTGCCGTCGGCATCAATCACCGCAGCACTCAGTAAGTCATCACGTTCGAAGGTACGCGCCACTTTTTCCGCCTCTTCCTGCGGCTGGAAAGTCACCGGATCGCCTTCCATCACTTCGCCAACGCGCTTTTGCGCATCATTGAGCAGAATAGTCTGCAGCTCCAGCTCGCCGAGCAGCAGTTTATTGCGCGTGGTGACGAACAGTTTGTCGGTGTTTTCCGGCATTTTGCCCAGACGGCGCAGATAGCGCTGTACCGCCGCCAGAGTGGCTTCCGGGCGAACGGTAATCACCTCAAACTCCATGATCGCGCCGACGGTGTTATCGGCGTAGCGCATCATCTGACGAATGCGCGCGCGTTTATCCGGCGGCAGCGTCGCCAGCAGGCGGCCGGTTAAGTCGCGCGGCAGGTGCTGCAACAGGTAAACCTGTTCATCAATATCCAGCGATTGCAGGGCAAATATCAGGTCGTGGTCGCTCATCTTATCGATGAGATCGCCCCATACGCTCTCTGACGCCTCCAGCAGCACTTCGCCGCGCTTGTCATCGGCAACCAACCCCCACAGCGCGGTACGCGCGTCATAAGGCAGCGCTTCCAGGGCATCGGCGAGATCCGGCGGCGGCAGATGCGACACCAGTACTTCCACTTCCGCCAGGTCATCGGCCAGCGTCCCTTCATCATAGCGCTCCGCGAGGGTGAGTTTCCCCAGCAGCGCGGAGGTGACGGCTTTATCAGTACTTAATAGCCAAATCAGGCGGGCGCGTTCTTCATCGCGTAATCGGGCGCTTTTTTTATGCAAAACGGACATCGCTCAGGCAATCCTTGTGAGAATAGAAGTCGACCTGCATGGCCGCAGCCATAAGCATAGCGCGAGGAGGGAGAAATAATAACCGCCAGCAATTTATCTGCCGCAAAAACCAGCAATATGGCCCGATCGGGCGAGAAAGCCCGGATCGGGTAATCAGCAAAAGCGTTAGGCGGTACGCGCGACCGCGTCGCGGGTCGCCAGTTCGCGCTCAACGCCGGTGAGCTCGCTAAGCTTGCCGCTGCGCATCTCCAGCAGGCGATCGGCATGCTGGAAATAGTGGTCATCGTGGCTGATGGCAAACACGGTTTTTCCCATTTGCTGCATCAGCGGCAGTAACACCTGATAAAACTCGCGGCGGAAATGCGGATCCTGATCCGCTGCCCATTCATCGAGCAAAATGATATCGCGCTCTTCGGCCAGCGCCAGCAGCAGCGCCACGCGCTTTTTCTGCCCTTTAGACAGCTTCAGATCGAGGATTTTCCCCTCTTCCAGCTGCAGCTTGTGGTCCATCTTCAGATACGCCAGCCACTTCGCGACCAGCGCCGGATCGGCGCGTTCGCCTTTTGGCCCCAAAAGACGATCAAATAGCCAGACATCGGTAAATACCGCCGAGAATAGCTTGCGGTAATCTTCTGGTTTTTCCGCCGCCAGCGGTTGACCATCGAGCAGAATCTGCCCGGAGAACGGTTGATACAGCCCGGTCAGCAACATCGCCAGCGTCGACTTGCCGCTGCCATTGCCGCCAATCAGAAACACCAGTTCGCCGCGTTTGAGAGTCAGATTAATCGGCCCGACGGCAAAACTGTTATCAGGATAATGGAACGACACATCGCGCAGCTCCAGGGTCTGCCAGTGCGGATGCGCCTGCGGCTCGGGGAAACCGGCGCGATAAGGCGCCAGCGCGAACTGATGCAGTTTATTGAATGCCACCTGGGCGCTGAGCAAGGTCGGCAGCGCCCCCACCGCCGACAGCAGCGGCGTACGCAGAAATAGCAGCGTCAGAGAATAGGTCGCCGCCACCGCGGTATTGGCCCACCCGAGGCCATTAGCCATCCAGAACACCAGACCGATGGCGCCAAGCATCATAATATTCGACCAGTTCACCGCGCTCAGGTGGAAGGTATCGGCGCGAATGATGTGGTGGCGATAGTCGCGGGCATCCGGCAGATACAGCTGATTAAAAACATATTCGGCGCGTTCGCGGTTCAGCGTCAGCTCTTTGCGCCCTTCCAGCACCGTCTGGTAATCATGATACAGCTTATCTTCGGTCTCGCGCAGGGTCGCCATATGCTTATAGACGCGCGCCACCAGCACAAAGCCGCCCCAGATAGTGACCGCCATCCAGACCGCGGTCACCAGCATCATTTTTCCAGACAGAAACGCCAGGTAGGCGGCGGACCCGAAGGTCAGGATAATCCCCTGCACCAGCTCAGGCAGGCGCACAAAGGCGATGGTGATGTTACGCACGTCACTGGTTAAGCCCGCCAACAGCGAAGCGCTGCCGATTTTTTCGATCTTTTCGATTTGGGTGTCGAGAATGCGTTTAATAAATTCGCCGCGCAGGCGATAGACGAAGTGGTGGCCAAGCGTGGTTAACGCCAGCTGCGAGCCGAGCGTGACCGCCATCAACAGCAGCAGCAGGCCGAGAAACTCCGGCAGCACGGTGAGCGAGGTATCAACAAGGGAAATCAGACGTAGGTTAATAAAGGCGATAAGCCCGATACCCAGCGCCGCGCTGAGCAAACTCAGCGCCATGACGGCAATGAACGGCCAGCGGTACTGGCGCCAAACAAGAACAAGTAATTCCATAAGCTACGATCCGGACAAGCAAACAGCCAGCAGTTTAAACGGCTTACCGACGACAGCAAGAATAATTCTTATTTTTGTTTTTGCCGGTGACCCGCGAGACGAAACGTGAGGTTGTAACGACAGGCGCCGGTCAGCGGATGCTCCCCCGGTTTAAGCGGCTGGATGCCGTGATAGAAGAGCCGTGATTCGCCGCCCCACACCACCACATCGCCATGCTCCAGCAGCAGCCGGCGCAGCGGATCGTTACGTTTAAGCCCGCCAAATTGAAACACCGCCGGCAGACCCAGCGACACTGAAACGATAGGCGCGCGCAAATCATGCTCATCTTTATCCTGATGCAGCGACAGCTTCGCGCCCGGTTGGTAGCGGTTAATCAGACAGGCATCCGGGGAAAAATGCGCATAACCCGCCTCCTGCGCCGCCTCCGCCGCCAGTTGCTGAAAAACCAATGGCATCGGCGGCCAATGCTCGCCGGTCAACGGATCGCCCGGCGCATAGAGATAGCCGTGCATATCGGTCGTCCAGCCGAGTTGGCCACAGTTGGTCATAGCCACCGACATGGTATAACCACCGGGGGTCACCATCTGGCGGAACGGAGAAGCGCTGGCCACTCCGGCGATGGCCTGCAGCAGCGCCGGCGCGCGCTGCACGGCGAAACGGCGTAATATCATCGCCCCGGGGGCCAGCGGCTCCTGCCAGGGCGGTGTATCGGCAAACAGATCGAGCATTATTTCTCCCGTATTTTTGCTTCGCGCGCCAGCAGCAGCGCTTTGCGTTCGCTTCCCCAACGATAGCCGGAAAGCGCCCCGCCCTCGCGCACCACCCGATGGCAAGGAATAACTATCGCCAGCTTATTGGCAGCGCAGGCCCCGGCAACCGCTCTGACCGCGCGCGGTTGACCAATGCTGTGAGCCACCTCGCGGTAGCTGCGGGTTTCGCCTGCCGGGATCTGGCGCAAGGCTTGCCACACCCGTTGCTGGAAAGCGGTACCGCGAATATCCAGCGGCAAATTCACCGCCTGCTGCGGATTATCCAGATGGGCAACCACCTGCGCCACGCGTTCGGTAAACGTATCATCACCCACCTGTAATTGGGCGCCGGGAAACAAGCTCGCCAGCTGCGCATATAACGCCTTATCGTCATCGCCCAGCAACACGGCGCATACGCCACGTTCGCTGAACGCCACCAGGCACCGGCCAGAGGCGCTATCGCTGCAAACCCAGCTAATCGCCACATCTTCGCCGCCGCGTTTAAACTGGCGGGCGGTCATGCCCAGCGTCTCGTTTGCCTGGCGATAATAGCTGGCCGAATCAGGGAAGCCGGCGGCTAATGCCGCGCTGGTGACATTCTCGCCGTGGCTTAATGCTTCGCGTAGGCGCCGCGCGCGCCAGGCCTGCTGCCAGGCCTTGGGCGTGAGCCCGGTGACGGATTTAAAAATACGATGGAAGTGAAACGGGCTGACCGCCAGCTGCTGCGCCAGCGCCTCAAGGGTGATTGGCGCCTCTTGTTCCAGCAGACGACAGGCGGCGGCCACCTTCTCGACCCGCTGTTGGTCGGGGTCGAGATTATCCGGCCGACACCGTTTACAGGGGCGATATCCGGCGGCCTTTGCGGCTTCGACATCAGCATAAAAGCGGACATTCTCCCGTAGCGCCCGCCGTGAACGGCACGAGGGACGGCAGCAAACGCCGGTGGTCAACACGGCGAAGACAAACTGCCCGTCGGCGCTGGCGTCACGTTCGCAGACCGCCTGCCAGCGGCGGTCATCGTTAGTCATATCGGCAATCATCGGTTTCATAGCGGGCTCCTACTGTAAGTGTATCCCTACTTTGCGCCTTGCTCCGCTCTAAAAAACTGCGCTTCTTGCTTTTTAATTCTGCTCGCCGACCAGGAAGGTGCGGAACTGCGGCGACATCCAGGTCTTAAAGCCGTCGCCCTCTTTCACAATCATATAGACCGCCAGCCCCTGCTCGTGTGCCACCTGTTGCGCTTTTTCCGGCCCTAATACCATCAGCCCGGTATCCCAGCCGTCGGCTTCCAGCGCGGTCGGCGCAATCACCGTCACCGAAACCAGCTTATGGTTGATGGGGTGCCCGGTTTGCGGATCGATAACGTGAGAAATACGTTTGCCGTCCAGCTCGTAGTAGTTGCGATAGCTGCCGGAGGTGCTGATGCCGTGGCCGTTGATATCGACTATCGCCTGGACGGCGTTTTCGCGGTCGGTCGGTTTTTGAATCGCCACTCGCCAGGGTTTATCGTCGCCGTTCATCCCACGGCTGACCAATGCGCCGCCAACCGACACCAGATAACGGGCAATTCCTTCCTGCTCCATCAGCCGCGCCAGATGATCGGCCGCGTAGCCCTCGCCGACGGTGGAAAGATCGACAAATAAATCCGCAATATCTTTTTGCAGATACTGTTGATCGGCGCGGTTAATCACCGTCAGATGCTGCAGCCCGGTACGCGCTTTTGCCGCCGCGATTTGCTGCTCCGTCGGCGTTTTTACCGGCTGCTTATCCGGGCCAAATCCCCATAGATTGACCAGCGGCCCGACGGTAACATCCATCGCTCCGGCGGTTTTTGCGCCAATACGCAGCGACAGAGTGACGATATCCGCCATCGCTTCGTTCACCGGCCACGGTTCGGTCGTGGCGGCATGATTGAAGCGCATCAGCGCGGAGTCGTTTTTCCAGGTCGAAAGCAGCAGATCGTCGCCATCGAGCTGCGTCTGAACTTTATGACGTAAATCTTCGGCTTTCGCCGGATCCAGCCCAACGACGCTAACGCGCCAATAGGTCCCCATCGTTTTGCCATCGAGCACGGTGGCGGCGGATTTTGGCGTGGCCGGGGATGTCGCGGAATCACAGCCGGTAAGCAGAACGCAAAGGCCGAAAAAGGCGGCGCGGAAAAAGGTGGTATCCATGAAAACGGGCTCCTGTTACAAAGGCAGCCAGAGTATACCAGCGAGGTTAAACCGGGCATAAAAAAAGGCGCCCGCAGGCGCCTTTTTCAACACTTCAGCTTGCTTAGAACTGGTAAACCAGGCCCAGAGCCACAACGTTGTCAGTAGAGATGCTTGCATCTTTAGTGAACTGGTTGTCGTCCAGCAGGTTGATTTTGTAATCAACGTAGGTGGACATGTTTTTGTTGAAGTAGTAGGTCGCACCCAGGTCAACATATTTCAGGATGTCCTGGTCGCCGTAACGGCCCATGTCTTTACCTTTAGACTGCAGGTAAGCCACGGACGGACGCAGGCCGAAATCAAACTGGTACTGAGCAACCACTTCGAAGTTCTGCGCTTTGTTAGCAAAACCGATGTCGCCAGTGCGAGTTGCGTTGTAGGTCTGGGTGTACTGAGTCGCCAGGTAGATGTTGTTAGCGTCGTATTTCAGACCACCGGTGTAGGTTTCAGCGTTGTCGCCGCGACCCAGTGCCAGAGTGTTCTGATCATCAGTACGTTTAGAGTGGGAGTACGCGAAACCAGCGCTGATGCCGTCCCAGATATCATAAGTCACGGAGGTGCCGAAGCCATCGCCGTTCTGTTTCTGAGCGCCACGACCGTTGTTGGTCATGTCTTCGCCGCTCACGCTGCCGTTTTTACCCTGGTACTGCAGAGCAAAGTTCAGGCCGTCAACCAGACCGAAGAAGTCAGAGTTACGGTAGGTAGCAACGCCGTTAGCACGGGACTGCAGGAAGTTGTCGGAACCGTAGGTGTCGCCGCCGAATTCCGGCAGAACGTCAGTCCAGGAAGTTACGTCGTAAACAACGCCGTAGTTACGACCGTAGTCGAAAGAACCCGCGTCGCCGAATTTCAGACCAGCGAATGCCAGACGAGTCCAGGACTGCTTGTCAGAACCTTCGGTGTTGTTCGCCTGAACGTTGTATTCCCACTGGCCGTAACCGGTCAGCTGGTCGTTGATCTGGGTTTCGCCTTTCACGCCGATACGCATGTAGGTCTGGTCGCCGTCTACGCTCTTGTCGTCAGAGAAGTAGTGCAGACCATCAATTTTACCGTACAGGTCTAATTTGTTGCCGTCTTTGTTATAAATTTCAGCCGCATTTGCTGCGCCCGCTACCAGCAGTGCTGGTACCAGGAGGGACAGTACTTTAACTTTCATGTTATTAACCCTCTGTTTGTTATATGCCTTTTATTATTGCCACTGCTTACTGATTACCCTTCTAATCAGTCGGCTGTATTCATTGTGCTGCAAAATGCAGAATAATCCAACAAGAATATGATACGAAAACTTCTAAGGTGTTTCAAAATGCGCACAAGATGTTTCAATTTGTAAATTCAAAGGAACTTTTCAGGCACGATAATGGTCGTCAAAATAAGCACCAAAAATCAAAAAAATAATATTTATCTTTAAAATCAAATCATTGAAAGCTGGTAAATGTATAGCACTGAATGGTAAAACAAAATCTTCTCCGAGGACTAAAATAATCCTCGCTATCATCATTAACTTTATTTATTACCGTCATTCAGTTCTGAATGTCTGTTTACCCCTATTTCAACCGGATGCCTCGCATCCGGTTTTTTTTACCCTTCTTTACGTATCTTTAATTAGGCTGTGCTAACGCAGAAAAAAATAACGACTATTAATCAATCAATTCCGAATGAAAGTCAGCCTATTTCGCCAATTTCTTGTTTTTTCGTGCTATTTATCTGCAACAAATGCCGGTTAATTGTACAAGATCAATTCCACTGTACATATTCGTCGTCGCTATGGTTTTGAGACAAATCTCAGCATTAAAAGATCCCTCAGCGTCAATCTGTTGTATGGATTTCCCGTTTTAGCCTTTATACTTCCAGCCAGTATTCGTTGTGCTGCCCGTCACCATGGCGCAACATCTTGTTTACAAACACTACTGAGCAGCTCTGCTACGCGATGACCCAAAAAAAATTCTCCCTGATCCCAGGCAACATCACCCGCTTCTTCATTTTGATGGTTATCGTCTTGCTCGCGACGATGGGCGTGATGATCCAAAGCTCGGTCAATACGTGGCTAAAAGACAGAAGTTACCAGGTGGTTGATATCAGCCACGCATTGCATAAACGCATCGATACCTGGCGTTACGCCACCTGGCAGATTTACGACAATATCGCCGCCACCAGCTCCAGTACCTCAAGCGATGGGCTACAGGAAACCCGACTGAAGCAGGACGTCTACTATCTGGAAAAGCCTCGACGCAAAACCGAAGCGCTGATTTTCGGATCTCATGACAGTTCGACGCTTGAGATGACGCAGAAGATTTCTAACTATCTCGATATTCTATGGGGCGCAGAAACCATCCCCTGGTCGATGTACTACCTCAACGGGCTGGATAACAGCCTGATTCTGGTCTCTACCCTGCCGCTGAAAGATCTGTCTTCGAGTTTTAAAGAATCGACGATAAGCAGCGTCGTGGAATCCCGCCGCGCCGAAATGCTGCTGCAGGCAAATACGCTGGATGAGCGTGAAACCTTTTCTTCGCTGCGCCATTTGACCTGGCAAAATGGCCACTACTTCACTCTGCGTACCACCTTTAACCAACCGGGGCACCTGGCAACGGTGGTGGCTTTCGATTTACCGATTAACGACCTCATCCCGCCAAGCATGTCGCTGGACAGCTTCCGTCTGGAGGCAGATCCGGCGCAGAATGCCGCCAACAGCCCTGATAAAGAAGCCGTTGATAACGTTAGCGTCAGCTTCAATGGCCTACGAATTGAGATAACCACCGCCATTAATACCACCGGCATGCGGCTGGTGTGGGTCGTGCCGTTCAGCACTTTGCTGATGGAATCGCTGCAGAATATTTTACTGCCGCTGCTGCTCACCATTGGTCTGCTGGCATTAACCCTGTTTGGCTTTACTACTTTCCGCAACTATAGCGGTCGCCGTAGCCCCGGCAGCGTTAGCGCGGCACCCACCGCCGCCAACAGCGAACTTCGCGCTCAGCGCGCAATTAATGAAGAGATTGTCTCTTTGCTGCCGCTGGGCCTGTTGGTGCACGATCAGGAAGCCAATCGCACTATTATCAGCAACCCGATCGCCGATCATCTGTTGCCTCATCTGAACCTGCAGAACATCACCAACATGGCCGATCAGCATCAAGGGGTCATTCAGGCGACGATCAATAATGAACTTTATGAAATCCGCCAGTACCGAAGCCAGGTAGCTCCTCGTACGCAGATCCTGATTATTCGCGATCAGGATAGAGAAGTACTGGTGAATAAAAAGCTTAAGCAAGCCCAGCGGCTGTATGAAAAAAATCAGCAGGGGCGCATCGCTTTTATGCAAAATATTGGCGCCGCACTCAAAGACCCCGCGCAGACTCTGGCGCAGGAAGCGGCGGCAATTGGCATTCATGAAAGCCGAAAACTGACGCAGCATGCCGATGAACTGGTTCATCTTATCGATGAGATTCAGTTGGCGAACTTACTGGAAAGCGACGCCTGGAAAACCACTCCCGGTTTGTTCTCTATCCAGGGCTTAATAGATGAAGTGGTTCCTGAAGTTCTGCCGATGATCAAACGCAAAGGACTTCAGCTGTTAATCAATAACGCGCTGCCTGCTAACGAACAGCGCTATGGCGACCGCGATGCGCTGCGTCGTACGCTGTTACTGCTGATCCAATACGCTATTACCACGACGCAAATAGGAAAAGTTACGCTTGAGGTGAGCAAAGATGAATCGGCCGACGATCGTCTGACCTTCCGTATCCTTGATACCGGCAACGGCGTGAGCGCTAATGAAATCGATAATATGCACTTCCCGTTCCTTAACGAGACGCAAGCCGACCAGTACGGCAAGGCTAATGCCCTCACCTTCTGGTTATGCGACCGTTTAACCCGCAAGCTTGGCGGGCAGCTTAATATTAAGGCGCGGGAATCGCTCGGCACCCGCTACTCGCTACACCTTAAAATGGCGGCAAGCGAGGAAGAGAGCGACTCCGGCGAACACCTGCTGGACGATGTGGTCGTGATGATTGACATTACCGCCAATGAAGTACGCCGCATCGTGACGCGCCAGTTAGAGAGCTGGGGCGCAAGTTGCATCACCCCGGACGAAAGACTCGCAAGTCAAGAGTACGATCTCTTTTTCACTGATAATCCGTCTAATCTTACTGCTTCAGGCTTGCTTTTAAGCGATGATGAGGTTGGGATACGCAAAATTGGCCCAGGTCAGTTGAGCGTCAATTTTAATATCAGCACTGCCATGCAGGAAGCTATCCTGCAGCTGATTGAGCAACAGCTGGCGCAAGAAGAGATTCAGCCCTCCTCAACTGGAAATGAAGGAAATGCTGAACTCCATGCCAGCGGTTATTACGCGCTGTTTGCCGACACTGTTCCGGATGATGTTCAGAGATTGTATACTGAATTCACCATCAGCGATTTCGCTGCGCTGGCGCAGACCGCTCACCGCCTCAAAGGGGCGTTTGCGATGCTTAATCTGATACCCGGCAAGCAGTTATGTGAAGCGCTTGAGCATCTGATTCATGAAAGAGATGCCCAAGGTATAGAAAAATACATCAGCGACATTGACGGTTACGTCAAGAGCTTGCTGTAGCAAGGTAGCCTAATACATGAACAATATGAACGTAATTATTGCCGATGACCATCCGATCGTACTGTTCGGCATTCGCAAGTCACTTGAGCAGATCGAGTGGGTGAATGTTGTTGGCGAATTTGAAGATTCCACAGCTCTGATTAACAATCTTCCTAAGCTTGACGCGCACGTCCTGATTACCGACTTGTCGATGCCTGGCGACAAATATGGCGATGGGATCACTCTGATCAAATACATCAAACGCCATTTCCCTGAGCTGTCAATTATCGTTCTGACCATGAACAACAACCCGGCTATTCTCAGCGCAGTGCTGGATCTCGACATTGAAGGGATCGTGCTGAAACAGGGTGCCCCGACCGACCTGCCGAAAGCGCTGGCCGCGCTGCAGAAAGGCAAAAAGTTTACTCCGGAAAGCGTCTCCCGCCTGCTGGAAAAAATCAGCGCCGGCGGTTATGGCGACAAACGCCTGTCGCCAAAAGAGAGTGAAGTTTTGCGTTTGTTCGCTGAAGGCTTCCTGGTCACCGAGATCGCCAAAAAACTGAACCGCAGCATCAAGACCATCAGTAGCCAGAAGAAATCGGCAATGATGAAGCTGGGCGTCGAAAATGATATCGCGCTGCTGAACTATCTCTCTTCCGTCTCTCTCACCTCAACGGATAAAGAGTAATTCACTTTTCCCGGATGGCGGCAAGCCGCCGTTTCCGGGCCATTCTGAAGCTTTATGTCCCCACCCCGGAAAGCATCGCGCTCCGGGGAGATCTCAACGCCATGGAGTGCGACTTCAGCTTGTTGTTCTGGCCTTACGTACCTGTGCGGCATAGGTGGCCAGCGTGTGCTTGAGGATATCCAGCGTCACCGGTTTTGACAGACAACTATCCATTCCCGACTCCAGGCAGCGCTGCTTTTCTTCCGCCAGTGCGTTAGCCGTCACGCCAATCACCGGCAGAGTCATCTCCAGTTGCCGGATCCGCTGCGTCAAACGGTAGCCATCCATATTCGGCATGTTCACATCGCTGAGAACAATATCAATATGTTGTTTACTGAGGACGTTAAGCGCATCGACGCCATCATTGGCCGTCACGCATTGATAACCCAGTGAGCCAAGCTGGTCAGCCAACAGGCGGCGGTTAATCGGATGATCGTCGACCACCAGAATCATCATGTCGTCATTGCTGACCGTTGGCGCGTCGTGGGCCGATAGCGCCGGACCATTCTCTTCCGCCGCCAGCGCCAGATGCAGCAGGCGTCCCAGCAACGGCAGGAGCTCATGCGGCGTGGTTACGCTATGCAACCACTCCCCAGGCGCGCGCTCAACGGGGATGCCGATATGGCGACGGCAGAAGATCACCGCTGCACTTCCCGACCAACGCTCGCTAAGTTCATCATCGGTTAATAAAATATCGTCAGCGGCCGGTGTCTGGCCAGCAAATTGCCGTACCGTCAGGCCATGATATTGCAGCAGCGATTCGATAAACAGCGCCAGTGACGTGTTATGAATCGCCAGCCAGCAGGTGCTGTTGCTGTGCCGATCGGCCAACAGCGCCGGCATCTGCTGCATGCCATATAGCGGAATGCGGATGGTGAAACGGCTGCCCATGCCGGGTTCAGTTTCCACGGCAATGTCGCCATCCATCATGCTGATGAGTTTTTCACAGATAGCCAGCCCCAAGCCGGTGCCCTGGAAATTACGCTGCACCCCGGTACCGACCTGGAAGAACGGGTCGAACAGGCGCACAACTTCTTTCGCCGGGATCCCCTCTCCGGTGTCACGTACGCTAATTTGCAGATAGTCGCCGGTGCGCTGGACGTGCAACACGATACAGCCGGTATCGGTAAATTTAATGGCGTTACTCAGCAGGTTGGAGATGACCTGCTGCAGGCGCATCGGGTCGCCTATCATCGTTTGCGGAACATCCGGCTCGATGAAGCAGTACAGCCCAAGCTGCTTGCGCACCACCAGCGGTAGATAGTTCGCCGAAATATGATTCATAACCTCGCGCGGCGAAAACTCTCGTGGCTCGATTTTGAGCTGCTCAGACTCAATCTTCGAGAAGTCGAGAATATCGCTGATAATCTTCAATAGCAGGCTGGAGGAGTTATTCATCGCCGTCACCAGCCGATCGACCCCTTTCGGCAACGCTTTTGTCTGCAGCAGATCGAGGTTGCCAATAATACCGTACAGCGGCGTACGCAGCTCGTGGCTGACGGTGGCGAGGAACATCGATTTCGACTGGCTGGCCTGCTCCGCCGCCTGGGCCATCTCCTGCAGCGACTCTTCCATTTTCACTCGGGCGGAAACATCCACCAGCACACATATCGCTACGTTTTCATTACGATAGCGCGAGTGCACAAAGCTAATCTGCAGGTTGGTGTTGTTGCTGGTTAACACGTCGACGAAATTGACCTGCTGGCCGCAGATAATCTGCGTGAGCCGCTGGCGGTCTTCGTGAGTCAGCATATTCAGATAGTTATGCGCCAGTTCGTTACTCAGTATGTTAGTGCCGTCCTGAGTACGCAGAATACAGATCCCAACCGGCGCGGAGGCGACGATTTTACGGTTGAACTGCTCATGCTCTTCCAGACGCTGGGCGTCGTTTTCCGCCGGAATAAATATCCGCCGTTCATACATGCGCGCCAGCGCGAACAGGATCGCGCCGGTCAGGATATTCAATACGATAGCGTTGAGGATCAGCATCCTGATACGCTCCAGCACCTGATCGACGGAAACCGAATAGACAATACTCAGCGATGACGGCAGCAGGCTCTTTTTCAGCACCAGTTCGCGGAAACCAGAGCTATAGCCAAACCACATCCGCTCCTGCATCCAGCGGGTTTCCGGTTTAATGCTGTTATCCGGCCCGGCAAGAGAAATGAGCTGCTGGCCGTTATCATCGAGAATCGTCACGCTCATCGGCAGGCTGCCTGGCGTAAAGAAGCTCTCCATGCGGATAGTCTGCTCAACGCCGAGCATCGCCTGCAAGCGGTTGGCCATATAAATAGGCGTCAGCGCATAGAAATAGCCGACGCCCGGACGCACGCCCTGGCTAATCCAGAACAGGTTATTGCCGCGCTCGTTTTGCGGCGCATCGCGATATTGTTCGATACGCTGATGCAGCACCTTCAGCGCCTGATCGCGCTCCAGCGGCATATCGCGCAGGCCAAAATTAGCCATGCAGAGGTTGTCGCTGCCAATTAAAAAAATACGGTTCAGGTCGTAGGCGGCGGAGAAATTATCGCGCCAGTAGCGCATGAACCACGCCAGCGATTGCAGCGAATTACGCCAGGCGCCGCTCATTGCGCTGCAGTCGGAATCCGGATACAGCGGTTCAAAATTTGGGATAGTGATATTACCGCTGTTGGCAAGCGCCGCGCTGCCCTCGCTCCCGGTCGCCGCGCGGTTGCCTGCGACGTACTTCAGCTCTTTAATGACATCCGCAGTCCGCTGGATATAGCGCTGCGCCTGGTCGGCGTTAAGATTCAGCTCCTGACGAATTTCCGATTCCCGTTCATGCAGCGCGTTAACGATATAAAACACGGAGACAAAAGCAATCAGCATCCATAGCAGAACCGCCAGCGCTCTGAACAGATAACGAGAAACCTTTAAGGTCGTATGAAACGAGGCAAGATATTTCAATGGGGTAATGCTCGGTCGTCAGGGGCTCAACAGAATGGGGTTAAAGTAGCGGTAAATGGGCTTTGCCGCAATGTTAATGCAAAAAGGGCCGGGATAATACCCGGCCCTTTCAGAACATTTACCTGCGACGATTACTCTTCGTCTTCGGCGATGTCGTCGTCAGCATCGTTTTCCGGCGCGATATCATCATCGCCCTCCGCTACGCTGCCGTCGATGGCATCCAGTTCTTCGTCGTCAACCGGTTCAGCCACGCGCTGCAGGCCAACAACGTTTTCATCTTCCGCGGTACGGATCAGAATCACGCCCTGAGTATTACGACCCACGATGCTCACTTCAGAAACGCGAGTACGCACCAGGGTGCCCGCATCGGTGATCATCATGATCTGGTCGCAATCATCGACCTGCACGGCGCCGACCACTGAACCGTTACGTTCGGTGACCTTAATAGAGATAACGCCCTGCGTCGCACGTGACTTGGTCGGATACTCTGCTGCCGCAGTACGCTTGCCGTAACCGTTTTGCGTCACGGTCAGGATAGCGCCTTCGCCGCGAGGAATAATCAGCGAGACCACGCTATCTTCGCCCGCCAGCTTGATGCCGCGTACGCCGGTTGCGGTACGACCCATCGCGCGAACGGCGTCTTCTTTAAAGCGCACCACTTTACCGGCGGCGGAGAACAGCATCACTTCGTCCTGACCAGAAGTCAGATCGACGCCGATCAGTTCGTCCCCTTCGTTCAGATTGACGGCGATGATACCGGCAGAACGCGGACGGCTGAACTCGGTCAATGCCGTTTTCTTCACGGTACCGCTGGCGGTCGCCATAAAGACGTTAACGCCCTCTTCGTACTCGCGAACCGGCAGGATAGCGGTGATACGCTCGTCAGCTTCCAACGGCAGCAGGTTGACGATCGGCCGACCACGCGCGCCGCGGCTGGCTTCCGGCAGTTGATAAACCTTCATCCAGTACAAACGACCACGGCTGGAGAAGCAGAGGATCGTGTCATGGGTGTTGGCCACCAGCAGGCGGTCGATAAAGTCTTCTTCTTTAATACGCGCTGCCGATTTGCCTTTACCGCCACGACGCTGCGCTTCGTAGTCGGTTAACGGCTGATACTTCACATAACCCTGGTGCGACAGGGTCACGACAACATCTTCCTGGTTAATCAGGTCTTCGATATTGATATCGGCGCTGTTGGCGGTGATTTCGGTACGACGCGCATCGCCAAACTGTTCTTTAACCAGCTCCAGCTCTTCGCGAATAACTTCCATCAGACGATCGGCGCTACCCAGAATGTGCAGCAGCTCGGCAATCTGATCCAGCAGCTCTTTGTACTCGTCGAGCAGTTTTTCATGCTCCAGACCGGTCAGTTTCTGCAGACGCAGATCCAGAATCGCCTGGGCCTGCTGTTCGGTCAGATAGTACTGGCCGTCACGCACGCCGAACTCTGGCTCCAGCCACTCCGGACGCGCGGCGTTATCGCCGGCGCGCTCCAGCATCGCGGAGACATTGCCCAGATCCCATGAACGCGCGATTAAACCCGCTTTTGCTTCCGCCGGCGTCGGCGCGCGGCGAATCAGTTCAATGATCGGATCGATGTTAGCGAGCGCAATCGCCAGCGCTTCAAGGATATGCGCACGGTCGCGCGCTTTACGCAGTTCGAAAATAGTACGACGAGTGACAACCTCGCGGCGGTGACGAACAAACGCCGCAATGATGTCTTTCAGGTTCATGATCTTCGGCTGACCGTGGTGCAGCGCAACCATGTTGATACCGAAAGAAACCTGCAGTTGGGTCTGGGAGTAGAGGTTGTTAAGAACCACTTCACCCACCGCGTCGCGTTTCACTTCGATAACGATACGCATACCGTCTTTGTCAGATTCGTCGCGCAGCGCGCTGATGCCTTCAACGCGTTTTTCTTTCACCAGCTCGGCGATTTTCTCAATCAGGCGCGCTTTGTTCACCTGATACGGAATTTCATGCACGATAATGGTTTCACGACCGGTTTTCGCGTCAGCTTCGACTTCCGCGCGCGCGCGAATGTAAACTTTACCGCGACCGGTACGATAGGCCTCTTCAATACCGCGACGGCCGTTAATGATAGCGGCGGTCGGGAAGTCCGGGCCCGGAATGTGTTCCATCAGCCCTTCAATGCTGATGTCTTCGTTATCAACGTACGCCAGGCAGCCGTTGATCACTTCCGTCAGGTTATGCGGCGGAATGTTGGTCGCCATACCTACGGCGATACCGGAAGAACCGTTCACCAGCAGGTTAGGGATTTTTGTCGGCATGACGTCAGGGATTTTCTCCGTGCCGTCATAGTTGTCGACGAAATCAACCGTCTCTTTTTCGAGATCGGCCATCAGCTCATGAGCGATCTTCGACATACGGATTTCCGTATAACGCATCGCTGCGGCGGAGTCGCCATCGACAGAACCAAAGTTACCCTGGCCATCGACCAGCATATAACGCAAGGAGAACGGCTGCGCCATACGTACGATGGTGTCATAAACGGCGGTATCACCATGCGGGTGGTATTTACCGATTACGTCGCCAACGACACGGGCTGATTTTTTATAGGCTTTGTTCCAGTCATTGCCCAATACGTTCATGGCGTATAGTACGCGACGGTGTACCGGCTTCAGGCCATCTCGGACATCCGGCAGCGCACGGCCAACAATGACCGACATCGCATAATCCAGATACGAGCTTTTCAGCTCTTCCTCAATGTTGACCGGTGTAATTTCTCTCGCAAGGTCGCTCATCTAACCGCTATCCCTCTACTGTGTCCCGGATTCAAAGGTCGCAAATTATAACACAGCCGTCGTAATAGAGGTAAAGCAATACGGTTTATTCGTGGCAGTCTGCTGATATACTCGCAGGTCAGAACAGAAAAGGAGTAAAAGCGCCCATGAATGCCGAAAAACCGTCGGTGGCCCCCAACGTTGATCACAATGAAATCGCCAAATTTGAAGCCGTCGCCTCGCGCTGGTGGGATTTAGAAGGCGAGTTCAAACCGCTGCATCGCATCAACCCGTTGCGCCTTGGCTATATTGCCGAACGCTCCGGCGGCCTGTTCGGCAAAAAAGTGCTTGATGTCGGCTGCGGCGGCGGCATCCTCGCCGAAAGCATGGCGCGCGAAGGTGCCACGGTCACCGGTCTGGATATGGGCTTCGAGCCGCTGCAGGTCGCAAAACTGCACGCCCTGGAGAGCGGCGTTCAGGTGGAGTATGTGCAGGAGACCGTCGAAGAGCACGCGGCGAAGCACGCCCAACAGTACGACGTCGTCACCTGTATGGAGATGCTCGAGCACGTCCCTGATCCACAGTCGGTCGTGCATGCCTGCGCGCGACTGGTGAAGCCCGGCGGCCAGGTCTTCTTCTCGACCATTAACCGCAACGGCAAAGCCTGGCTGATGGCCGTGGTCGGCGCGGAATACGTGATGAAAATGGTGCCAAAAGGTACGCATGACGTGAAGAAGTTTATCAAGCCGGCGGAGCTCATCGGCTGGATCGATCAGACTTCTCTGAAAGAGCAGCACATCACCGGCCTGCATTACAATCCGCTCACCAATACCTTCAAGCTGGCGCCGGGCGTTGATGTTAACTATATGTTGCATACAACGGCGAAAAAAGCATAACGTCATACGTTTTTATGATGATGATTGCGCGGCATCAAGCTGCGCAATTTTCCCTTCCGACGAAGAAATCAGCACTCGATCAAATTTTGATTTTTTTTTCTGTTTTATTGACTTCTTCTCCAGGCCTTATACGGCGTGGACTTAGCGATTATTACGCCTGCGCAACCTCAAATTAACGTCAAAATCAACCCTTGTACTCAAAAGAATCCTTACTAAAATAACTCACCATATAGCGTTCTTTTTATCGACAACCCCCTACATATAGTATTTATCCACAGAGTTAGTCACAACGACTTGCTGTGGATAAATGGGGGGATATTTTTTCTCACGGACAGGTAAAAACCACATGAATCAGAGTCTGCTGGTGACAAAGCGCGACGGTAGCACCGAGCGTATCAATCTCGACAAAATCCATCGCGTACTAGATTGGGCGGCAGAAGGACTGAATAACGTTTCGATTTCTCAGGTAGAACTGCGTTCACATATTCAGTTCTATGACGGCATCAAAACCGCCGACATCCACGAGACTATTATTAAGGCCGCAGCGGACCTGATCTCCCGCGATGCGCCGGACTACCAGTACCTCGCCGCGCGATTGGCGATTTTCCACCTGCGCAAGAAAGCGTTTGGCCAGTTTGAACCACCAGCGCTGTACACCCATGTGGTAAACATGGTCGAAAAAGGTAAATACGATCATCATCTGCTGGAAGACTACACGGAAGAAGAGTTCCAGCAGATGGACGGTTTTATCGACCACTGGCGCGATATGAACTTCTCCTATGCCGCCGTTAAGCAGCTGGAAGGTAAATACCTGGTGCAGAACCGCGTCAGCGGCGAAATCTATGAAAGCGCCCAGTTCCTCTATATTCTGGTCGCGGCTTGCCTGTTCTCTAACTATCCGCGTGAGACCCGTCTGGACTACATCAAGCGTTTCTATGACGCGGTGTCCACCTTTAAAATTTCGCTGCCGACGCCGATCATGTCCGGCGTGCGTACCCCAACTCGTCAGTTCAGCTCCTGCGTGCTGATTGAGTGCGGCGATAGCCTGGATTCGATCAACGCCACCTCCAGCGCGATTGTGAAATACGTTTCCCAACGCGCCGGTATCGGTATCAACGCCGGCCGCATTCGTGCGCTGGGTAGCCCGATCCGCGGCGGCGAAGCCTTCCACACCGGCTGCATCCCGTTCTATAAGCACTTCCAGACCGCGGTGAAATCCTGCTCGCAGGGCGGCGTTCGCGGCGGCGCGGCCACCCTCTTCTATCCGATGTGGCATCTGGAAGTCGAAAGCCTGCTAGTGTTGAAAAACAACCGCGGCACCGACGCCAACCGCGTTCGCCACATGGACTACGGCGTGCAGATCAACAAGCTGATGTACACCCGCCTGCTGAAAGGCGAGGACATCACCCTGTTCAGCCCATCCGACGTTCCTGGCCTGTACGATGCGTTCTTCGCCGATCAGGATGAGTTCGAACGTCTGTACACGAAATACGAAAAAGACGACAGCATCCGCAAACAGCGTATTAAAGCCGTTGAGCTGTTCTCGCTGATGATGCAGGAACGCGCGTCTACCGGCCGTATCTATATCCAGAACGTTGACCACTGCAACACCCACAGCCCGTTCGACCCGGTTGTCGCGCCGGTGCGCCAGTCTAACCTGTGCCTGGAAATCGCCCTCCCGACCAAACCGCTGGACGATGTGAACGACGAAAATGGCGAAATCGCGCTGTGCACGCTGTCGGCGTTCAACCTTGGCGCCATCGATAGCCTCGACGAGCTGGAAGACCTGGCGGTACTGGCGGTGCGCGCGCTGGATGCCCTGCTGGATTATCAGGATTACCCAATCCCGGCGGCCAAACGCGGCGCGATGGGTCGTCGTACGCTGGGCATCGGCGTTATCAACTTCGCTTACTATCTGGCGAAACATGGCAAGCGCTACTCCGACGGCAGCGCCAACAATCTGACGCACAAAACGTTCGAAGCCATTCAGTACTATCTGCTGAAGGCCTCCAACGAACTGGCTATCGAACAAGGCGCCTGCCCGTGGTTCAATGAAACTACCTACGCGCAGGGTATTCTGCCGATCGATACCTACAAGAAAGACCTGGATGCGATCGTGAGCGAATCTCTGCATTTCGACTGGGAGCAGCTGCGTGAATCCATCAAAACCCACGGTCTGCGTAACTCCACGCTCTCCGCGTTGATGCCGTCTGAGACCTCTTCGCAGATCTCCAACGCCACCAACGGCATCGAACCGCCGCGCGGCCACGTGAGCATCAAAGCGTCGAAAGACGGGATCCTGCGCCAGGTCGTTCCGGATTACGAAAATCTGCAGAACGCCTACGAACTGCTGTGGGAAATGCCGAATAACGACGGTTATCTGCAGCTGGTCGGCATCATGCAGAAGTTCATCGATCAGTCGATTTCCGCCAACACCAACTACGACCCGACGCGTTTCCCTTCCGGAAAAGTGCCGATGCAACAGTTGCTGAAAGACCTGCTTAACGCCTATAAATTCGGCGTGAAAACGCTGTACTATCACAACACCCGTGATGGCGCGGAAGACGCCCAGGATGACCTGGCGCCGTCAATTCAGGACGACGGCTGCGAAAGCGGCGCATGTAAGATCTAAGGTATTTTTGCCGGGTGGCGCGATGCTTACCCGGCCTACGGTTTTGTAGGCCCGGCAAACGCAGTGTTGCCGGGCGATACAATCTCAACAGGACCCACTCATGGCATACACCACTTTTTCACAGACGAAAAACAATCAACTGCTTGAGCCGATGTTTTTTGGCCAGCCGGTTAACGTGGCCCGCTACGATCAGCAAAAATATGACATCTTTGAAAAACTGATTGAAAAGCAGCTCTCCTTCTTCTGGCGCCCGGAAGAAGTCGACGTTTCGCGCGATCGCATCGACTATCAGGCGCTGCCGGAACATGAAAAGCATATTTTTATCAGCAACCTGAAATATCAGACGCTGCTCGACTCCATCCAGGGCCGTAGCCCGAACGTCGCGCTGCTGCCGCTGATTTCCATCCCGGAACTGGAAACCTGGGTGGAAACCTGGGCCTTTTCAGAGACGATCCACTCGCGTTCCTACACCCACATTATCCGCAACATCGTCAACGACCCGGCGACGGTGTTCGACGATATCGTGACCAATGAGCAGATCCAGAAACGCGCGGAAGGCATCTCTCACTATTACGATTCTTTGATCGAAATGACCAGCTACTGGCATCTGCTGGGCGAAGGCACTCACACCGTCAACGGCAAAACTGTGACCGTGAATCTGCGCGAGCTGAAAAAGAAACTGTATCTATGCCTGATGAGCGTCAACGCGCTGGAAGCGATCCGCTTCTACGTCAGTTTCGCCTGCTCCTTCGCCTTTGCCGAACGCAAGCTAATGGAAGGTAACGCCAAAATTATTCGCCTGATCGCCCGCGATGAAGCGCTGCACCTGACCGGCACTCAGCATATGCTGAACCTGCTGCGCTCCGGCAGCGACGATCCGGAAATGGCGGAAATCGCCGAAGAGTGCAAACAAGAGTGCTATGACCTGTTTGTACTGGCGGCGCAGCAGGAAAAAGAGTGGGCGGACTATCTTTTCCGCGACGGCTCGATGATCGGCCTGAACAAAGATATTCTCTGCCAGTACGTCGAGTACATCACCAATATCCGCATGCAGGCGGTGGGCCTCGATCTACCGTTCCAGACCCGCTCCAACCCGATCCCATGGATCAACACCTGGCTGGTTTCCGACAACGTTCAGGTCGCGCCGCAGGAAGTGGAAGTCAGCTCTTATCTCGTCGGCCAGATCGATTCTGAAGTCGATGCCGACGATCTGAGCAACTTCCAGCTGTAATGAAGCGGATTTTCTTGAGGATTTCTGACACTCGCCTTGAGTGTCAGGATGAACATCCTTCCCTGTTGGCCGCTCTTGAATCGCATAACATCGACGTGGAGTATCAGTGCCGCGAAGGCTATTGCGGTTCCTGCCGCACGCGTCTGGTGTCAGGCCAGGTTGACTGGTTGACAGAACCGCTGGCGTTTATCCAGCCGGGAGAAATTTTGCCCTGCTGCTGCCGGGCGAAAGGCGATATTGAGATCGAGATGTAAGTGTTGTCGATGTGTGCGGCCTGATGCCCTCACCTCGGCCCTCTCCCACAGGGAGAGGGTGAAAACATAAAAAAGGGCCTTACGGCCCTTTTGTTTTATTTCGCGTCCAGGAACTGCACTGCTTTATCCGGGAAATCGGTAAACAAGCCGTCGACGCCCGCCTGGTTATACAGCACGTCATAGAGCTGGTTAACGTTAGTGGCGTACTCCGGCAACTGATCCGCGCGCACGGTGTACGGATGCACCTGCAGATGGCTGGCGTGCGCCTCTTTTACCATCGCCGTCAGCTTCACCGTGCCCGGCTTCGAGCCTTCCGCTACCAGCATATGGTAATCCGGGCCGATACCGTCGGCGTACTGCGCAATCTGCGTCATCGCCCCCGGCTTGAACATCCAGTCATAGCTGTAGTTCACCCATTTACCATCGGCCTGTTTCTGCTGCGTTTCATTCCAGTCGGTATAGGCGATGAGCTGCACCAGATTGAGATCCATACCCATCTTCGGCTCCAGCTCATTCTTAATGCGTTTGAGCTCGTTGGCGTCAAAACACTGCAGATAAACCTTATCCTGCTTGCTAGTGTAGCCATATTCCTTCAGCACCTTCAGCGTGCTGGCGGCAATATCTTTGCCTTCCTGATGGTGGAACCACGGCGCTTTGATTTCCGGGTAGATACCGATATTTTTCCCCGTCGAATGATTCAGCCCCTGCACAAACTCAATCTCTTCTTCAAAGGTATGAATGCGGAAATCGGATTTACCCATCGGGAAACGCCCGGGATAGGTCTGCACGTTCTTACCATCTTTCGGCTCAAAACCTTCGGTGAACTTCAGCGACTTAATCTCGGCCAGGGTAAAGTCGATAGCGTAAAAACGGCCATCTTTACGCGCCCGCTGCGGGAAACGCTGCGCAACATCAGTCACCCGATCGAGATAGTGGTCATGCAACACCACCAGCCGATCGTCTTTGGTCATGACCAGGTCTTGCTCAAGGTAATCCGCCCCCTGAGCGTAAGCCATCGCTTTCGCCGGCAGGGTATGTTCCGGCAGATACCCGCTGGCGCCGCGGTGGGCGATGACAATTTTATCAGCGGCTGTCGCGCTGAAGCACAGCGCTGAACTGGCCAAAATCATTCCGCTCATTAGCGCGGTAAGTTTCATTTTCATCGCCGCTCCTTAGGCTTGTTTCAGTTGTTGATGATGACGACGCTCGCCAAGCATGACGATAATGAGCAGCAGAACCGCCAGTACGCTACCGCCAATCATCACCATGAAGCCGCCATCCCAGCCGAAGAAATCAACGGTATAGCCAACAATGGCGCTCGCGGCTACGGAACCGCCGAGATAACCGAACAGACCGGTGAAGCCCGCGGCGGTGCCGGCAGCTTTTTTCGGCGCCAGTTCCAGCGCATGCAGACCGATCAGCATCACCGGGCCGTAAATCAGGAAGCCAATGACGATCATACAGGCCATATCGACGCCCGGATTACCCGGCGGGTTCAGCCAGTAAACGACGGTGGCAATCGTCACCAGGGTCATAAAGAACACGCCGGTTGCGCCGCGGTTGCCTTTAAATACTTTGTCCGACATCCAGCCGCACAACAGGGTGCCCGGAATGCCCGCGTACTCATACAGGAAGTAGGCCCAGGAGGATTTATCCAGCGCGAAGTGTTTGACCTCTTTCAGGTAGGTCGGCGACCAGTCCAGAATGCCGTAGCGCAGCAGGTAAACGAAGACGTTAGCGATAGCGATGTACCACAGCAGTTTGTTCGGCAGAATGTACTGCATAAAGATCTGCTTCGCCGTCAGCTCTTCTTCGTGCTTTTCGCTATAGTCATCCGGATAGTCGTTTTTATACTCTTCAATCGGCGGTAGACCGCAGGACTGCGGGGTATCGCGCATCATCGCGAAGGCAAAAATTGCCAGTAGGATCGCGCCGAAAGCCGGCATATACAGCGCCGCGTGCCAGTCGTTAAACCACGCCATCCCCAGCAGGAACAGCAGCGGCGGAATACCGCCGCCGACGTTATGCGCGCAGTTCCACACTGAGACAATCCCGCCGCGCTCTTTCTGCGACCACCAGTGCACCATGGTACGACCACACGGCGGCCAGCCCATCCCCTGGAACCATCCGCAAAGGAACAGCAATACGAACATGATCATGATGCTGGAAGTCGCCCACGGCACGAAGCCCATCACCAGCATCACCAGCGCCGCCAGAATTAACCCTGCGGGCAGGAAAATGCGCGGATTCGAGCGGTCGGAGACCGATCCCATGATGAATTTCGAAAATCCGTAGGCGATGGAGATACCCGAAAGCGCGAAACCGAGGTCGCCACGAGAGAACCCCTGCTCAATCAGATAAGGCATCGCCAGCGCAAAGTTCTTACGAACCAGATAGTAAGCGGCATAACCGAAGAAGATGCCAATAAAGATCTGCCAACGTAATCGACGATATAAAGGGTCGATTTCCGCCGCCGGCAAACGCGCTTTATGCGCTGCGGGTTTAAAAATACTTAACATATCAGCCTCCGTGGCCATTGCTGTTTCACTGACATCGACGCAAAAAATCTAATTTATTCACGCACTTCTAATTAGGTCGCGATGGTAGGCAAAGCGTAGAACTAATACTGTGAAATATCGCACATTTTGTTACAGATATATGACAAAATTTTCCAATGTGAGCACAAAATCACAGAAAACGCTCGAATTGCGCGCAAATATGCTCGAAATCAAACATTCCACACTATTGGTATGGCTAAATGGTGTAAAACGAAAGTAGAGGACCGGAAGATGGCCGAGACGCAAGAATTTGATGCGCTGATTATTGGCGGCGGCGCCACCGGCGCGGGAATCGCCCGCGACTGCGCCCTGCGCGGGTTACGTGTGGCGTTGATTGAGCGGCACGATATCGCCACCGGCGCCACCGGCCGCAACCATGGTCTGTTGCACAGCGGCGCGCGCTATGCCGTTACCGATAGCGAATCCGCACGCGAATGTATCAGCGAGAATCGCATTTTACGTCGCATCGCCCGCCACTGCATTGAACCCACCAACGGGCTGTTTATCACCCTGCCTGAAGATGACATGGCCTGGCAGCAAACCTTCATCAACGCCTGTCAGCAGGCCGGTATCGATGCTAAACCGCTTACTCCCGCTGAAGCATTACGTCTGGAGCCTGCGGTGAACCCTACGTTGCTTGGCGCCGTACAGGTACCGGATGGCACCGTCGACCCGTTCCGTCTGACGGCCGCCAATATGCTCGACGCCCGCGAACACGGCGCGCAGATCCTCACCGGCTGCGAGGTTACCGGCCTGCTACGTCAGGGCGATCGTGTGTACGGCGTACAGATCTACGATCATCAACGTCGCGAAGCGCGCAGCATGCGCGCACAGGTGGTGGTCAACGCCGCCGGGATTTGGGGCCAACGCATCGCGGAATACGCCGATCTGCGCATCTCCATGTTCCCGGCAAAAGGCTCGCTGCTGATCCTCGACCATCGTATTAATAATCAGGTGATTAACCGCTGCCGCAAGCCGGCGGATGCCGATATTCTGGTGCCCGGCGATACCATCTCGCTGATTGGCACCACCTCGACGCATATTCCTTATGACGAAATTGACGATAACCGGGTGACGACGGAAGAGGTCGATACGCTGCTGCGCGAAGGGGAAAAACTGGCGCCGATCATGGGGCGCACCCGGGTGCTACGCGCTTACTCCGGCGTCCGTCCGCTGGTCGCCAGCGATGACGACCCCAGTGGGCGCAGCGTCAGCCGCGGTATTGTGCTGCTCGACCACGCCGCGCGCGACGGTATGGAAGGCTTTATCACCATCACCGGCGGTAAGTTGATGACCTACCGTCTGATGGCGGAATGGGCCAGCGACGCCGTCTGCCGCAAACTCGGCAATACTGAGCCGTGCCGCACCGCGGAGCGTCCGCTGCCGGGCTCGCAGGAAGCCACAGAAACCACGCTGAAAAAGATTATCTCGCTACCGACGCCGCTGCGCGGGTCGGCGGTCTATCGCCACGGCGACCGCACCCCGGCATGGCTCGGCGACAGCCGCCAGCACCGCAGCCTGGTCTGTGAATGTGAAGCGGTCACCGCCGGGGAAGTGCAGTACGCGGTAGAGAATCTGGCGGTGAAGAATCTGCTCGACCTGCGCCGTCGTACCCGAGTCGGTATGGGCACCTGCCAGGGGGAACTGTGCGCCTGCCGCGCCGCCGGGCTGCTACAGCGCTTCAACGTCGCCACACCGGCGCAGTCGTTAACTCAGCTGTCGGAATTTCTCAATGAACGCTGGAAAGGCGTTCAGCCCATCGCCTGGGGTGACGCGCTGCGCGAAAGTGAATTTACCCGCTGGGTCTACCTCGGCTTATGCGGACTGCAAAAGGAACATCAGGATGAAATTTGATTGCGCCATCGTCGGCGGCGGGCTGGCCGGGCTACTGTGCGGACTGGCGCTGAATCAGTACGGCCTACGCTGCGTGATAATCAGCCGCGGGCAAAGCGCGCTGCACTTTTCCTCTGCTTCATTAGACCTGCTCTCGGCGCTGCCGAACGGCGATACCGTCACTGATATCGCACAAGGTCTTCAGCAACTGGCCGTTCAGCTTCCTGAACACCCCTACTCCCGTCTCGGTGCCGACGCGGTGTTCGAATACGCCAGGCAGGCCGAAGCGCTGCTGGCCGCCTGCGGCGCGAACATGCAAGGCGAAGCGCGCCGACCGCATCTGCGGGTGACGCCGCTGGGAACGTTGCGCCCGGCGTGGCTGTCGCCCGAAGAGGTTCCGCTGGCGCCCATCGCGCAGCAGCGCGTATGCATGGTGGGGATTAGCGGTTTTGCCGATTTTCAACCGCACCTGGCCGCCGCCGCCCTCGGACAGAGCGGAGTGGACGCCTCCGCCGCGGAGATTGATTTACCGCTGCTTGATGTGCTGCGCGATAACCCTACGGAGTTCCGTGCCGCCAACATCGCCCGCGTGCTTGATGATGAAAACCTGTGGCCTGCCCTGCAGTCCGCGCTGCTGCCGCTAGCGCAAGAGTACGAACTGCTGATAATGCCCGCCTGTTTTGGGCTCGCGGATAATCGCCTCTGGCATTGGCTACAGGAACATCTGCCCTGCTCGCTGCGCCTGCTGCCGACGCTGCCGCCTTCGGTGCCGGGGATGCGCCTGCATAGCCAGCTTCAGCGTCAGTTCATCCGCACCGGTGGTACCTGGCTTGCCGGTGACGAAGTGGTGAAAATCAGCCATCAGCAGGGCGCCGTCGAGGCCGTCTGGACGCGAAATCACGGCGATATCGCGCTGCGCCCGCGCTTTACCGTGCTGGCGAGCGGAAGCTTTTTCAGTAACGGACTCGTCGCCACGCGTGATAGCGTGCGCGAACCGATCCTCGGCCTCGATCTGCAGCAAACGCTGGCGCGCGATAGCTGGTATCAGCGTGATTTCTTCGCGTCACAACCGTGGCAGCGCTTTGGTTTGAAGACGGACCCCATGCTACGCCCACACCTGCTCGGCCAGCCGCTGAGTAATCTTTTCGCTATCGGCTCGCTGCTCGGCGGTTTCGATGCCATTCAACTCGGCTGCGGCGGCGGCGTTTGCGCCGTCACCGCGCTGCATGCCGCCAGACAGATCCACACCCTTGCAGGAGGCCGGTCATGAACGATACCCGCTTTGAAAGCTGCATAAAATGCACGGTCTGTACCACCGCCTGCCCGGTGAGCCGGGTAAATCCGCGCTATCCCGGCCCGAAACAGGCGGGGCCGGACGGCGAACGTCTGCGTCTGAAAGATGGCGCGCTGTACGACGATGCGCTGAAATATTGTATTAATTGCAAACGCTGCGAGGTGGCCTGTCCGTCTGATGTGAAAATCGGCGATATTATTCAACGCGCGCGTGCGCAGTACAGCCAACAAAAACCGACTCTGCGCGATGCCATCCTCAGCCATACCGATCTGATGGGCACCCTTTCCACGCCTTTCGCGCCGCTGGTCAACGCCACTACGGGGTTAAAACCGGTGCGCCGCCTGCTCGACACCGCGCTGAAAATCGACCATCGCCGCACGCTGCCGAAATATGGCTTCGGCACCTTCCGCCGCGCTTATCGCCAGCTCGCCGCCAAACAGGCGCAGTACAGCGAGCAGGTGGCTTTCTTCCATGGCTGCTACGTCAACTATAACCACCCGCAATTGGGTAAGGATCTGATTCGCGTCGTCAACGCGCTGGGTACCGGCGTGCAGCTCTTATCGAAAGAAAAATGCTGCGGCGTCCCGCTTATCGCCAACGGCTTTTTTGACAAAGCGCGCAAGCAAGCGCACAGCAACGTCGCCGCCATGCGCGAAAACGCGTTGCCGATCATCGCCACCTCTTCAACCTGTACTTTTACCCTGCGCGATGAATATCCCCATCTCCTGGATATCGATAACAGCGATCTGCGGGATCGGGTGGAGTTAGCGACCCGCTGGATTTGGAAACAGCTCAATGCCGGCAAAACCCTTCCATTGCGCCCGCTGCCGCTGAAGGTGGTCTATCACACCCCATGTCATATGGAAAAAATGGGCTGGTCGCTATACACCCTTGAGCTTTTGCGCCAAATCCCGGGCCTACAGCTGGAAGTACTGGATTCGCAGTGCTGCGGTATCGCCGGCACCTTCGGCTTTAAGTCGGAAAACTATTTGTCGGCGCAGGCCATTGGCGCGCCATTATTTCGCCAGATTGAAGAGAGCGGCGCGGACGTAGTGATTACCGATTGCGAAACCTGCAAATGGCAGATAGAGATGTCCACCAGCAAGCGCTGCGAACATCCCATTACTCTGCTGGCGCAGGCGCTGGGGGCGCCTGCCTGAGTCAGTCGATAAACAGCGTCTCGACGACGTTAATCCAGCCATGCTCGCCGCTGACCGGCTTACCGTTGAGCCAGCGGCGCAGCATATTCAGCGCCATCATGGCGCACACTTCTTGTCGCACCGCCAGCCCATGACGATTCACGCTGAACTTAACCCGCAGCGCGTGCGTACCTTCCGGCGTCGCCAGCACAAAGTTCAGGTAATCGGCCTCCTGACCGCTGACCGACAACGCCAGTCCGGCAAAATGGTTTACGCGCCGCTCGGCGGCCCAGCGCGCCGATTGCGCTAACGTCTCCTCCTGCGCCGGCACCACTTCGCTGGCGAGAAGCGGCGCGTTCGCCCGCCTCAGCTGCAGCGCCAGCAGGCCGCTGGTGAACTGTTCGCTCAAGGTCAGGCTAAGCTGACGCTCCTGCAGGCAGCGCGCGATCTGTGCCGGTAACCCTTCCGTGCCCTCGAAGATAAGGCTCTCTCCGGCTACCTTACGCACTTCTGGCCACAGCGCCAGCATGGCATCGCGCTGCTCGGCAGGACCGGTAAGTTTTAGCTCGATAATCGGCATTGACGAGCGGTAGCCCATCACCACACCAGGGGGGAGCTGCAGGTGATTGAGGCTTTGCGCCAACTCGCTTTCCGAACGTCCGAAGGTGGTTAAACGCAGACAGACAGGCGGCGACGGAAGCGTGAAGCGCGCACGTAAGCGCGGTACGATCTCCTGCTCGACCATAACTTTGAATTCAGACGGTACGCCGGGGGTGAAAAACATCAGGCAGCGGTTGAGCTGTACGGCAAACCCGCAGGCGGTGCCCACCGGATTATTGATCATTTCGGCGCTGGCGGGGATTTCCGCCTGCTTGCGATTGCTTTCCGCCATTGGCCGACCGCGTTCGGCAAAGAATCGCGTCATCGTCTCCAGCCATTCAGCGTTGAGGACCAACCCTTCGCCTTTCGCCGTCGCGGCCGCCAGCGCGCTAAGATCGTCGCTGGTCGGCCCCAGACCGCCATTCACGATCAGCACATCCGCCTGTTCGCTGCGTTCGCGCAGAATAGCCACCAGCGCGTCGAGGTCATCGCCGACGGTATTGCGGCGCGTTAACGGTAAACCCTGATTAAAAAAGTAATCCGCCAGCCAGGCGGCATTGGTATCGACAATCTGCCCATGCAGCACTTCATCGCCGGTGGACAGCATTTCCACTTGTAGCATTATGAACTCCAGCCTGATAAGTCGAATTACTATAGCGCAAAGGCGCGGGCTGGCGACGAAGAAATTTGGCGCGGCGGATGGCCGCGCCGGAGGATTAGAAGCTGGCGCTGGCGCCGATGTACGGACCGTCGGCGATGGTGTTATCACGGTTGCCGTCTTTGCCCGCCAGGTTCAGGTAGCGATAACCTGCCTGGATGCTAAGCGGACGCATGATGGTCCAGCTGGCGCCGACGTTCGCTTCTTCATAGCTCTCGATGCCGCTGGAGAGGGAATCAGGCGAGTAGTAATAGTCGCCGTACAGACGGAAGCTATCGCCAATTTTCCACTGCAGGCCGCCGCCGACCGCGGCCGCGTAACCTTCATCGCCCTGCTTCGGATTGGTGTAGATGCCTTTGCCGCCCACGGTCGCCAGGAATGGTCCCAGCGGAATATTCAGACCCAGACCTAAACCCGCGGCGTCGCCGTCGTTATCGCTATGCAACCAGTTGCCGGAAATAGCAAGGCCGGTGGATTCGGTACCGAAGCCAACGCCGAGGTTGGTATAGTGCTCGCCGGCTTCGCCAGTAACGCTAATAGCATGGGCCGCCGAGGAAACCATCATTACCCCGGCCAGGGCCATAAAAATGCTCTTTTTCATTATTTACTCTATCCAGAAAAGAAGAATCAAAGAAGTCCCGAAAAAACCAGAAAATTCTACTGCGCACCCGTCAGGAATCAATGACCTGGCGAAATGATTTTTCACAAGAGTGTAACCAGTTGCGTCTTTTTACATCAATACCGACGCGCAGTTGCGAAAGAATGCAAATTCTGCCGAATTTAAATTCATCAGAATTATATTGAATTGAGTTGTATTGATTAAATAAATCTATATTAACCTGCGCGATCGCCGTCGCGCAGGCCGTTTGAAGGAAGCAGAAAAATTAATGGGCGAGCAGGGCCAGACGCTCCGGCGCAAGCCCCGTCAGCTTCGCCACCAGCGCCAGGTCAAGCCCGTTTTCCAGCATCGCTTGGGCAATACGTTGCGCAGCCAATTGTTCTCCCTGTTCAAGACCTTGTTGCAGGCCCTGCTCAAGGCCTTGCTGATGGCCTTGCTGATGGCCGCGTTGTTCCAGAAACTGGGCAATGTTCATTAGCGTCTCCTTATGCGGCCGTCTGGGGACATTTTGCGCAAGATTACGTAAAAAGGCGACCGGATCGGCGGCATTTCCTGCCTGCAATAAATAGTGAAGCCGCGTCCTGAGCTGCCTGCGGCTAGTGTATCCCAGCGCCAACAGGCTGGCTAGTTGCTCCTGCAGTTCCATCATATCGCGTTGCCGGATATGCTTTTGCAGCAACTCAAGCATTTCGCTTAACTTAGCACTCTGTAGAGCCAGCGCCGTATTTCCCTTGCGGTTTGCCGAGGCCCCTCGCAAACTGTTTCCTCGATTCCCGGCCCGACTCACTGCGAAGGAGAAAAATCATGCGTCAAAGGACGATTGTTTGCCCGCTAATCCAAAATGATGGCCATTACCTGTTGTGCAAGATGGCTGCCGACCGCGGGGTTTTTCCCGGACAGTGGGCGCTGTCCGGCGGCGGCGTGGAGCCGGGGGAAAGTATTGAAGAGGCGCTGCGACGTGAAGTCCGCGAGGAGCTTGGCGAAAAACTGCAGTTGACCCGTATCACGCCATGGAGCTTCCGCGATGATACCCGTGTGAAAACCTATGCCGATGGTCGCCAGGAAGAGATCTACATGATCTATTTGATTTTCGATTGCATAAGCGCCAACCGCGAGGTCACGATCAACGAGGAATTCGACGATTACGCGTGGGTGAAGGGCGAAGACCTGCGACACTACGATCTTAATGCCGCGACCCGCCTCACCCTCAGCCAGAAAGGGCTGCTTTAAGCCACGGTCAGCAGACGCAGCGTCACCTTTAATCCTCCCAGGCTTTCGCTGCGCGACAGCTGCGGGCGGCTACGATGCAGACGTGCGATATCGTTTACCAGCGCCAGGCCCAGCCCGGCGCCGGGTATGCCGCCACCATTCTCCAGCCGTCGAAACGGCGTCAGCGCCTGGTTAATCAGGTTTTCATCGATACCCGGGCCGCTATCCTCCACGCTCAGCGTGACGGCTTCGCCATCGCGATGCAGACTCAGCGTCACCGTCCCACGTGCCGGAGTGTAGCGAATCGCATTGTCGAGCAGGTTGGCGCACAGTTCCCCCAACAAAACGCCATCACCCAAAACGTTCACCGGCGACTGCTCGCCCTCATAACCCAGATCGATGTTTTTACTGCGCGCCTGGGCAATGCGCGAAAAACAGCTATGGTGCACGACCTCCTGCAGATCGACCGCGGCAAACGCCTGCTCGCCCTGCTCCCGGCGTTTTACCGTCGCCAGTTGCAACAAACGTTCGGTGAGTAAAATCGTATCATCCAGCGTTGCGCGCATGGCCTGCAAACTCTCGCGCCACAGCCGCGGATCGTCGCTGGCCAGCGCCACCGAGGCCTGGGTTTTCAGGACCGCCAGCGGCGTTTTCAACTGATGTGAAGCGTCGGCGCTAAAGCGTTCTTGCCGGGAGATCATCACCCGCAGGCGGTCGATATAGCGGTTAAAAGCCACGATCAGCAGCCGAGTTTCCGACCACGGCAGCAATTCCGGTAGCGGCGTCAGCAGGCCGGGTTCGCGGCGCACCATCAGCGCCGAGAGCTGACGCATTGGCCGCAGAACGCGGCGCAGTAGCCACCCCGCCAGTACCAACGTCAATAGCACTAATAAGCCCTGTGACACCCAGGATGAGAACAGCAGTTGTCCGGCCAGCCAGCGCCGCGACTGCAGCGTTTCGGCAATATAAATCTCCGCCATACCAACGATACCGCCTTCATTGACCGGCTGCAGCAGGCGCGCCACGCGGATTGCCTGACCGCGGTATTCGGTATGATAAAACCATGCCAGCGCCGGATAAAGTTGAGTTCGTGAAGTGGCCGGCGGCATTGCCGGCAGATCGTCAAAGCCGGAAATCACTTTCCCCTGCGGGTCGACCACCTTGTAATACAGCCGGTCGTTCATGTTGAGTTCAAAGCTGTCCAGCACCACCCAGGGCACATTGACCTCCAGATGACCGCCGCGCACTACCAGCCGCTCCGCCACGGTACGCGCCGAGGAGAGCAGCGTACGATCGTAGGCCTGCGTCGCCGCCTGCAGCGCGCTCACGTAGCTATTGAATGCCGATAGCCCCCACAACAGCGCCAGCGGCAGGCCAAGAAACAGCAGCAGTTGGGCATACAGCGATTGCGGTTTACCCCAGCTCATGCGGCTCACACTCCAGCAGATAACCCAGCCCGCGTAGCGTAGTAATACGCACGTTGCTTTGCTGGAGCTTCTTGCGCAGGCGGTGAATATAAAGTTCGATGCTTTCCGGACTGACGTCGTCGCTGAGGCTAAACACCTGTTCAAATAGCTGCTGGCGGGAAACCGGACGGGTACGGCGAAACATCAGCACTTTCAACAGCGCCAGCTCGCGCGGCGTCAGGGACAACATCTCACCACGCAGCAGAAAATAGCCTTCATCGCGATATTCCAGCTCCCCAAGCTGCTGTACCTCATGCACCTGCCCTTCGCTGCGTCGCAGCAACGCCCGCAGACGGGCGTCGAGCTCCTCCAGCTCAAAAGGTTTAGGCAGGTAATCATCGGCACCGACGTTCAGCCCTTTCACCCGGTCCGCTACCGCGCTGCGCGCGGTCAACAGCAGCACCGGCAGCGTTTGCCCGCGCTTACGCAACCGCTGTACCACCTCGAGGCCATCCAGGCCCGGCATACCGATATCCAGCACCGCCAGCGCATATTTTTCGCTTTGCAGCAGGTGATCCGCCGCCCGGCCATCAAAAACGCAATCCACGGCAAAACCGCCCTGCACCAGAGCCTTTTCCAACCAGTGAGCCAGCTCACGATTATCCTCGGCTAATAAGAGACGCATATCACATCCTGTAAGGTTGCTGCCCCATTGAAAGGGAAATGAAAGGTAACTGTTTTAACAATCACGCAACCGAATCGCCACATGTCGGTTCACATAATCAGAAAAACATTCCCTGTCCCTACTGAGGAAGCCTATGAAAACGCCATTTTTCCGCCATCTTAGCGCCATCGCGCTGTGCCTCTGTACAACCACCGCTTTCGCGGCGCAAGCCCCGTCCCGCACCGAATGTATCGCGCCCGCCAAACCTGGCGGCGGCTTTGACCTTACCTGTAAGCTGATTCAGGTAAGCATGATGGAAACCGGCGCGATCGAGAAACCGATGCGCGTTACCTATATGCCCGGCGGCGTCGGCGCGGTGGCCTACAACGCCATCGTCGCCCAGCGTCCGGCGGAAGCCGGAACCGTGGTTGCCTTTTCCGGCGGCTCGCTGCTGAATTTGTCGCAGGGGAAATTCGGTCGCTACGGCGTTGATGACGTGCGATGGCTGGCGAGCGTCGGTACCGACTACGGCATGATTGCCGTGCGCGCCGATTCGCCATGGAAAGACCTGAAGTCATTCATGACCGCGATGGAGAAAAATCCCGCCACTATCGTCATTGGCGCCGGGGCCTCCATCGGCAGCCAGGACTGGATGAAAGCGGCGCTGCTGGCGCAAAAAGCCAACGTTGATCCGCACAAGATGCGCTATGTCGCCTTTGAGGGCGGCGGCGAGCCGGTAACCGCGCTGCTCGGCAACCATGTGCAGGCGGTCTCCGGCGATCTGAGTGAAATGGTGCCGTACCTGCAGGGAAATAAGATCCGCGTCCTGGCGGTCTTCTCCAACGAACGTCTGCCGGGCGCGCTGGCCGATGTCCCTACCGCTAAAGAGCAGGGCTATGACCTGGTGTGGCCGATTATTCGCGGCTTCTTTATGGGCCCGAAGGTAAGCGATGCCGACTATCAGTGGTGGGTTGATGAATTCACTAAACTGCAGCAAACCGATGAGTTCAAAAAGCAACGTGAACTGCGCGGCCTGTTTGAATTCAACATGAACGGTAAGGAGCTCGATACCTATGTAAAACAGCAGGTCAGCGATTATCGCGAACAGGCGAAAGCCTTTGGTCTGGCTAAATAATCCGCGGAGGCGCTAATGAGCGATCGTATCTTTGCCGGAGTCTGGCTGTTGCTATGCATCGGCGGCCTGTTTATCGCCTGGCAGATCCACAGCGAATACTCGTATGAACCCGTCGGCCCGCGCCCTTTCCCATTGGGCATTATCGGCCTGATGCTGCTGTGTTCGGCGCTGATGCTGCTGCGTCGCCCGGACGCCATCGAGTGGCCGGGACGACATGTACTGCAACGTCTGTTAACCATGGTTGTGGTGCTGGTGGTCTATGCCTGGGGATTTGAATGGCTGGGCTTTCCGCTAGCCACTGCGCTACTGACGGCGGTGATTGGCCTGCTGTTCGGCGCCACGCTATCGGCGGCAGGCATTGCCGGCGTGGTGATGGGCGTCTCGTTATGGTACGCCTTCGATACCTTACTTGATGTGACCCTGCCGCTTGGCGTCTGGTTAAATTAACGGAGAAGCTTATGGATACCTGGATCTATCTGTCGCAGGGTTTCGCCGTCGCCATGACGCCGGAAAATCTGCTTATTGCCCTCATCGGCTGCTTTGTCGGAACCATCGTCGGGCTGCTGCCCGGCCTCGGGCCGATTAACGGCGTCGCCATTCTGCTGCCGCTGGCCTTTGCTCTGCACCTGCCCGCGGAATCGGCGCTGATCCTGTTGGCGACGGTCTATATCGGTTGCGAATATGGCGGGCGTATTTCGTCTATCCTGCTGAACGTGCCCGGCGATGCCGCCGCCATCATGACGGCGCTTGATGGCTATCCCATGGCGCAGCAAGGGCGCGGCGGCGTCGCACTATCGATTTCCGCCGTTAGCTCTTTCTTCGGTTCGCTTATCGCGATCGGCGGCATTATTCTGTTCGCGCCGCTTCTCGCCCAGTGGTCACTGGCGTTCGGCCCGGCGGAATATTTCGCGCTGATGGTGTTTGCCATCGCCTGCCTCGGCAGCATGATGGCGCAAAACCCGCTGAAGTCGTTCCTCGCGGCGTTAATCGGTTTGGGCCTGGCGACGGTGGGCGTGGATGCCAACACCGGGGTTTACCGCTTTACCTTCGACAGCGTCCATCTCTCCGATGGCGTTCAGTTTATAGTGGTGGTTATCGGCCTGTTCTCCGTTTCCGAGATCCTGTTGATGCTGGAGAGCACCAGCGGCGGGCAAACGCTGGTGCGTAAAACCGGGCGCATGCTGTTTAACACCAAAGAGGCCGCGCAGTGCGTCGGCGCGACCCTGCGTTCTTCCGTGGTGGGTTTCTTCGTCGGTATTCTGCCCGGCGCCGGGGCGACCATCGCCAGCGCCATTACCTATATGACGGAGAAAAAAATCAGCGGCAACAGCGATAACTTCGGCAAGGGGGATATTCGCGGCGTGGCGGCGCCGGAAGCCGCTAATAACGCCTCCGCCTGCGGTTCATTTATCCCGATGTTGACGCTCGGCGTACCTGGCTCCGGCACCACCGCAGTCATGATGGGCGCATTGACGCTGTATAACATTACGCCCGGCCCGGCGATGTTCACCGAACAGCCGGATATCGTCTGGGGGCTCATCGCCGCGCTGCTTATCGCCAACGTGATGCTGCTTATTATGAACATTCCGCTGATTGGCCTGTTCACCCGCATGCTGACGATCCCGCTATGGTTCCTGGTACCCGCCATCGCCGCCGTTTCCGCTGTTGGCGTCTATGCGGTGCACAGCACCACCTTTGACCTGTTGCTGATGGTTGGTCTCGGCGTGCTCGGCTACATCATGCGTAAAATGCATTTCCCGATGTCGCCGCTGATCCTCGGTTTTGTGCTGGGCGAGATGCTGGAGCAGAACCTGCGCCGCGCGCTGTCAATTAGCAACGGTAATCTGGCTATCCTCTGGGAAAGCGGCGTAACCAAAACATTGCTAATGCTGGCTGTCGCCGTCCTGGTGGTGCCGCCGCTGCTGCGTCTGAGACGTAAACAGCGCCAGCGCCGCGCCGAGGCGAATATCGGCTAAACCGGCGAATTGACCCATTCGCGCAGCGCCCGGCGCGAAATCTTAATCCCGCCGTTCTTTAACGTTTCCGGCAGCCGTAGCCACTGTACCGGCTGCTGGAAACGCGCTAACCGTTCAGCGCTCCATGCCGCCAGCGTGGCCATTTCGCAGCCGTCCTCGCATTCAACCACCGCCACCGGACGTTGGCCGTATTCGACATCATCCTGCGGCACAATAAACACCTGCTGAACCTGCGGATGGGCGAGTATCACGCGCTCAACCTCCTCCGGCTGAATGCCTTCGCCGCCGCTAAAAAAGAGATTATCCAGTCGCCCTATAATCGACAGCCTGGCGTTGCGTAACTCCCCGCGATCGCGCGTCGCAAACCAGCCTTCATCGTTGGTTAATGACAACAGTTGACCATCCCGCCAGTAGCCCGCGGCCATGCTCGCCGCCCGCAGCCAGATCTCGCCGGCGACAATTTTTACCTCCCTTCCCGGCAGCGCTTCGCCCACATCCGCCTCGCCGTCGGCCTCTTTGGCGCAGACCGTGGAGGCGAATTCAGTGAGGCCATAGCCGCAGAAACTGCGTATCCCCTGCGCTCGCGCCCTTTCGGTCAGCTCGACCGGAATCGCCGCACCGCCAAGCAACACCGCCTTGAGTGAAACATCGGCATCGCCATTCAGCAGACGCCATAGCTGAGTCGGTACCAGTGAAGCATGGGTACAGCCCTGTAACGCTTGCTCCAGCGGTTGTTTGTCACGCACCGTCAGCCGCGCGCCCGCCAGCAGCCAGCGCCAGATGATCCCCTGCCCGGAGACATGGAACAACGGCAGCGACAGTAGCCAGTCGTCCTCCCCGGCAAACGGCATCAGCGCCAGCACGCCAGCGGCGCTAGCCAAATGGGCGCTGGCGCTATGGACTGCCGCCTTCGGCAGGCCGGTTGAGCCGGAGGTTAACGTCATCGACACCAACCGTTCGCCATGCCAGCAAACGGCATGGGCGCCTTCTGCCGCCTGCAGAGTTAACGCCGGTAAATTCCCCGGCAGCGTATCACCGTTAAGCACCAGTTGATGCTGTACGGTTAACGCAGGCAGCAGTTCCTGCAGCAATACCGTAGGCAGTTGCGGATTAAGCGGCAGCACCCGCGCCCCACACTGCAGCAACGCCAGCCAGGCGAGTAGCGTCTCCGGCTGGTTGTAGGCCCTAAGCGCCACGCCCTGACCTTCCATGACGCCCTGCGCGGCAAAACCAGACGCCAGCGCGTCAATCCGCGCGCATAGCTCACGCCAGGTCAACGCCTGGTCATTCAGGCGTAGCGCCTGCGACGCGCCGCGTAACTGACACCAGTGGCGCCACGGCCAATCGGAAAACATCACAGCAGTTGCTCCAGCTCATCAGCATGAAAAATTGGCAGCGTACTTTCCGGCCACGCCCGCACCAGCTGCGCGCCCATCAGCGCCAGCGTATCGAGTCCGGGGATAGTCTGCGGGGTCAGCCAGGCGGCGATCCGCGCCAGCTGCGTTAACCCCAGGCTGGACTCGATCGACGAGCTAATCACTGCACTCAGCCCCAGCGCATGCGCCGCGGCGACCTGTTGCTGAACCTTTTGTAAACTGCCGGTCAGCGTCGGTTTGATCACCACCGCGCGCACGCCGGGCTCGGCGACAAAACGGAAATCCGCCTCGCGCAGGCTTTCATCCCAGGCGATAGCGATACCGGTCTGCTGACTGAATTCGCGCGAATCGTCGCGGCTTTTGCACGGTTCTTCGAGAAAGGCAATGCGTTGGCGATACGCCGGATTAACATATTTGGCGAACTGCTGCGCTTTGACCGGCGTCCACGCCCGGTTGGCATCCAGCCGCAGCTGCAGGTCGGGGATCGCTTCCAGCAGCAGATTCACCACCATGCCGTCGCGTACCGCCTCCCACAGCCCTACTTTCACCTTAGCGACTTTCTCGCCGGGCATCGCCGCCAGTTTGGCGAACAGTTCATCCGGGTCGCCGGAACAGAGCGGCGCCGCGCGATAATCCGCCGCCTGTGGTAGCTCGCCGCCAAGCTCCGCCTGCGCGCAACTAATACCAAAAGCGACGGAGGGCTGCATAGGAAGCGGCGCCTCGGCGCCGTCGCGCCAGGCCCGCGCCCACGCCAGCAGCGCCATTTGCGCCTCTTCCAGCGTTTCGTCACTGAATCCCGGCAGGGGAGAAATTTCCCCCCAGCCTTCGCGTTCACCCTCCTGCAGGCGGATGAACAGCCCATCGCGGGTTTTTAACCGCCGTTCGCGCAGAACCACGCCCGCGTCCATCGGTATCTGCCAGCGGTAAACCTGCGAAACGCGCATTATGGATTCCGTTTAAATTTGCTGAAGTCCGGCTGACGTTTCTGGTTGAAGGCGTTACGTCCTTCCTGCCCTTCTTCCGTCATGTAGAACAGCATGGTGGCGTTACCCGCCAGCTCCTGCAGCCCGGCCTGGCCGTCGCAGTCGGCGTTCAGCGCCGCTTTCAGGCAACGCAGCGCCATCGGGCTGTTTTGCAGCATTTCACGACACCAGCGCACGGTCTCTTTTTCCAGATCCGCCAATGGGACCACGGTATTCACCAGCCCCATATCCAGCGCCTGCTGGGCGTCGTACTGACGGCACAGGAACCAGATTTCGCGCGCTTTTTTCTGCCCGACGATACGCGCCATATAGGAAGCGCCCCAGCCGCCATCAAAGGAGCCGACTTTTGGCCCGGTCTGGCCGAAGATGGCATTATCCGCCGCGATGGTCAGGTCGCACATCATGTGCAGTACGTGGCCGCCACCGATAGAGTAACCGGCGACCATCGCCACTACTGGTTTCGGGCAGGTGCGGATCTGGCGCTGGAAGTCGAGTACGTTGAGATGGTGAACCCCGGAGTCGTCCTGATAGCCGCCGTAGTCGCCGCGGACTTTCTGGTCGCCGCCGGCGCAGAAAGCTTTATCGCCTTCACCGGTCAGCACGATAACGCCGATATTGTCGTCGTAGCGGGCATCCGCCAGCGCCTGAATCATCTCTTTGACGGTCAGCGGACGGAAGGCGTTGCGCACCTGCGGACGATTGATGGTGATTTTAGCAATCCCGTCAGTCGATTTTTGATAACGAATATCGGTATAGCCTTCTGAGCAATCGTGCCATTCAACGGGGGCGTAGAGCATTGCTTCATCAAGAGAGATCATAGAATGTCCTTCAGTTAACTTGCCAGAATCTGCGCCAGACAGGCAATCACCGCAGCGGGGTTGTCCCGGTGCGCGTTGTGTCCGGCATGGTGAATGATATGGGTATCGGCGGCGAGCGCTTGCGCGATAGCGCGAAACTTCGCGTCGTGTTCGCCGCACAGGTAGTGAAAAGGAAAATCGCGAGCCTGCAGAGACGCGCGCAAATCGGCCTGCTCCGCAAGGGAGGTTGCCTCCAGCATCGCCGCCAGCGTAGCGCCATTATTGCGGCGACGTAGGGCGACCAATGACTCACGCTGCGCCGCATCCAGCGAAGCGAAGACCGGCTGCTGATACCAGTCGGCGAAGACCTGCGCTAACGGCTCGCGGCGAAAACGTTCCGCCCAGGCGCTATCATTGCCGCGCCGCGCCTGCCGCGACGCTTCGTCCTGCAGGCCCGGATGTCCGCCCTCGACGATCAGGCCGCGCAGGCCCGCGCGCGGCTGGCAGGCGAAGTTCATCGCCACCCGGCCGCCCAGGGAGTAGCCAACCAACCAGTAATCCAGGATGTTGTAACTATTTAGCGTAGCCTGCAGTAATTCGCTGACCCCGGTAAAGCCATCGACCGCGATATCCGCCGAGCCACCGTGCCCCGGCAGATCGAGATACAGCCGCGGCCAAGCCGGAAACGCTTCACCAACCGTACGCCACTCGTCGCGGTCTCCGGAAAAGCCGTGCAGGAATACCAGCCAGGGATAACCCGGCTGGCCGCTTTCAACCGTCGCGTTGAGCGTCACAGGCGGCTTACCTGCGCCAGCAGTTGCTGGAGAGTCTGCGTACCGTCGGTCTCGTTAACCGCCAGCTCAATTACCGTCGCCCCGGCGCGGCGCCACGCGCCTGCCAGCGCCTCATCCAGCGACTGCCAGTCATCAGGGCGGTGATAAGCCAGACCAAACATCGCCGCCGCGTGGCTGAAATCAACGTCCTGCGGCATTAAATAGAACTGGCGGCGCTCGTCCTGCGGCGTCGGCAGCATAGAGAAAATCTGCCCGCCGTTATTATTGACCACGATCAGCACCAGCGGCGCCGACGCCTGGCGCAGCAGGGCCAGCGAGTTGAGATCGTATAACGCCGAAAGATCGCCGACGATCGCAAGCGTAGGCCGGGCGCTCGCGCGCTGCACGCCGGCGGCGGTCGCCAGTAGGCCATCGATGCCGCTGGCGCCGCGATTACTATAGACCGGATAACCCGCCGGCAGTTGCCCCAGCGCGTCTATCAGGCGTACCACTAAACTGTTGCCAACAAACAGCTGTCCCTGATCCGGCAAATAGCGCCGAATGCGCTGCGCCAGCTGCGCTTCGCCAAAAGGCTCGTTGCTGGCGACCGCGGCCTGCCACGCCTGCCCGGCAAGCTGCGGGATCACCGTCGCCCACGGCTGGCGTTTCTCCGCCGGATGCAGTTCGAGCCAGCGCTCAACGCTTGAGAGCAGACGGCGACCGCGGTGCTGCGCCGGGTCGAGACGACCGCGCAGATTATCCACCAGCCAGTATTCATCCGGCTCGCAGGTCGCCTGCCACTGAAGCACGCGTTTGCCGGTCAGGCTGCTACCGAGTTGCACGACGATTTGCGCCTGCGCCAGTTCGCTGACCGCTTTACCGTTGCCAAGCCACAGGTCGGCGCACGGTAACGGCTGCCCGGTCTGCGACAGGACATCGCCAATCATCGGCCAGCCGAGGGTCTGCGCCCATTCAGCCACTTTTTTACCTTCCGCGGCGCTCATCCTGCCCGCGACCACTACGCCGCGTTTTTGCCGCCAGAAGAACCAGTCGCGCTGTTTCTCACTCTCCATCTGCAGCGCCTGACGTAGCCAGGGTTTATCGCTCTGCCACCAGTTGCCGAGCTGCTGTTGCCACTCCAGCCCGGTATCGTCCATATCGCCATATAGCGGCTCCGCGAACGGGCAGTTGATATGCACCCCACCGGCATGCAGCTCGCCCAGCGCCTGATCGATAGTCGAGACTAGCCAGCGGGCGGAAATATCCTGCGAAGGTCGCGGTAAAGAAACGGTCTGCGCAGGATGAGAAGCAAACATTCCCGGTTGGCGGATGGCCTGATTGGCGCCGCAGTCGATAAGCTCCGGCGGGCGGTCGGCGGTCAGCAGGATCAGTTTTTCACCCGTCAGGCCCGCTTCAATCAGCGCCGGATAGAGATTCGCGGTTGCGGTTCCGGAGGTCACAATCACCGCCACCGGCTGGCGGCTAGCCTTCGCCAGTCCCAGCGCCAGGTGGCCAAGGCCACGTTCGTCAAAATGAGTGTGATGAATAAAAGCGCGGTTTTCCGCCGCCGCCAGGGTTAAGGGCGTCGAGCGCGAGCCTGGGGCAATGCAAATGTGCTGCACGCCGTGGCGGGTTAAAGCTTCAAGGATCACCGCCGCCCAGCGTCGGTTAAATGCGCTTACTGACATGAAATTGTCCGGTATCAAATATTGATGCTAAGTATAGATAAGGCAGAGTTGCGCCGTTTTGATATACGTCGTCTCTCTACGTTTCTGAAAGTAATAACGTTCGTAATCCCGCCGCTTTATTTTCTATTTCTTGCCACTCCTGCTGCGGGTCAGATCCGCTGACAATACCGGCCCCGGCATACAGCCGCAGGGTGTCGTTCTCGACTTTTGCCGAGCGCAGCGCCACGCAAAACTCGCTTTGCGCCAGAGAAAGATAACCTGCGGAGCCGGCATACCATTCGCGGGCGAAAGGCTCATGACGGCGGATGAACGCCAGCGCCGCCTGGCGCGGCAGCCCCGCCACCGCGGCGGTAGGCTGCAACTGCAGCAAGCAGCGGCTGTCGTCGGGCTCAGCCAGTTCGCACCAGATACAGCGCCGCAGATGCTGCACCTTGCGCAGGCGTACGACCTGCGGCGGTAGAACGTCAAGCGTCGGCGACTCGCTCTGCAAACGCTGGCAGATATCCTCGACCACCAGCATATTTTCCCGCTGGTTTTTATCGTCTTTCATTAGCCAATCGCCCAACTGCTGCGCCCGGGCGTCATCAGGATGATTAGCGACGGTACCCGCCAGCGCTTCGGTGCGCAGCAGCGCGCCGCGTCGCCGCCATAGCCGTTCCGGCGTGGAGCCGAGAAACGCCTGCTTCGGGCTAAAGGCCATCAGGAAGTGAAAACAGTTAAGATTGCTGCGCCGACTGGCCGCCATAATGGCAAACGCCTGCAGCGGCGCGCTAAAGCGTAAATCCGTGACCCGCGCCAGCACAACCTTATCCATTTCGCCGGCGCCGATTGCCTGCGTCGCCTGCGTAATCAGCTCGCTCCACTGCGGGTATTCCGGCGCATGCTGCTCGCTTTGCAGCGGCGGCATCGATGCCGCCGTCGCCTGCTCGCTATTTAATGATTGGAGAAACGCCCGCGCGGCGGCCGCGTCGTCTTGCAGCGAGGTCGCACTGTGTACCACCAGCCGCAAAGTCGCTTTGCCGCCCAGGCGGCGCCACTCCAGCCGCGGCAGAAACAGATGGCCCTGCTGCGGGTCGAACGCGTTCAGCCCGCTGATGCGCAGATTTTCCCGCCCCTGCGCGCATAAAAAATCATGCGCCGCGGACAAAGAGGCAAAGGTGGTTACCGCCCCCAGCGCCGCCAGCTCTTCATCACCATTACGCTGCTGCCAGTAGAATTGCGGCCAGCACGGCTGGCGCGCGCACCACAGTAACGGGTCGAAGGCGTCGTTTAACGGGAATGGGATATCAAAAATTCGCGTGCCGGGCGACGGAGGGAAATCTTCAGCCAGACAACCCAACAGGCTTTCCAGCGCGGTGGAAACAGACAGCACGCGAACCTCCACGAAATTAAAAACCCCACATTATAAAGGGTAGCTGCGATAAATAGCAGTACCCATCATGAGGGAGCGAACCTTAACAGGCCCGGCGAACGCCAGACACTGGATTCGCTACAGGAGGAAAAGTATAGATAGTTGATAGCGATACGCTATTACTATTTAGCTTCTTAATGAGTTGTGATGTCACGCGCCATACCGATATGGGCAATACCATCTTCATCGTATACCTCTGTCACCGGCACAAAACCAAAGCTGGCATAAAATTTCTGCAGATGCGCCTGCGCCCCCAGATAAATCGCCTTCTGCGGCCAGTTCTGCCGGCAGCTGGCCAGCGCCTGCTCCATCAACTGGTAGCCCAGCTTCTCGCCGCGCACGGACGGGCTAACGATAACCCGGCCAATCACCACCGGTTCGAACTCCTCTTCGCTTTTGAGGATCCGCGCGTAGGCCACCAGCTCTCCGTCGCGCCAGCCGAGCAGATGACGGTTCTCACCGACTAAATCATCGCCGTCGATATCCTGATAGACGCAGCGTTGTTCGACGACAAACACCGCGCTGCGCAGCTTCAGCAAGGCGTACAGTTGAGCAACGGTGAGCTCGCTGTGATGTAAATCCTGCCAGGTCATCATTTGTGACTCCTTATTGATATACTGATGCTTTACCACTCGCCTGAGGACACTGGACGATGGAATTAACATTTTTGGGGACATCCGCCGGCGTGCCGACCCGTACGCGTAATATGACGTCGATAATACTGAATTTGCAACAACCCACCAGCGCTGAAATGTGGTTGTTTGACTGCGGCGAAGGCACCCAGCATCAGTTTCTCCATACCCCTTACCACCCAGGCAAACTGAATAAAATTTTCATCACTCACCTGCACGGCGATCATCTGTTCGGCCTGCCCGGCCTGTTGTGCAGCCGCTCGATGCAGGGAAACTCGCTGCCGCTGACGGTTTACGGGCCAAAAGGGATTAAAGAATTCATCGAAACCGCGCTGCGCCTGAGCGGCTCATGGACCGATTATCCGCTCACTATCATCGAAGTCAGCCCAGGTCTGGTCTTCGACGAAGACGGCTATCGGGTCAGCGCGTACCCGCTCAGCCATCCGGTGGAGTGCTACGGCTACCGCATCGAACAGCATGGCAAGCCCGGAACGCTCGATGCCGCCCAACTGATTGCCGATGGCGTGCGTCCGGGGCCGCTGTTCCATAAGCTCAAGCTCGGCCAGCGTGTTGAACTGGAAGATGGCCGGGTCATCGACGGCAGCCGCTATCTGGGACCAGCGACCCCGGGTAAAACGCTGGCCATCTTCGGCGATACCGCCCCCTGCCCGCAGGCGCTGGAGATGGCGCGCGGCGCGGATGTGATGGTCCACGAAACCACCCTTGAGCAGGCGATGGCGGAGAAAGCCAATAGCCGTGGCCACTCTTCCAGTCAGCAAACCGCGGCGCTTGCCAAAGAAGCGGGGGTCGGCACGCTAATCGCCACCCACTTTAGCTCGCGCTACGATGCCGAAGGCTGCCTGCGTATGCTGGCGGAATGCCGGGAGATTTTCGCCAATACGCTACTGGCGGAGGATTTTATGGTTTATCGACTGGCATAAATCGCAGGCAAAAAAAAACCGCCGACAAGTCGGCGGTTTTTTTATTTATAGCGCAGATTACATCAGCGGCGTCGCCAGCTGCACGATGCTAATCAGCGGCTGCGGCCATACGCCGAGCACCAGCACCAGCAGCGCGGAGATCAGCACCACGATACCGCCGGCGCTGTACTGCCAGTTTGACGGCGCATCGCGGTTCAGCTGCTCCGGGGCGCTCAGGTACAGGCTGACGGCAACGCGCAGGTAGTAGTAGAGACCAATCGCCGAACCAATCACTACCGCGGCAACCAGCCACCACAGGTGCGCATGCACACCGACGGCCAGCACGTAGAACTTACCGATAAAGCCGAGGGTCATCGGAATACCGGCCAGCGACAGCATCATCACCGTCATTACCGCCGACAGGATCGGACGGTGCCAGAACAGACCGCGGTAGGAGAACAGCGAGTCAGCATCCGGACCGCGGTACGGGCTGGACATCAGGCTGACCACGCCGAACGCGCCGAGGCTGCTGAACAGATAACCGGCCAGGTAGACGCCAACGGCTTCCATCGACATTTCGCCGCTCTGCAGGGCGATTAACGCCACCAGCAGATAGCCGAGGTGGGAAATGGAAGAGTAACCGAGCAGACGCTTAATGTTGGTCTGGCTCAGCGCCATCAGGTTACCGAAGATGATAGAGGCGAAGGCGATCAGGCCCAGCACCACTCGTACCGCTTCGCTGTCGCCCACCGGCATGTACAGGAACAGACGCATCACCACGCCGAAGATGGCAATCTTGCTGGCGGTAGCCAGGAAGGTGGATACCGGCGCAGGCGCGCCCTGGTAAACATCCGGCGTCCACAGGTGGAACGGCACCAGCGACAGTTTAAAGCCAAGACCGACGATCATCAGACCGAGGCCCGCCAGCAGCAGCGGCTCGTGCAGCGCGTTGTCAGCCAGGCTCTTGCCCAGCGCGAGGAAGGACAGGTTGCCGGAGTTCGCATACACCAGCGCCATACCGAACAGCAGGAAAGACGAGGCTGCCGCGGAGAGGATGGTGTATTTGATGCTCGCTTCCAGCGAACGTTTCTGGCGGAAGGCGTAGCCGACCAGGCCGAACAACGGCAGCGAAATTAATTCGATACCGAGGAACAGCGAGGCCAGGTGATTGGCGCCGGCCAGCAGAATGCCACCCAGCGCGGCGATCAGCACCAGCAGGTAGAACTCTTCTTTATTGTCCTTGTAACCCTCAAGCCATGGGTAGGCGAAAGTACAGGTCGCGAGGCTCGCCAACAGCACCAGCCCGGTATAGAGCATCGAGTAACCGTCAACGCGGATCAGCGGGGTGACGTCCATCGCCCCGTTCTGACCGACAAACCAGAGCGAGACCAGCGCGGCGTTTAGTCCGAGAACCGACAACGTGGCATTGAGAAAATGATTGCGTCGCCACGCAATGGAGAGCATCACAACCACCACCGTCAAGCCGACGATCAGCAGCGGTAGCAGTGCGATCAGTTGTTGTGGAGTTATTGTCATGGCGAATTACGGCCTTGTAGTAGAAACAGAATTAACAAACCACTGCTGAATGTTGCTCATCGCAGCATGCGAGGTGTCGAGAATCGGCTGCGGGAAGAAGCCCAACAGCACCAGCAGCACCACCAGCAGCAGGATGATAGACAGTTCACGCAGGGACATCCCCGGCAGCTCTTTCGTCGCGATTTCGCTCTTCGCCTTACCGAAGTAGGCGCGATGCAGCATCGACAGCGAGTAAACGGAAGCGAATACCAGACCAAAGGTCGAGATAACGGTAATCACCGGCACCACTTTATAGCTGCCGAACAGAATCATAAATTCGCCGACAAAGTTACCGGTGCCCGGCATCCCCAGGGTGGCGACAGCGAAGAACATCGACATCGCCGGCAGCCATTTAATTTTGCTCCACAAGCCGCCCATCTGGCGCATATCGCGGGTGTGCAGACGTTCGTACAGCTGACCACACAGAATGAACAGACCCGCCGCGGACAGACCGTGGGCAATCATCTGAATCACCGCCCCTTGATAAGCCAGCTGGCTACCGGTGTAGATAGCAATCAGCACGAAGCCCATGTGGGAAACGGAGGTGTATGCAATCAGACGTTTGATATCGGTCTGGGCGAAGGCCATCCACGCGCCGTAGAAGATACCGATCACGCCCAGCCACATGGCGATTGGCGCAAACTCGGCGGAGGCGTTCGGGAACAGCGGCAGCGCAAAGCGCAGCAGACCGTAGGCCGCGGTTTTCAACAAGATGCCCGCGAGGTCGACGGAACCGGCAGTCGGCGCCTGGGAGTGGGCGTCCGGTAGCCAGCCGTGCAGCGGCACCACCGGCATTTTCACCGCGAAGGCGATGAAGAAGCCGAGCATCAGCATGTATTCCACGCCGTGCGACATCGGGGTTTTCAGCAGCTCTTCATAGTTGAAGGTCCACACGCCGGTGGCGTTGAAATGGACGAATGCCAGCGCCAGAATGGCGATCAGCATCACCAGACCGCTCGCCTGGGTATAGATGAAGAACTTGGTGGCCGCCGTGATACGCGTTTTACCGTCAGAGGCTTTGTGACCCCACAGCGCGATCAGGAAGTACATCGGCACCAACATCATTTCCCAGAAGAAGAAGAACAGGAACATGTCGATGGCGAGGAATACGCCGATGACGCCGCCCAGGATCCACATCAGGTTGAGGTGGAAGAAGCCCTGGTACTTTTCGATTTCGCGCCAGGAACAGAGCACCGCCAACACGCCGAGCAGGCCAGTCAGCACCACCATGAGCAGCGACAGACCGTCAATCGCCAGATGGATGCTAATGCCGAAACGTGGGATCCACGGCAGCACGAATTCCGACTGCCACTGCGGAATCCCCGCGGATTGCGTCAGAGAATAGCCGCCCTGCATCCACAGCTGCAGGCCAAGCACCAGCGTCAGTCCCATGGTAATCAGCGCAATCCAGCGCGGCAGTTTCACGCCAAAGCGTTCAGTCTGCCAGCACAGGAAGCCGCCAATAAAGGGGATTAATATTAGCCAGGGTAATAACATGGCGATTTTTATTCCTTGTTAAAGTCCCGTTCAGGACCGATTTTCAACGAATTCGACTACATTCACGTTTGAGTGCGGTTTGTTGTGTCGGGTGGCGTTTCGCTTACCCGACCTACGGTTTCGTAGGCCCGGTAAGCGAAACGCCACCGGGCAAAACCGCGCGCTCAAATCAACGCAGTACCATCAGCAGAGCCAGCACTACCACCGCGCCAATGCTCATTGAAGCCACATACCACCGCAGATAGCCGTTCTCGCTCACCAGCAGGCCTTTACCTGCGAAGCGGGACAGAATCGCCGGGATATTCATCAACGAGTTCAGCGGATCGCTCTTCAGCAGCCAGGCGATACCGAGGAATGGTTTCACGAACACTTTGTCGTATAACCAGTCGAAGCCCCAGGCATGGAACCACCAGGTACCGAAGAAGCGGCCAGGCGCGCTGTTGGCGATGGAAGTCACCAGCGTACGTTTGCCCAGCCACAGCCATGCGGCGATCAGGATGCCGGCGATAGCGATAATCCCGGAGGTCATTTCCAGCGTCATCACGCTACCGTGAGCGAGCTCGGTGGTCTGCGGCAGTACGCCTTCCAGCGGCGGCACAATCAGCGCGCCAACGAAGGTGGACAGAATCAGCAGCACAATCAGCGGCAGATGGTGGGTAATCCCCTTCCCTGCGTGCGCGTGAATTTGCTCTTTACCGTGGAACACGATGAAAATCATACGGAAGGTATACAGCGAGGTCATAAAGGCGCCAACCAGGCCCGCTACCATCAGATTGATATGGCCGTTGGCCATCGCGCCAGCCAGAATCTCATCCTTACTGAAGAAGCCTGCGGTGATAAGCGGCAGAGCGGACAGCGCCGCGCCCCCCACCAGGAAGCAGACATAAACCAGCGGAATGGATTTGCGCAGGCCGCCCATCTTGAAGATGTTCTGTTCGTGATGGCAGGCGAGGATCACCGAACCGGACGACAGGAACAGCAGCGCTTTAAAGAACGCATGCGTCATCAGGTGGAAGATCGCCGCGTCCCATGCCTGCACGCCCAGCGCGAGGAACATGTAGCCAATCTGGCTCATAGTCGAGTAAGCCAGCACGCGTTTGATGTCGGTCTGCACCAGCGCGGCGAAGCCCGCCAACACCAGCGTGATTGCGCCAACGATACCGACCAGATGCAGCACTTCCGGCGTCATCAGGAACAGGCCGTGGGTACGGGCAATCAGGTACACGCCCGCGGTCACCATGGTAGCGGCGTGGATCAGCGCAGAGACCGGCGTCGGGCCCGCCATCGCATCGGCAAGCCACGTTTGCAGCGGCAGCTGAGCGGATTTACCGACCGCGCCGCCGAGCAGCATCAGCGTCGCCCACTGCAGCGTGGTGCTGCCGTTAGCGAAGTGCTGCGGCGCCAGCTCAACCATTTCACGGAAGTTCAGGGTGCCCAGTTCGTTATAAAGAATGAACAGCGCGAAGGCGAGGAACACGTCGCCGACGCGGGTGACCACGAACGCTTTCATCGCCGCGGCGTTGTTCTTCGGATCGGTGTAGTAGAAGCCGATCAGCAGGTAAGAACAGAGACCCACGCCTTCCCAACCCAGGTACATCAACAGCAGGTTATCGGCCAGCACCAAAACGACCATGCTGGCGATAAACAGGTTGGTGTAAGCGAAGAAGCGAGAGTAGCCCTCTTCGCCGCGCATGTACCAGGAGGCGAACATGTGGATCAGGAAGCCGACGCCGGTAACCACGGAGAGCATGGTCAGAGACAGGCCATCCAGTACCAGGTTGAAGCCGATGTTGAAATCACCGACCGACATCCAGTTCCACAGCGGTACGCTGACCGCCTGTTTGCCGTTAGCGAAAAAGTCGACGCCGACGTACGCCGTCACCAGCGCCGCCAGGCCTACCGAGCCCATCCCCACGGTAGCGGAAAGATTTTCCGACCAGCGTCCGCGGGAGAAGGCCAGCAGCACAAAGCCAATCAATGGCAGAAGAATGGTTAAGGCAAGCATGTTCATCCACGCAACTCACTTACTGAATCGATGTTCAGGTTCTGGCGGCGACGATGGAGCTGCAGCAGCAGCGCCAGACCGATACTCGCTTCCGCAGCCGCGAGGCTGATGGCGAGGATATACATAATCTGACCATCAGTCTGGCCCCAGTAGCTTCCCGCGACCACGAATGCCAGCGCGGCGGCGTTAATCATGATTTCCAGGCTAATCAGCATAAACAGCAGATTGCGGCGGATCACAAGACCAGTCAGGCCGAGCACAAACAGGATGGCGGCGAGGATCAGTCCATGTGTTAAGGGGATCATGCGTGTTCCTCCGTTTTTCTTTTATCGCTGTCGTTCACGCGGTTGCTCAGCACCTCACCGGCGCGCTCTTCGCGGCCAATGTGGAAGGCAACAACCAGGCCCGCCAGCAGCAGCATGGAGGCCAGCTCCACCGCCAGGACGTACGGCCCAAACAGCGCAATACCCACTTCTTTGGCGTTGATCGCCGCGCCGTCGATACCCTGGTCATTGATGCCCAGGATGGCGTAAACGATTACCACCAGCAGCACCGCGGAAAGGATGGCCGGGCCAATCCAGATCCCCGGCTGCAGCCATTTGCGTTCCTGTTCGATCTCGGTGCCGCCCAGGTTGAGCATCATCACCACGAACACGAACAGCACCATAATGGCCCCGGCGTAAACGATGATTTCCAGCGCACCGGCGAAATAAGCGCCCAGCGAGAAAAACACCCCGGCAATCGCTAACAGCGAAATGATCAGGTACAACAACGCGTGCACCGGATTGGTGTGGGTGACGACCCGCAAGGTTGCGAGGATGGCTATCAGGCCACAGATATAAAAAGCGAATTCCATTGCCCCTCTCCTTACGGTAACAGGCTCTTGACGTCGATTGGCTTAGCTTCGTTTTCCGCTTCGCCCTTATCTTTGCCGTCGATTGCCATACCCGCCATCCGGTAGAAGTTATATTCCGGGTATTTGCCCGGACCGGAAATCAGCAGATCCTCTTTTTCGTACACCAGATCCTGACGTTTGTATTCGCCCAGTTCGAAGTCCGGGGTCAACTGAATCGCCGTGGTCGGGCACGCTTCTTCGCACAGGCCGCAGAAAATGCAGCGTGAGAAGTTGATGCGGAAGAACTCCGGGTACCAGCGGCCGTCTTTGGTCTCTGCTTTCTGCAGAGAGATACAGCCAACCGGGCAGGCTACCGCACACAGGTTACAGGCAACGCAGCGCTCTTCACCGTCCGGATCGCGCGTCAGCACGATACGGCCACGATAGCGCGGCGGCAGATATACCGGCTCTTCCGGGTACATCTGAGTTTCACGTTTGGCGAAGGCGTGCATCCCGATCATGCAAATACTGCGGACCTGGGTGCCGAACCCTACCAATAATTCTTTTAAGGTCATGTTCAATTCACCCCTTATTGCGCCTGCCAGAGAATGACAGCCGCCGTTACCAACAAGTTGACCAGCGTTAACGGCAGGCATACCTTCCAGCCAAAGGACATTACCTGGTCATAACGCGGACGCGGTAATGATGCGCGGATCAAAATGAACATCATCATGAAGAACGCGGTTTTCAGCGCGAACCAGATGAAAGGCGGTAACCACGGGCCATTCCAGCCGCCGAAGAACAGCGTCACGATCAGCGCTGAGACGGTGACGATACCGATGTATTCACCGACGAAGAACAGACCGAATTTCATACCGGAATATTCAATGTGGTAACCATCGGCCAGTTCCTGCTCCGCTTCCGGCTGGTCAAACGGGTGACGGTGACACACCGCCACGCCGGCGATGGCGAAAGTCACGAAGCCGAAGAACTGCGGGATGACGTTCCACAGATGCGCCTGGTTGTTGACGATATCGGTCATGTTGAATGACCCCGCCTGCGCCACCACGCCCATCAGGGAGAGACCGAGGAACACTTCGTAGCTCAGCGTTTGCGCGGAAGCACGCATCGCCCCCAGCAGCGAGTATTTGTTGTTGCTCGACCAACCGGCGAACAGGACCGCGTAAACCGCCAGGCCTGCCATCATCAGGAAGAACAGAATACCGATGTTGAGGTCGGCGACCACCCACGACGGGCTAACCGGCACGATAGCAAAGGCCAGCAGCAGCGAAGTAAAGGCGATAACCGGCGCCAGAGTAAAGATCACGCGATCGGAGAAGCGCGGGATCCAGTCCTCTTTGAAGAACATCTTGATCATGTCGGCGACCAGCTGCAGCGAACCGCCCCAGCCCACGCGGTTAGGTCCGTAGCGGTTCTGGAACAGGCCGAGCAGACGACGCTCGCCGAAGCTCATGAACGCGCCGCAGGTGACGACCACCAGCAGAATGACCACGGCCTTCAGGATGCTTAACAGAATGTCGATAAGATCCGGCGTTAACCAACTCATGCTTGCGCCTCCTGCAGTGAATCAATACGCGCCCCGGCCAGTACCGGCGCGATGCCCGGCATGCCCATCGGTAAGCCAACCTGTCCCGCAGCCAGCCCTTCAGAAATAACCAGCGGCAAACTCAGCGTCTGGCCTTCAACGCTGAAGGAAACCATCGCCCCGGCATTGACGCCAAGCTTTGCGGCATCCGCCGGGTTCAGCTTGATGTACGGCTCAGGCATCCGGCTCTGGAACACCGGAGAACGCTGCGACAGCTCATCGCTGCCAAACAGGTGATAGTACGGCGCAATACGCCATTTGCCCTCTTCCGCGTGGAAGCTGGCCGGAACCGCCGTGAAGTACTCCAGCCCGCTGGCGGAAGCTTCAATCAGACGTACGCCCGGATCGCCGTGGCGCAGTTTACCGCCCACTTCATCCTGGAATTTGTTCCATGCCTGCGGGGAGTTCCAGCCCGGCGCCCAGGCGAACGGGATCTGCGAACGCGGCGCGGACGGCTGGTTGTTCCCTTCCATTGAGAAGGCGAACATGGTGTCTTTATCCTGCGGCTGACGCGGTTCGTGCACGCTGATGTTGGCGCGCATCGCCGTGCGGCCGCTGTAGCGGTGCGGTTCACGCGCCAGCTTCTGGCCGCGAATGCGGAAGGTCGCATCCGGCGCGGCATCTTTAATGCCCGCCAGCTGCGGCAACGCCGCAATCGCCGCATCAATGACGTGGTCCAGCTGCGTCCAGTCAACCTGACGGTTGTTGACGGTGCTGTGCAGCGAATGCAGCCAGCGCCAGCTTTCCAGCATCACGGTTTTCGCGTCGTAGTAAGCCGGGTCGTAAACCTGGAAGAAACGCTGGGCGCGGCCTTCGTTGTTAACAACGGTACCGTCGCTTTCCGCAAAGCTTGCCGCGGAGAGCACCAGGTGCGCTTTGTCCATAATCGCGGTGCGCTGATGGTCAACCACCATCACCAATGGCGCTTTCGCCAGCGCAGCGTCGACGCGCGCGGCGGAAGCATGACGGTGCAGGTCGTTTTCCAGCACGATAACCGCGTCTGCGGCGCCGCTTTCCAGTTCGCCCAGCGCCTCTTCAAGCGAGCCGCCGCCGATCATGCCCAGACCGACGCTATTCACCGCGCGGGCGACCATGGTCACGCCAACATCGGCGCCGCGGCCTTTCAACGCTTTCGCCACGTTGGCGGCAGCCTGAATGATTTCCATGCTACCGGCGTTAGTACCGGAGATAATCAGCGGTTTTTTCGCCCCTGCCAGCGCCTGAACGATAACATCGACTTTACCCTGCAGGTCATGGCTCAGGCCATCAACCGCCGGCGCGCTGTCATCCAGCGCATGGGCGATAGCGAAGCCCAGACGCGCCTGATCTTCCACCGGCGCGCGATAGGTCCACGCCGCGATGTCATCCAGGCGAGTGTCGTCGATATTAGTGACAAATAACGGATGCTTCGCGCGCTGTCCGATGTTGAGAATTGCCGCAATCTGCCAGTCGGCCACTTTCTGCGCCGCCGCCATTTCGCGAGCTTTCCCTTTCACCGCCTGGCGTACCGCCAGGGCAACGCGCGCGCCGGTCTGAGTAATATCTTCGCCCAGCACCAGTACCGCATCGTAGGATTCGATATCGCGCAGCGTCGGGGTATGGATCCCGCCTTCGCGCAGCACTTTGAGCATCATCTGCAGGCGCGCTTGTTCGCCTTTAGCGATGCCGGTATAGAAGTTTTCGCTACCGACCAGCTCACGCAGCGCGAAGTTGCTTTCAATGCTGGCGCGCGGAGAACCGATACCAATGACTTTCTTCGACTGGCGCAGAATATCCGCCGCCCCCTGCATCGCCTGTTCGGCGTTGAGCGCGATCAGATCGTCGCCGCGGCGCTGAACCGGCTGACGCGGACGATCTTTGAGGTTTACGTAGCCATAGCCGAAACGACCGCGGTCGCAGAGGAAGTAGCGGTTAACGGTACCGTTATAGCGGTTTTCGATACGACGCAGCTCGCCATAGCGTTCGCCAGGGCTGATGTTACAGCCAATGGAACACTGCTGGCAGATGCTCGGCGCAAACTGCATGTCCCACTTACGGTTGTAACGCTCAGAGTGCGTTTTATCGGTGAAGACGCCGGTCGGGCAAACTTCAACCAGGTTACCGGAGAACTCGCTTTCCAGCGTGCCATCTTCCGGGCGGCCAAAGTAGACGTTGTCATGAGCGCCATAAACGCCCAGATCGGTGCCATCGGCATAATCTTTATAGTAGCGAACGCAGCGGTAGCAGGCGATGCAGCGGTTCATTTCGTGAGAAATAAATGGCCCCAGATCCTGGTTGCGGTGGGTACGCTTGGTGAAACGATAGCGGCGGAAGCTATGACCGGTCATGACCGTCATATCCTGCAGGTGGCAGTTGCCGCCCTCTTCGCAGACCGGGCAGTCGTGCGGGTGGTTGGTCATCAGCCACTCCACCACGCTTTCGCGGAACTGCTTCGCTTCGCCGTCGTCAATAGAAATAAAGGTGCCGTCAGATGCCGGAGTCATACAGGACATCACCAGGCGACCACGCGTGTCTTCCGCGTTCTGATATTGCTTCACCGCGCACTGGCGGCAAGCACCGACGCTCCCTAGCGCCGGGTGCCAGCAAAAGTATGGAATATCAAGACCAAGAGAGAGACAAGCCTCTAGCAGGTTGTCCGCTCCGTTGACCTCGTATTCTTTGCCGTCTACATGAATCGTAGCCATTTGCGTGCTTCCAAAAATAAAAAACCTTTAGATTACCAGCGCGTCTTAAGCAGGTTCGGCTGAATACCGTTAATTGCATGGGTATTGCTGAACTGCTGCTTAATGCCAGCCTCGAATTCTTCGCGGAAATATTTGATAGCGCTCTGCAGCGGTTCAACCGCGCCCGGCGCGTGCGCGCAGAAGGTTTTACCCGGCCCGAGGAATCGACACAGTTGCTCAAGGGTTTCGATATCGCCAGGCTGGCCTTCGCCGCGCTCCAGGGCGCGCAGGATCTTCACGCTCCACGGCAGGCCGTCGCGACAAGGCGTACACCAGCCGCAGGATTCGCGGGCAAAAAATTCTTCGAGGTTGCGCACCAGCGGAACCATGCCGATCTCGTGGTCGACGGCCATCGCCAGCGCGGTGCCCAGACGACTACCGGCTTTACCAATGCTTTCAAACTCCATCGGCAAATCGAGGTGCGCTTCGGTCAGGAAGTCGGTACCGGCGCCGCCCGGCTGCCAGGCTTTAAACTTCAGGCCATCACGCATGCCGCCGGCGTAATCTTCGAGGATCTCGCGCGCGGTGGTGCCGAAAGGCAGTTCCCAGACGCCCGGATTCTTCACGCGCCCGGAGAAGCCCATCAGCTTGGTGCCGGCATCTTTGCTGGTTGAAATATTCTGATACCACTCCACGCCGTTGGCGAGAATGGCAGGCACGTTGCACAGGGTTTCAACGTTGTTGACGCAGGTCGGTTTGCCCCATACGCCCGAGCTCGCCGGGAACGGCGGCTTGGAGCGCGGGTTCGCGCGGCGGCCTTCCAGGGAGTTGATAAGCGCCGTCTCTTCACCGCAAATATAGCGCCCTGCCCCGGTATGCACGAACAGCTCGAAGTCAAAACCGGTGCCGAGGATATTTTTCCCCAACAGGCCTGCTTCAGTGGCTTCGGCGATCGCACGACGCAGATGCTGCGCCGCTTCGATATATTCGCCGCGCAGGAAGATGTAACCGCGCCAGGCCTTCAGCGCAAAGGCGGAGATCAGCATGCCTTCCACCAGCAGGTGCGGCAGCTGTTCCATCAGCAGACGGTCTTTATAGGTACCCGGTTCCATTTCATCGGCGTTACACAGCAGGTAACGGATGTTCATGGACTCGTCTTTCGGCATCAGGCTCCACTTCAGACCGGTGGAAAAGCCCGCGCCGCCGCGCCCTTTCAGGCCGGCGTCTTTTACCGCATTGACGATTTCATCCGGCGCCATACCGCTTAAGGCCTTGCGCGCCCCTTCATAACCGTTTTTACTGCGATACTCGTCCAGCCACACCGGCTGCTTGTCATCGCGCAGACGCCAGGTTAATGGATGCGTTTCGGCAGTACGAATAATGGTTTTCATTTATACCGCTCCAGGAGGTCAGGAATCGCTTCCGGCGTCAGATAACTGTGCGTGTCGTCATCAATCATCATGGTCGGCCCCTTGTCGCAGTTGCCAAGGCAACAGGTCGGCAGCAGCGTGAAGCGGCCATCAAAGGTGGTTTGACCCGGTTTGATGTCCAGCTTTTTCTCGATAGCGGACTGGATCCCCTGGAAGCCGGTGATATGGCACACCACGCTGTCGCAGTAGCGGATCACGTGACGGCCAACCGGCTGGCGGAAGATCTGGCTGTAGAATGTCGCCACGCCTTCGACGTCACTTGCCGGGATCCCCAGCACATCGGCGATCGCGTAGATCGCGCCATCCGGCACCCAGCCGCGCTGTTTTTGAACAATTTTCAGCGCTTCGATGGACGCCGCACGCGGGTCTTCGTAGTGGTGCTTTTCGTGCTCAATAGCCTCACGCTCTGCCGCACTCAGCTCAAAAGCCTCGGTTTGTGGTTGTTGATTCTCGTGCATAATTAGCGGTCCACGTCTGACATAACAAAATCGATACTACCCAGATAGACGATAAGGTCGGATACCAGGCTGCCACGGATCGCCGCCGGGATCTGCTGCAGGTGCGCATAGCTCGGGGTACGAATACGGGTACGGTAGCTCATGGTGCTGCCGTCGCTGGTCAGGTAGTAACTGTTAATCCCCTTCGTCGCTTCAACCATCTGGAAGGATTCGTTGGCCGGCATCACCGGGCCCCAGGAAACCTGCAGGAAGTGCGTAATCAGGGTCTCAATGTGCTGCAGCGTGCGCTCTTTCGGCGGCGGCGTGGTCAGCGGGTGATCCGCTTTGAACGGGCCTTCCGGCATATTATCGAGGCACTGCTGGAGAATGCGCAGGCTCTGGCGCAGCTCTTCCACTTTTAGCATCACGCGGGTGTAGCAGTCGGAAACGCCGCCGCCGGTCGGGATTTCAAAGTCGAAGTTTTCGTAGCCAGAATAAGGACGCCATTTACGCACGTCGAAGCCGATACCGGTCGCGCGCAGACCTGCGCCAGTGGTGCCCCACTCCAGCGCTTCTTTCGCGGTGTAGGCGGCAACGCCTTTGGAACGGCCAATCAGAATGGTGTTGCGCAGCGCGGCTTTCTCATAGGAATCCAGGCGCTTCGGCATCCACTCAAGGAATTCACGCAGCAGGCGATCCCAGCCGCGCGGCAGGTCGTGGGCGACGCCGCCGATGCGGAACCATGCCGGGTGCATACGGAAACCGGTGATCGCTTCGACCAGATCGTAGATTTTCTGACGGTCGGTAAAGGCGAAGAAGACCGGGGTCATCGCGCCGACGTCCTGAATAAAGGTCGAGATATACAGCAGGTGGCTGTTAATGCGGAACAGTTCGGACAGCATCACGCGGATCACGTTCACGCGATCCGGCACGGTGATCCCGGCCAGTTTTTCCACCGCCAGCACGTACGGCATCTCGTTGACGCAGCCGCCGAGGTATTCGATACGGTCGGTGTACGGGATGTAGCTGTGCCAGGACTGGCGTTCACCCATCTTCTCCGCGCCGCGGTGGTGGTAGCCGATGTCCGGCACGCAGTCGACAATCTCTTCGCCATCCAACTGCAGAATAATACGGAATGCGCCGTGAGCGGACGGGTGGTTCGGGCCGAGGTTGAGGAACATAAAGTCCTCGTTTTCGGTACCGCGCTTCATACCCCACTCTTCCGGCTTGAAGGTTAACGCTTCCATTTCCAGATCCTGCTTGGCCTTGGTCAGCTCAAACGGATCGAATTCGGTGGCGCGCGCCGGATAGTCTTTACGCAGCGGGTGGCCTTCCCAGGTCGGCGGCATCATGATGCGGCGCAGATTCGGGTGACCGTCGAAGGTCACGCCAAACATTTCCCAGGTTTCACGCTCATACCAGTTGGCGTTAGGGAACAGTTTGGTGAAGGTCGGTAGATGCAGATCGTTTTCAGACAACGCCACCTTGAGCATGATATCGCGGTTGCGGTCTACTGAGATCAGGTGGTAGAAAACGGAAAAATCCGCGGCTGGCAAGCCATCGCGGTGTGTACGTAAACGTTCGTCCATGCCGTGCAGGTCAAACAGCATCACGTAAGGTTTAGGCAATCTCTTCAGGAAATCACCCACCTCGAGCAGCTGTTCGCGCTTCACCCATACCACCGGAACGCCGGTACGGGTAGGCTGAACGGTAAAGGCATCCGGCCCAAAACGGTTGCGCAGTTCGCCGATCACCGGGTCATCAAGGTGATCGCGGGTTTGCCAGGCTGGTGCGGCGTCATGCGCGGTTAAATCAGTCATATTGTTCACCATTGCAAAAGGTCCGTGGTGACTGCCGGGCGAGGCTTCGCTGCTTTTGTAGATTGATTTGCGAAGTCTGGTTCCCGCCCGCAGGCGCAAGTTAAATCTCGTCCGGAGTCCGCAGATTGGTCACCGCAATTCGTTCGCCGCGTTTACGCTCGCGCTCGGATTGCATGTTGGCGCGATAGACGCCCTGATCGCCAACCACCCAAGAGAGAGGACGGCGCTCTTTACCAATGGATTCCTGCAGCAGCATCAGCGCCTGCATATAAGCTTCCGGACGCGGCGGACAGCCCGGGATGTAAACATCAACCGGAATAAACTTGTCCACGCCCTGGACGACGGAGTAGATATCGTACATCCCGCCGGAGTTAGCGCATGCGCCCATAGAGATAACCCACTTCGGCTCCAGCATCTGATCGTACAGGCGCTGAATAACCGGGGCCATTTTGGTGAAGCAGGTACCGGCGACCACCATCAGGTCGGCCTGACGCGGAGAGGCACGCAGTACTTCCGCGCCAAAACGCGCAACGTCATGCACCGCAGTGAATGACGTCACCATTTCTACATAGCAGCAAGACAGGCCGAAGTTGTACGGCCAAATCGAGTTCTTACGGCCCCAGTTCACCATGTCATGCAGCGCGTGTTCGAGTTTCCCCATATACACGCTTTTATTGACTTCTTGCTCCAGGGGGTCAGTTACGATCTCCTGTTTTTGCAGGGGGTAACGGTCGTTCTCACCGTTAGGATCTATGCGGGTGAGCGTATAATCCATCTTATTGCCTCGCTTTTACTGCATATGACGGTTAGTGGGACTGTCTGTTTCCGGGTTAACCAGCGTGCGACGGGAACGCGCAGGCGTCCAGTCCAGTGCGCCGATGCGAACGAGGTAAACCAGACCAGCCAGTAGCACTAAAATGAAAATTGCGGCTTCCACAAAGCCAACCCAGCCGCTTTCGCGAATGGATGTTGACCATGCGTAGAGATACAGGGCTTCCACGTCGAAGATAACGAAGAACATGGCGACCAGATAAAACTTCGCAGAAAGACGTAAGCGGGCCGAACCAACGGAGTCGATCCCCGATTCAAACGGCGTGTTTTTGCTACGCGCGCGCGCGCGACCGCCAAGGTACCAGCCGCCGACGAGCATCAGGCAGCACAGACCGATAGCGATGATGAGAAATATAGCGAATGCCCAATGATGAGCGATGACTTCAGTGGATGTTGACATACGCATTGCTTAACCAAAAAAGTGTAGCGCCAAAACCCTCTGCTCTTGATGGCAGATGAACGCCACAGCGTTTCACGGGAGGAATAAAAAAATGACCTTGCAAAAAAGCGTCCCTGGTTGATGAGGAAGCCCAAATGCCGTGGCTTTTTACCCCTTTCTTTAACCTTTTGTCAACTTTAACAAAAGTTTTAACTACATTAATTTACATTGGAATCTTTTCATTAACATTAAATGCCCTTTGTTGCGTAATAACCTTGCATATCATTCGGATTTAGTGTTGTTGAATCGTGTCCGTTTTAGACGTAAATCAGTTTCGCCAATCTATTTTGACAGGATTTGGCCGCGATTCCTCCCCCCAAGTAGGGGTATTTTCTTGATCTGTGACACGCTTTTGTTAATTACATCTGGAAAACGGCAACAATCCGTCCGGTTTTTTAACATTAGCAGGAAGTATTGAAACTGCAGCTAAAAACAGGGAAACAATGGTCGCTTTCAATCCAACTCATTGATTCATATATCAATAAATTATTAAACTGCTTAAAATCCTTGTAAAATATAAAAAAAAAGAGCCACTGACCTCATTTTGTCGATCGGCGGCTCTTTTTTACACTTACATTTTGTTACCGGATTATTGTGATCGATATATGATAATTTCGCTTTATGAAACCAGAGATCCGTCTCCCCCTTCCGGGGTATACAGCGTTTCCGTGTTCCACGGATTATGGTCCTGGCTCAGGGACTGAAAAATCGCCTGCGCCAGCTCGTTTTCCCGCTGTGGATTGCAGCTCAGCACATAGTGGGTATCCGGTAGGCCTGGCAAACCATCGCTTTTACCCGGCACGCGCAGTTCCGGACTCATCATTTCTACCGGACGCGCGGTGACGCCAAGCCCCGCTTTCACCGCCGCCTTCACCCCGGCCAGAGAACTGGCGGCATGCGCCAGAGAACTGGCGGCATGCGCCAGATGCCAGGGGACCTGCGCGGCATTCAGCGCCGAGATGATATCTTCGCGAAACGGCCCGGACTCTTCGAGCAGCACCAGCGGAACAGATTCACCGTGCGCCAGTACGTAATCCGCGGCGCAATACCACAGCGTCGGCGAGGTACGCAGCGTCAGGACATCAAATTCGCCGGTTTGATGAGTGGTTAACGCCAGGTCAATCTCGCCGTTGCCCAACTTCGCAACGATATCGGCGTAATTCAGGACCTTAATTTCCAGCGTCAGTTTGGGATAGAAGCTGCCGATTCGATTGAGCAGATAAGGCAGGATGGTATCCGCCGTTTCATCGGAGGCGCCGATAGTCAACGTCCCCTGCAAACTGCCAAACATCAGCGACATGCAGGCTTCATCATTAAAACGCAGTATTTTGCGCGCGTAGCTGAGCAGTTGGATCCCCTGCTCAGTCAGTAATTTATTACGCCCATGACGAGCGAAAAGCTCTTTGCCAACCAGTTGCTCCAGTCGCTGCATCTGCTGGCTGACGGCGGACTGGGTACGACATACCGCGGCAGCGGCTGCCGCAAAGGTACTCAGATCGGCGACGGCGACGAAGGTCCGCAGCAGATCGAGATCGAGATTTAGTATCGGACGATTTGCATTTATCATATTTCTTCACTTACAGGCGCTAATGCTGGCCTGCCTTGTTGATGCTGTATCCAGGTTTCCGGCTATTCCATGAGCCTCGTGCCGAGCGGACAATTGCCGCGGGTGACAACTGGAAGAACGTCATTGCATGTGAAAGCACTCGTTCGCGACAAATGTGCGAAAAATTTGAGTAATATTTTGTTCGTAGCTCTACGCATTTTTAATTACTGAGACTTACGTTATGTGATGAATCTCAAACAAAGTCTGCAATAACAAATGTCGTTACGACCGGAAGCCCGACACAGATAACAACGCTTGCTGGAACACAAACAAAAAAGCCTGCAATAACAATATATTAATAAAATCACGCCGTTAAACAGAGGTTTACACGTCGATATTAACCGTCATATCCTAACCGAAAACCACAATATTTATAAGCGCTAATCAGTATTATCTAAGGTAATTTTAAACATTTTTGCAGCACTATAATTAAATTAACAAAAGCCGAAATAATCCATGCAATCAAATATACCTGATTCATTAATTGGCATGTTTTATTAAAAAAAATTAACATAGTTGCTACAGTTGTCGTCGCCCTCTTTCTTATTAGCATAGTGTCTTTTAGCGGTTAAAATTCAGGCAAGCCGCTTTTTCCTTCAGCAACAAACCAGATAAACATCCATACAATTGCGCAATATGCGCAACATAAAACCATTCAAAAACCCATATCAGGCACATTATATAAAGAATAACGCCATTACACAGATAAATTCATTACTCTAAAAAAATACTATTCGCAAAATCTTCTCCTGTTAACCCTTCAAAACAGCGGGGATGCGGAGTACATTGTTCCGTGCTGACTTCCACGGCAGGGAGTGGCGATAACAGCTAAAAGGTCAAAGGTTCATGTCCCCTATCGAAAAATCCAGCAAGTTAGAGAATGTCTGTTACGACATCCGCGGTCCGGTTCTAAAAGAAGCAAAACGCCTTGAAGAAGAAGGCAACAAGGTACTCAAGCTGAATATCGGCAACCCGGCGCCGTTCGGCTTTGATGCGCCTGACGAAATCCTCGTCGACGTTATCCGCAATCTGCCGACCGCCCAGGGCTACAGCGACTCAAAAGGTCTCTATTCCGCCCGTAAAGCAATTATGCAGCACTACCAGGCGCGCGGAATGCGCGATGTTACCGTGGAAGATATCTATATCGGTAACGGCGTTTCAGAGCTGATCGTCCAGGCCATGCAGGCGCTGCTCAACAGCGGCGACGAAATGCTCGTTCCGGCCCCGGACTACCCGCTGTGGACCGCGGCTGTCTCGCTTTCCAGCGGCAAAGCGGTGCACTATCTGTGCGACGAATCTTCAGACTGGTTCCCGGATCTCGACGATATCCGCGCCAAAATTACGCCACGCACCCGCGGGATCGTCATCATTAACCCGAATAACCCAACGGGCGCCGTTTATTCCAAAGAGCTGCTGCAGGAGATAGTCGAGATCGCCCGTCAGCACAACCTGATTATTTTCGCCGACGAAATCTACGACAAGATCCTGTATGACGACGCCGAACACCACTCTATCGCCGCGCTGGCGCCGGATATGCTGACCGTCACCTTCAACGGACTGTCGAAGACCTATCGCGTCGCCGGTTTCCGCCAGGGCTGGATGGTGCTGAACGGGCCGAAAAAGCACGCCAAAGGCTATATCGAAGGGCTGGAAATGCTGGCCTCAATGCGTCTGTGCGCGAATGTCCCGGCGCAACACGCTATCCAAACCGCGCTGGGCGGCTACCAGAGCATTAGCGAATTTATCATTCCGGGCGGGCGTTTGTATGAGCAGCGCAACCGCGCCTGGGAGTTAATCAACGAGATCCCGGGCGTCTCCTGCGTCAAGCCGAAAGGCGCGCTGTATATGTTCCCGAAAATCGATGCTAAACGCTTTAATATCCACGATGACCAGAAAATGGTGCTCGATTTCCTGCTACAGGAGAAAGTGCTGCTGGTTCAGGGTACCGCCTTTAACTGGCCGTGGCCGGATCACGTGCGTATCGTCACCCTGCCGCGTGAAGATGACCTGGAAATGGCGATTTCCCGCTTTGGCCGCTTCCTCTCCGGCTATCATCAGCTTTAATCGCGCCGCCGCCGGTATTTGCATCCGGCGGCGATCCCTGCGCACAATGGAACCTGATGTTGTCACCGCTTAAGGGTTCCTATGAGTCAGAGTCATTTCTTTGCCCACCTCTCCCGCCTGAAACTAATTAACCGCTGGCCATTGATGCGCAACGTGCGTACCGAGAACGTCTCCGAGCACAGTTTGCAGGTGGCGATGGTCGCCCACGCGCTGGCGGCGATTAAGAACCGCAAGTTTGGCGGCCAGGTCAACGCCGAACGTATTGCCCTGCTGGCGATGTATCACGATGCCTCCGAGGTCCTCACCGGCGATCTGCCCACGCCGGTGAAATACTTCAATTCGCAGATTGCCCAGGAATATAAGGCGATTGAGAAAATCGCTCAGCAAAAACTGGTCGATATGGTTCCCGATGAGCTGCGCGATATCTTTGAGCCCCTGATTGATGAGCATCATTACAGTGAAGAAGAGCAGTCGATTGTGAAGCAGGCCGACGCCCTGTGCGCCTATCTGAAATGTCTTGAAGAGCTTTCCGCCGGCAATAACGAATTCCTGCTGGCTAAAGGTCGGCTGGAAAAAACGCTGGAGTCGCGCCGCAGCCCGGAGATGGATTACTTTATGCAGGTGTTTGTCCCGAGCTTCCAGCTGTCGCTTGATGAAATCAGCCAGGATTCACCGCTTTAATATACGGGCCGGGCATCCCCTGCCCGGCCTGAATGAATTAAAACGGAAAGAGTACCGGGATCAGCAGCACGCAGACCACCATCACCAGTACGGTGAAGGGCACACCGATTTTGACAAAATCACTGAACGAATATTTACCGGGTCCGAGCACCAGCGTGTTAACCGGTGAAGAGACCGGGGTCATGAAGGCCGCCGAAGCCGCCATCGCCACCACCATGGCGAAGGGATACGGCGATACCCCCATCGATTTCGCCGCCGCCAGAGCAATCGGCGCCATCAGCACCGCCGTCGCGGTGTTAGAGATAAACAGACCAATCGCCGCGCACATCACAAACAGACAACCCAGCATCAAGTAGGGGCCTTTGCTCCCGGCGACGTCCATTAACCCCTGCACCACCAAATCCACGCCGCCGGTCTTCTGCAATGCCAGGGCAAACGGCATCATCCCCACGATCAAAATGATACTCGGCCAGTGAATCGCCTTGTAGGCGCTCTCCGCATTGATGCAGCGAAACTTGCCCATCAACAGGCAGGCGATGATTGCGGCAATGGGGTTGGGAATTTCATCGGTAAGCATCAGCGCTACCATCAACACCAGGCAGAATATGGCGTGCGGCGCCTGGCTGTGAGCGGGCGACGCATCGTTGACCTCAACCGGCATATTCAGCACCACAAAATCACGGCCGCGTTTTGCCAGCATGGCTATCTGCCGCCAGTTGCCGACCACCAGCATAATGTCGCCTAATTGCAGCGGTTCATCGACGACCGCGCCGTCGAGCGCTGTGCCATCGCGCTTCAGGCCGACGATATTCAGACCGAAACGGGTACGGAAGGCCATCTCGCGCACCGTTTTACCAATAAGCTCTGAATCAGGGATTAATGAGACTTCCGCCATGCCGACGTCCAGCGCCTGGTCGGAAAAGTATTCGCCACGCAGCACCATCGGCTCAAGCATCTGTTCGCCGCAAAACTGCCGCAGATCGACATCGGAAGCCGACATATCGATAAGCAACACGTCGCGGGCGCGAAACTCCGATACCCCGTTAACGTTGACAATCACCCGGCGAAAACGCCGCCAGCGCTCAACGCCGATAACGTTGGCGCAGTAGCGTTCACGCAGCTTTAAATCATCAAGCCGCTGACCGATCATCGGCGAGCCCGGACGAATCGCCAGTCGGCGCGCCCTACCGGTGAGGCGGTACTCTTTGATTAAATCGCGAAAGGTGCTTTTCTTGCGGCCATCGCGAGCGGCGCTGTCATCTTCGCCCTTCAGCATAAAACGCATCACCAGCATATAGACGATACCTAACACCAGCACCACCAGACCAATCGGAGTCACGCTGAAGAAACTGAATCCATGCAACCCCTCGCGCAGCAGTTCACTGTTGACCACCAGGTTCGGCGGCGTCGCCACCAGGGTCATCATGCCGCTAATCAGCCCGGCGAAGCTCAGCGGCATCATCAGCCGCGATGGCGAGGTATTCATGCGCAACGAGACGCTGAGCACCACCGGAATAAATATCGCCACGACGCCGGTTGAGCTCATAAACGCGCCCAGCCCGGCAACGGTGAGCATCAGATAGACCAGCATTTTGGTTTCGCTATTGCCGGCAACCTTGACCAGCCAGGAGCCCATTTTAGTCGCCACGCCGGTGCGCACCAGGCCATCGCCAATGATAAATAGCGCAGCAATGAGAATAACGTTCGGATCGCTAAAGCCGGAGAAGGCCTCGCTGAGGGTTAACGTACCGCTAAGCACAAACGCAACAATGATCATCAGCGCGATGGCATCCATGCGCACCTTGCCGGTTGCAAACAAGACAACCGCGATGGCCAGTAGCGATAACACCCAAATCAATTCACCGTTCACAACTTATCCTTGTCTGAAGAGGGAGCCGGAATTGTGGCATAAAAAAGCCCCGGCGACGCGGGGCTAAATCATGAGATTATGCTTTAAGATTCACCTGAACATTGCCGTCCGCCTGCCGCTCAATGCGCAAGCTCTCGAGGGTTGTCAGCACCAGATCGGCTTCATCAAGACGCGGCGCATCCGCCGGAACGTTGACGGCGATGGTGCGGCATCCGGCAGCCAGCCCGGAAAGCAGCCCCGCCGGCGCATCTTCAACCACCGCGCACTGTTGCGCCGGTATCCCCAGCAGTTCAGCGCCGAGCAGATAGGCATCCGGCGCCGGTTTCCCCTTCTTCACCTGCTCGGCGGTGACAAACACTTTCGGCATCGGCAGACCTGCCGCGCGGTGGCGGGCGTGAGCGACCGGAATGGAACCCGAAGTCACGATAGCCCACGGGATCCCCGCTTCATTAAGCGTATTCAGCAAGCTTAACGCGCCCGGCAGTGCGACAATGCCTTCGATATCAGTGGCTTCAATCTGCTCAAGAAAGCGGAACTCGGCCTGAATATCCTCTTCGCTGCGCCCCGGCATAAAATGACGAATCGAAGTGATGGCCTGTTTACCGTGAATGAAACCGAGAATTTCATCATGCGGAATGCCGAAACGATCGCCCCATTTACACCATGAACGCTCGACAACCGGTAAAGAATCCACCAGCGTCCCGTCGAGATCGAACAGGAAACCTTTACACTGCACGGGCACCTCCATCAGGCATTAATAATTTGGTTAATTTCGTTACTACTCAAATGATACTGGCGCGGACAGGAGTGCCAGGCGGCCAGCATACGCTGGTATTTTTCCCACATCGGCGTCTGCGAGTTAAAGCCGTGAGTTCCTGCGTCGAAGTGGCTATAGCGCCCTTCTACATTGACCATAAAGCGCACATAGCCGAGATAACGGGCCTCAGTGGCGACATCAAAGCCAAGGAAGGTGACCCGGCGTTCATCAATACCGGACGCATCTTTGAGGTTGGTCCACGAGACGTGCAGCGCGTGGTACATCTCCATGATATCGATAATCGTCCGGCAGGTTTCTTCCGTCAGTTGGCCAAATTCGCGGTCCAGCTCGCGCATTTGCAGCCCATATCCACGCTCGATGATGGTCTGTAGACGGCGGTAACGTTCAGCGTTGTCCGGGTCGAGCATAGTCATCATCTTGTACTGATTGGACAAAATCAGACGCTGCGCATTGGTCATTTCCATTTTTGACTCCTGTAGCACTTACGGCGTGAAATAAAGAAGGCGCATAAATCATGCGCCTTCTTTTATATGCGTTTTCCGTATGGAATTACAAATCATCAAGGAAAGTTTTATCCAGTTGTTTGAAGGCGCGCTTAAGCGTGTCAGCCAGCGCCTGGTAATCCGGCTTGCCGTCAACCGGCGCTAACGCCTGACCGGCCTCTTGTAATTTGCCGCGCACTTCATAAAACCAGTTCAGTATTGATGGCGGTAATGGCGTGACGGAACGCTTGCCCAACCACCACAGCCCCTGCATCGGCAGGCTTAAGGCAAATAGCGCGGTGGCGACGGCCGGGCCGAGCTGGCCGCCGAGCGCTATCTGCCAGCACAGGGTGAAGACCGCAACCGGCGGCATGATGCGAATCGCGTAGCGGGTGGCGCGAATAATGCGGTTTTCGATAAACACCGGCGCCAGCCGCTTATCGAGGGGCCAGGTCTTCGCATAGTGCTGCCCGCGACGAAACAAGCTAAAAAAGCTAACGGGGCGATTCTCAGGGGTCGACATGGCTATACCTCAACTTTACATATAAAACTTAAAATTTTCGTGCAAAACACCAACTGTGCATGACAACGTTCAAAAGATTTTGGCAATGGGTGCGGCAATCAGGTATCCTGTGCCCACCTGAGAGGGCGGTTAGACCCTTTTACCAGGTTAGTCAAATTATCGCATATTCTGCTGCTGGCGGAAAATTATGCAAAATGACATAAAATCATATGTACTTCCCTCATCGTGCCAGAAAACAGAACAAGGCATGATGTTAATCATAAATGTCGATGTCATCCTGCGCTACGCTTTGTGACACACTGATGTTTTTTTAGCCACGTATCATAAAAGGTACTTCCATGTCGAGTAAGTTAGTACTGGTTCTGAACTGCGGTAGCTCTTCCCTGAAATTTGCTATCCTGGATGCCGTTAACGGTGACGAATATCTCTCCGGTTTAGCCGAATGTTTCCATCTTCCTGAAGCCCGTATCAAATGGAAAATGGACGGCGGCAAACACGAAGCTGAGTTAGGCGCAGGCGCCGCTCACAGTGAAGCGCTGAACTTTATCGTTAACACTATTCTGGCACAAAAACCAGAACTGTCAGCACAGCTGACCGCAATTGGCCATCGTATCGTTCACGGCGGTGAAAAATACACCAGTTCCGTTGTCATCGACGATTCCGTTATTCAGGGCATCAAAGACTCCGCTTCCTTCGCACCGCTGCACAACCCGGCGCATCTGATCGGTATCGCTGAAGCGCTGAAATCCTTCCCGCATCTGAAAGACAAGAACGTTGCCGTGTTCGACACCGCGTTCCATCAGACCATGCCGGAAGAGTCCTACCTGTACGCCCTGCCGTACAGCCTGTACAAAGAGCACGGCGTACGTCGTTACGGCGCGCACGGCACCAGCCACTACTATGTGACTCAGGAAGCCGCTAAGGTTCTGAACAAGCCGGTTGAAGAACTGAACATCATCACCTGCCACCTCGGCAACGGCGGTTCCGTTTCCGCTATCCGTAACGGTAAATGCGTTGATACCTCCATGGGTCTGACCCCGCTGGAAGGTCTGGTGATGGGTACTCGCTCTGGCGATATCGACCCGGCAATCATTTTCCACCTGCACGACGCGCTGGGTATGAGCGTAGATGCTATCAACAAAATGCTGACCAAAGAGTCCGGCCTGCTGGGTCTGACCGAAGTCACCAGCGACTGCCGCTACGTTGAAGACAACTACGCGGATAAAGCTGACGCTAAGCGCGCAATGGACGTTTACTGTCACCGCCTGGCGAAGTACATCGGTTCTTACACTGCGCTGATGGACGGTCGTCTGGACGCCGTTGTCTTCACCGGTGGTATCGGTGAAAACGCCGCGATGGTTCGTGAACTGTCCCTGGGTAAACTCGGCGTTCTGGGCTTCGAAGTTGATCACGAGCGTAACCTGGCTGCCCGTTTCGGCAAGTCTGGCTTCATCAACAAAGAAGGCACCCGCCCTGCCGTGGTTATCCCGACCAACGAAGAGCTGGTGATCGCTCAAGACGCACACCGTCTGACCGCTTAATTCCACACCGCCAGCGATAACCCTGACGTCTTCGAGTTGCCACTTGAAGCATGATGGTAAGCTGGCGGTGCTGTTTTGTATCCCGCCTAAAACTGGCGGTAACGAAAGAGGATATATCGTGTCCCGTACTATCATGCTGATCCCTACCGGAACCAGCGTAGGCCTGACCAGCGTCAGCCTCGGTGTTATCCGCGCTATGGAACGCAAAGGCGTTCGCCTGAGCGTCTTTAAACCTATCGCCCAGCCGCGTTCCGGTGGCGATACTCCAGACCAGACTACCACCATCGTTCGCGCCAGCTCTTCAACGACGACTGCCGCTGAGCCGATGAACATGAGCCACGTTGAGTCGCTGCTGTCCAGCAACCAGAAAGACGTGCTGATGGAAGAGATCATCGCCAACTACCATGCCAACACTCAGGATGCTGAAGTGGTGCTGGTTGAAGGCCTGGTCCCGACCCGTAAACACCAGTTCGCTCAGTCTCTGAACTACGAAATCGCAAAAACGCTTAACGCGGAAATCGTCTTCGTGATGTCTCAGGGCACCGATACCCCGGAACAGCTGAACGAGCGTATCGAACTGACTCGCAACAGCTTCGGCGGCGCGAAAAACACCAGCATCACTGGCGTTATCGTTAACAAACTGAATGCTCCGGTTGATGAACAAGGCCGTACCCGCCCTGACCTGTCCGAAATCTTCGACGACTCGTCTAAAGCGAAAGTCGTGAAGATCGACCCGGCGCAGCTGCAGAACGGCAGCCCGCTGCCGGTGCTGGGCGCGGTGCCATGGAGCTTCGATCTGATCGCCACGCGCGCTATCGACATGGCGCATCACCTGAATGCGACCGTGATCAACGAAGGCGACATCAATACTCGCCGCGTGAAGTCCGTAACCTTCTGCGCGCGCAGCATTCCGCACATGCTGGAGCACTTCCGTCCGGGGTCTCTGCTGGTGACTTCCGCAGACCGTCCAGACGTACTGGTCGCTGCCTGCCTGGCGGCGATGAATGGCGTAGAAATCGGCGCCATCCTGCTGACCGGCGGCTATGAAATGGACGCGCGCATCAGCAAACTGTGCGAACGTGCTTTCGCCACCGGCCTGCCGGTATTCATGGTTAACACCAACACCTGGCAGACCTCTCTGAGCCTGCAGAGCTTCAACCTGGAAGTACCGGTTGACGATCACGAGCGCATCGAGAAAGTTCAGGAATACGTTGCCAACTATATCAACGCCGACTGGATCGAATCGCTGACCGCGACCTCCGAGCGCAGCCGTCGTCTGTCTCCGCCAGCCTTCCGCTACCAGCTGACCGAGCTGGCGCGTAAAGCGGGCAAACGCGTCGTTCTGCCGGAAGGCGACGAACCGCGTACCGTTAAAGCGGCGGCCATCTGTGCCGAGCGCGGTATTGCCACCTGCGTGCTGCTGGGCAACCCGGATGAGATCAACCGCGTTGCGGCCTCTCAGGGCGTAGAGCTGGGCGCAGGCATTGAAATCGTCGATCCGGAAGTGGTACGCGAAAGCTACGTGGCGCGTCTGGTCGAACTGCGTAAGAACAAAGGCATGACCGAAGCGGTTGCGCGCGAGCAGCTGGAAGATAACGTGGTTCTTGGCACCCTGATGCTGGAACAAGACGAAGTCGACGGCCTGGTATCCGGCGCGGTTCACACCACCGCCAATACCATCCGTCCGCCGCTGCAGCTTATCAAAACGGCGCCGGGTAGCTCGCTGGTCTCTTCCGTATTCTTCATGCTGCTGCCGGAACAGGTTTACGTTTACGGCGACTGCGCGATCAACCCGGATCCGACGGCAGAACAGCTGGCGGAAATCGCAATTCAGTCCGCTGATTCTGCGATTGCCTTTGGTATCGAACCGCGCGTGGCGATGCTCTCCTACTCCACCGGCACCTCCGGCGCAGGTAGCGATGTAGAAAAAGTACGCGAAGCGACTCGTCTGGCGCAGGAAAAACGTCCTGACCTGATGATCGACGGTCCGCTGCAGTATGATGCCGCAGTAATGGCCGACGTAGCGAAGTCCAAAGCGCCGAACTCTCCGGTAGCTGGCCGCGCAACCGTGTTCATCTTCCCGGATCTGAACACCGGTAACACCACTTACAAAGCCGTACAGCGTTCCGCTGACCTGATCTCCATCGGGCCGATGCTGCAGGGTATGCGTAAGCCGGTAAACGACCTGTCCCGCGGCGCGCTGGTAGACGATATCGTCTACACCATCGCACTGACGGCGATTCAGTCTTCTCAGCAGCAGAACTAATCTTCCGCTGAGACAAAAAAGGCAGCCAAATGGCTGCCTTTTTTTTGACGCTAACCCGTAAAGGAAATTACGCTTCGTCTTCTTCCGACTCGTCGCGATCGTGGCCGGTATTGCCCGCATTACGGGTCATCCACAGCGCCAGCGCTTTCAGCGAATCGGCGGTGAACTCATCGCAGCGCGCGGTGATCTCTTCCGGCGTCAGCCAGCATACTTCGCTAACCTCTTCTTCCTGCAGGGCGAACGGGCCATGAGAAACACAGCTAAACAGGCTGCCCCAGACGCGGCAGTGTTTATCTTCGTAATAGAATTGGCCATGATCGGCAAAAGGCACGCCCGCAATCCCCAGCTCTTCTTCCGCTTCGCGGCGCGCCGAGTCCAGCAGCTGTTCATCCGCCTGCACCACGCCGCCGGCGGTCGCATCCAGCATACCCGGCATGAAATCCTTGCTCTCGGTACGGCGCTGCACCAGAATTTTGCCCATCCCATCATGAACCACAATATAGGTCGCGCGGTGACGCAGACACTGCGCGCGCATTTGCTCGCGGCTGGACTGTGCTATCACCTCATTGTTTTCATTAACAATATCGACCCATTCTGTGCTTGCCAAATGCTTCTGTTCCGCCATCAGGAAACCTTACTTTTAAGCGCTCTCGCGGCGCGTCTTTACGATTGAGGGGTAAATTACGGGTAAATCGCGGCCTCTGCAATAACCTGATTATCTTTGAGTGCGAAAACCTGCAGCCGATCATCTTCCAGCATGCCGTAGCTGGCGGCAAAGCCGCCTTTCGGGATGCTCACAGAGCCAGGATTGAAGAGGAAAATTTCGCCGCGTTTCTCGGCAACCGGAATATGAGTATGACCATAAGCCAGTACATCGCCAGCGGCGAGCGGCGGCAAATTATCCGGACTATAGAGATGACCGTGGGTCAGAAACAGGCGGTAGCGTTCGCTAAGCACCTGCTGCCAGGGGGCGGTAATGGGGAAATGCAGCAGCATTTGATCGACTTCGCTATCACAGTTACCGCGGACGGCGATAATCCGCTGCGCGACGCTGTTCAGCCGCTCGGCGACCTGCGCCGGCGCATACCCTTCCGGCAGCGCGTTGCGCGGCCCGTGATTAAGCACATCGCCGAGGATAACCAGCCACTGCGCCCCGCTCTGCGCGAAGCGTTCCAGAACGCGTTCGGTCGCAGGCAGCGAACCGTGAATATCGGATGCGAACATCAGTTTCATATCAACCCCTTACCAGACAATACGGTCTGTCTATGATAACGGAACTGCCTGCGCTTATCAGCCGCTACGTTTAGCCGACAGTGCGGCATAACGCTGAACAGACGCCCGCTGCCACTGGAAGGTCGCGTAGTCCGCCAGCGCTTCCGGCACCTCGTCGCCGTTCAGCACCAGACGGTTTAGCATCAGCGCAAGATCGGCATCGGCAATACACCATTCGCCAAACAGATTCTGCCCGCCATGCGCCAAAAGCGCGCCGGCGGTCGCAAAGAGTTTAGCCGCGCTGGTTTGCCCCGCGGCGCTAAGCGCGGGCTTCTTCGCGCCGCCAAACACCACGTCGGTAGAACGTTCTTCGCGTATGGGCATCAGATCGCTTCGCAGCCAGGCCTGCACCTGCCGCGCCCGCGCGCGTTTTTGCAGGTCGTGCGGATACAAGCGCTCCCACTCCGGCGGCGCAAAGCGTTCGTCAAGGTATTCGGTAATGGCCGAGGATTCGCTTAGCGAAAAATTATCCACTTCCAGCAGCGGCACGCGCCGTGTCGCGGAGTAGCCCTTCCAGCCCGGCTGCAGATGCTCGCCGCTGTCGAGATTGACGGTTTTAAGGGTGAACGGCAGGCTTTTTTCCTGCAGCGCCACATACACGGACATCACATAGGGGGAGAAAAAATCGGCATCGGACCACAGGGTAATAACAGGCTGATTCATGACATCCTCAATGAAGCCAGGGGGAGATAAATCAACATAGCTGGTCTGCTATAAGATGTCACTGGCAGCCGCATGAGGATTTCGCAATATAATCTTTGCCCCGCGATGGCGCAGGTCGCCTATACTCGAAACGTTTGCGACCTTCGATGGCGGGAGACCTCATGATCGATCTTTACTATGCACCCACCCCCAACGGCCACAAAATCATCCTTTTTCTGGAAGAGGCGCAGCTGGCCTATCGCCTGATACGCGTCGATATCGGCAAAGGTGAACAGTTTCGCCCGCAGTTTCTGGCTATCTCGCCAAATAATAAGATCCCGGCGATCGTTGACCACGTTCCGGTCGACGGCGGCGCGCCGTTAAGCCTGTTTGAGTCCGGAGAGATCCTGCTCTATCTGGCGGAAAAATCGGGAAAATTATTGAGCGGCGAGCTGCGCGAGCGGCATACCACCCTGCAATGGCTATTCTGGCAGGTCGGCGGTCTGGGGCCGATGCTTGGGCAAAACCACCACTTTAACCATCACGCGCCTCAGGCTGTCCCTTACGCCATTGAACGCTATCAGGTCGAAAGCCAGCGCCTCTATGGCGTAATGAACCGGCGTCTTGAAGCCAGTCCATGGTTGGGCGGCGAGCACTACAGTATCGCCGATATCGCCTGCTGGCCATGGATTAATGCCCACCAGCGCCAACGCATCGATCTTAGCCAGTTCCCGGCGGTGCATAACTGGTTTGAACGCATCCGCCAGCGCCCGGCAACGCAACAAGCGCTACTCAAAACGCAACATTATTAATCCCCTGCTCGCAGGGCGTGCTTTCATGTATGATTGCGGAAATTACTACACGGAGGAAGCCTGCAATGTCTCAGCCAGACGCCATTATTCGTATTAAGAACCTGCGCCTGCGTACTTTTATTGGAATCAAAGAGGAAGAGATCGCCAACCGACAGGACGTATTGGTGAATGTGGTGATTCACTATCCGGCCGATAAGGCTCGCGACAGCGAAGACATCAACGATGCTCTGAACTATCGCACCATTACTAAACGCATCATCAGCCATATTGAGAATAACCGCTTCTCGCTGCTGGAAAAATTAACCCAGGATGTGCTCAATATCGCATGCGAACATCACTGGGTCACTTATGCTGAAGTAGAGATCGATAAACTTCACGCGCTGCGCTATGCCGACTCAGTATCGATGACCATGAGCTGGCGGCGCTAAAACGTTTGTTAGGGAGGCGGTATGAAAATCCTGCTCACTGGCGGTACCGGGCTCATTGGTCGGCATCTTATTCCCAGGCTGCTGGAACTTGGGCACCAGCTCACGGTTTCCACCCGCAACCCTGAACGCGCGAAAGCCCGTCTCGATCCCCGCGTCGCGCTGTGGCGCGGTTTCGAGGGGCAAAACAACCTCGATGGCTTTGACGCCGTCATTAACCTTGCCGGTGAACCGATCGCCGATAAGCGCTGGACGGCGGAGCAAAAAGAGCGCCTGTGTCACAGCCGCTGGGACATCACCCGGCAACTGGTCGCGTTATTTAAAGCCAGCGAAACACCACCTTCCGTGCTGATTAGCGGTTCCGCTACCGGCTATTACGGCGATCTCGGTGAAGTCGTGGTGACCGAGGAAGAGCCACCGCACAACGAATTTACCCATAAACTTTGCGCCCGCTGGGAGCAAATCGCCTGTGAGGCGCAAAGCGATCGCACGCGCGTGTGCCTGTTGCGCACCGGCGTCGTCTTAGCGCCGCGCGGCGGGATCCTGGCCAAAATGACGCCCGCGTTTAAGCTTGGCCTGGGCGGACCTATCGGCGACGGTCGCCAGTATCTGGCGTGGATCCATATCGATGATATGGTGAACGGTATTCTGTGGCTGCTGGATAACGATCTGCGCGGCCCGTTCAATATGGTCTCGCCCTATCCCGTGCGTAACGAACAGTTTGCCCACGCTCTCGGCCACGCGCTCAATCGCCCGGCGATTTTCCGCGTTCCCGCCGCCGCCATTCGCCTGCTGATGGGGGAATCCTCGGTACTGGTGCTCGGCGGCCAGCGCGCGCTGCCAAAACGCCTGGAAGCCGCTGGCTTTAGCTTCCGCTGGTACGATCTGGAAGAGGCGCTGAACGATGTATTGGGCTAAGTAGATAAACGGGGAGCGACGGCTCCCCGTTCTCTTCCCTTGGGCGGAAGCCGCCTCGCAAATCGTTAGTTCCTCGTCCTCCTTGCTACGCTTCTTGTGAAGCGCATTCCAACCGCAAAAATATTCTCCTGCCATAACGTCCTGACGAGGAATATACCCTCAAAACACGTTGACAACCGTCAACACTCTTTTTATTGTGAGCAGGATTTAACGATGAAGGAACATCCGGACAAACATATCAGGATGGCGATCGCCACGGAGCTGGCGCGGGGGTGGATATTGCTGCCTGCAGGTAAAAGCGCTCATTGCTTTGGCCGCCTCGTCTGCGGCGTGGCTGAACACCGTGAATATATGATGAGCATTTGGTCGACGCCCGCCGTCCCTGAAAACCACGCCCGGCAAATAATCAGAATGGTCGAACGGTGTCCCATCCCGGCTACCGCGCGCATCACGCATAAGGAACGCTAAACGATGCCGATATTTAATTTTACGCTGACGCTGTCCGGCGTCACCAGTCAAACGCCAGGACTGGAAGATGCGCTCTTTGCCGCAGGCTGTAGCGATGCGCTGGTCTGCTTTTACGGTACCGCGGTCTACCTTGAGTTCGATCGCGAGGGCCAATCGCTGGAGCAGGCGGCGCTGTCCGCCATCCGCGATGTAGAAACCGCCGCGCTGCCAGATATCCGCGTGGAGTCCATCGATTCGACACTGGTCGGGCTGAGCGATATCGCCGAACTTATCGGCGTCTCCCGCCAGGCGATCGCTCTATTAAAAGAGGGCGCTCGCGGCAGCGGGCGCTTTCCCGGCCCCGTACAACGTGTGAAAGGCAATTCCCCTCTCTGGCGCTGGAAATCCGTCGTTGAATGGTTAGTCGCGGAAAAGCGCATCGCCGCCGATTCGCCGATGGTGGCTAACGCCCAACTGCTGGATAGCCTCAACCTGGCGCTCCAGCTTCGCCGTTCACCGGAAAATCACCGCATGCAGCGCTACCTGCAAAGTCTGAGCGCCACGCCACCCGCAGGCTGATTCGCGAGGGCGAGCATGTTACCCGGCGCAGTATGGTGGTAAAGTAGGCTTTCGTTTTAGCTGATTAACCGCTTTATGACTACGATAACCACGCCCCGCCTGTTGCTTTCCCGCTTCACTCCGGCCGATTGGCCCTTTTTTCTGCGTCTGCGTCAGGATCCTGACGTCATGCGTTACATGGGTGAGGTGTTAAGCGAAACGGCGCTACGCAGCGTGTTTGAATGCCGCTGCGAAGATGCCGGCGTCTTTGTATTGCGCGATTCTGCCGGCACACCGCTGGGGGATATTGGTCTGCGCATCAGCGCGAAAAACCCGCACGAGGCAGACGTCGGCTACGCGCTACTGCCGCAAGCGCAGGGTCAGGGCTACGCCAGCGAAGCGCTGCGCGCGATTTGTGATTACGGCTTTACCACCCTTGGCATCCACGCCATTAATGCCTGGGTGCTTGGCAATAATTTGGGATCGTCCCGGCTGCTGGAAAAGCACGGTTTTGTACGCATTCAGGTGCTGGAAAATGCTTACCACCTCAACGGCGTGGATTACGATGATTGGATCTACCGGCTGGAGCGTTAAGTCATTCCCGGCGAGCAAACCCGCCGGGAAGAGGCGATTACTTCAGTGAACCTTTAAGGAACTGCTGCAGGCGCTGGCTTTTCGGGTTGCCGAACAGCTCGTCGGGATGCCCCTCTTCTTCGATTCTTCCCTGATGGAGGAAAATCACGTGTGAAGAGACGTGGCGGGCAAAGCCCATTTCGTGGGTGACGACCACCATGGTTTTCCCCTCTTCCGCCAGTTTTTGCATAATACGCAATACTTCGCCCACCAGTTCCGGATCCAGTGCCGATGTCGGTTCATCAAACAGCAGTACGTCCGGCTCCATCGCCAGCGCCCGCGCGATGGACACGCGCTGCTGCTGACCGCCGGAAAGATGTACCGGATATTTGATCTGCTGGCGTTCATCGATGCCGACTTTCGCCAGATACTTCACCGCCCGCTCGCGCGCTTCCTGTTTGTTAAGGCCGAGCACCTGAATCGGCGCCTCCATGACGTTTTCCAGTACCGTCATGTGGCTCCACAGGTTGAAGTGCTGGAACACCATCGTCAGTCGCGTGCGCAGCAGACGCAGCTGGTTTTTATCCGCTACCTTCAACTGGCCGTCTTTATCGCGCACCAGGCCAATATTCTGCCCGTTGACGATAATCGTTCCTTCGCTTGGCTTCTCCAGAAAGTTAATGCAGCGCAGGAAGGTACTTTTACCAGAACCCGATGAGCCGATAATACTAATCACGTCTCCGGCCTTCGCTTTCAGCGAGACGCCTTTCAGCACCTCGTGCTCGCCGTAACGTTTATGCAGATCGATAACGCTTAATTTATTGTCGGTCATGGCTTTCTCAGTGCGTCGAAGAAGGTTTGATATGCTGCAACCAGCGCTTTTCCGCCTTGCGGAACAAGCTAATCAGCACATACGAAATAATTAAGTACAGTACCGCGGCGATACCGAAAGCGGTAAACGGCTGATAGGTCGCCGAGTTAATATCGCGCGCGATTTTCAGCAAATCCGGCACCGTGGCGGTAAACGCCAGCGCCGTCGAGTGCAGCATCAGAATGACTTCGTTGCTGTACGCGGGTAACGCAATACGTAGCGCAGAGGGCAAAATAATGCAGCGATACAGCTTAACAGACGAAAAGCCGTAAGCCCGCGCAGCTTCAATCTCGCCCGGCGCGACCGAACGAATCGCCCCGGCAAAAATCTCGGTGGTGTAGGCGCAGGTATTTAAGGTCAATGCCAACACCGTACAGTTCAGGCCGCTGCGGAAAAACGCATTCAATAGATCGCTGCCTTTGACGATTTCCAGCGTATACATCCCGGAGTAAAACACCAGCAGCTGCACGTACAGCGGCGTACCGCGGAAAATATAGGTAAACAGCCAGATCGGAAACTGAATGTATTTATTGCTCGATACGCGCCCGATGGCGAGAAACACCGCGAGGATGCCGCCCATCACCACTGAAGCAATCAACAGCCACAGGGTGATCGCCACGCCGGTAAAACGGTAACCGTCGGTCCACAGCAGGGATTTCCAGTACTCCTGAATAATTTCAATCACAGGTCAGCCCTCTTCACACCCACGGAGTAGCGGCGTTCAAGCAGCAGCAGCACACCATTGGAAATCGTGGTAAACACCAGATAGATCGCCCCGCAGACGATAGCGAAATAGAACGGCTGCCAGGTACTTTTGCCCGCCAGCTGCGTTGCCTTCACCACGTCTTCCAGACCGAGCAGCGACACCAGCGCAGTGGCTTTGAGAATGACCTGCCAGTTGTTGCCGATACCGGGCAGCGCATAGCGCATCATCGCCGGAAACAGGATGCGGCGGAACGTCTGCCAGCCGCTGAAGCCAAATGCCGTCGCCGCTTCAATATGGCCTTTCGGCACCGCCAGAAACGCGCCGCGGAAGGTTTCGGTGAAGTACGCGCCATAGATAAAGCCGAGGGTGATAATACCGGCAATCATCGGATCAATATCAAATTGCGCCATGCCTAATGCATCGGTGATGCTGTTAAGGGCGATCTGCAGCCCATAGAAAATCAGCAGCATCAGCACCAGATCCGGCACCCCGCGGATCAACGTGGTATAGCCTTCAAACACCAGCGCCATAGGCCGGTTGGCGGATAGTTTCGCCCCCGCGCCCACCAGCCCGATAAGGACCGCCAGCACCACCGAGCTAAGCGCCAGCTCAAGGGTGACCAGCGCGCCCTGAAAAATAACCTGTGAGAACCCGTACAGCATGCTGTCTGCCCTGTCTGTCATCGATCGCCGCACGTGAAAACGCGTGCGGCGAGGTACTAACGATGATTAGTCGCCGTACACGTTAAAGTCGAAATATTTCTTCGCCAGCTTGTCGTAAGTGCCGTCTTTACGCATCTCGGCGAAAGCTTTATTTAGCGCCTCACGCAGCTCGGTGTCGTCTTTACGCAGGCCCATGCCGGTACCGACGCCAAATAACTTCTCATCCTTAATGGACGGGCCGCCAAACTGATAATCTTTGCCAATCGGCTGTTTGAGGAAACCTTCGCTGGCGGCGACCTCATCCTGGAACGCAGCGTCAATACGGCCCGCAGTCAGGTCGGAATAGATATTGTCCTGGCCCTGATAGGAGACAATTTCAATGCCTTTCGGCGCCCAATGCTCGTTGCCGTAGGTTTCCTGAGTGGTGCCCTGCAGCACGCCAATGCGCTTGCCTTTCAGCTTGCTCAGGTCTGGCGTAATATCGCTGCCCTTTTTCACCACCAGACGGGAGTCAGCAGCATAAAGTTTGTCGGTGAAGGCAATTTCCTGCTGGCGCTTTTCGGTAATCGACAGCGAGGACATAATCGCATCGATTTTCTTCGCTTTTAACGAGGGGATCAGCGCATCCAGCGGGTTTTCAACGAAGGTACATTGGGTATTAATACGCTTACACAGCTCTTTCGCCAGATCGATGTCAAAACCGATCAATTGCCCCTGCGCATTCTTCGATTCGAACGGCGCATAAGTAGGATCGGTACCAATACGGATTTTCTGTGGAATGGCTGCGAATACCGTGGAAACGCTGGAAAGGGCCAGCGCCAAGGAAAGAGACAACGCCAGTTTTTTCATAATTATCCTCAACAGACTGTCATTCTAACGGGTTTATTAGAAGCACTTACGTCAGTTATCGTGCCATTATTCGCCCTGCCAAGGCAAAGCAAAATGCGCAGGAAAGCAGTTTTTTTTGCATCAGAAACGCTTAACTATGCACTTTCTGAACAAAGAAAAACCGCTGCCGCCCCATTCTGGTGCAAGCCGTCAACCGCTTGCACCTATCAAGGGCAACAATAACCGCGTCGCAATGGAGCGGCCTGGCATAACCAGACCGCTACAGTCTTAATCGCCGTAGACGTTAAAGTTGAAGTATTTCTTCGCCATTTTGTCGTAGGTGCCGTCTTTACGCATTTCACCCAGCGCTTTGTCGAAAGCGGCTTTCAGCTCGCCATCTTCTTTGCGCAGGCCGATGCCGGTACCATCGCCGAAGTATTTTTTGTCTTTAACGGAAGGGCCGGCAAAGGCGTAATCTTTACCGGCAGGTTGTTTGAGGAAACCTTCGCTGGCCGCGACTTCATCCTGCAGCGCCGCATCGAGGCGCCCGGCGGCGAGGTCGGAATAGATCAGATCCTGGTTGGCATAGGCGACAACATCCACGCCCTGGCTGCGCCAGCGTTCGTTGGCATAGGCCTCCTGAGTAGAGCCCTGCAGTACGCCAACATGCTTGCCTTTCAGCGACTCCAGCGTCGGCTGAATCGGCGAGCCTTTTGCCGCGATCAGACGAGAGTCTGCCGCGTACAGCTTGTCAGAGAAAGCAATCTCCTGCTGGCGTTTTTCGGTAATCGACAGCGACGAGATAATCGCGTCGATTTTCTTCGCTTTCAGCGAGGGGATCAGCGCGTCAAAATCGCTGCCCACCCAGGTGCACTTCACCTTGATACGCGAGCACAGTTCATTGCCCAGATCGATGTCAAAGCCAATAAAGTTGCCCTTCGAATCCTTCGACGAGAAAGGCGCATAGGTGGTATCGGTGCCGATGCGGATACTTTGCGGCAGCGCCGCAGATACGCTGGCGGCGCTACTGATTCCCATGATTAACGAGAGAGCCAGGATCGTCTTCTTCATAGAAAGCCCTTAAGTGTCGTGATGTTGTTATGTTGTGCGCTGTCTGGTTATGTGTGTTGCCGACGGTTCTTGCAGGTTTTATGCCATTTTCCCGGTGCGTGCCGGTAACAGCGTTAAATTTGTTAATATAAAGTTGCAAGATTGTCTTAAGAGGGAAGATACCAGCATTGGCGGATAAACCGCAGCGGCAAAACGCAAAAAAACAAATTAAATGTCGAGGATTTGATCAGGACAACAAAAATGCACCAGCGGAAGGCAAAGGTAAATAAAATGCACCAAACAGGTGCATCAGGCCCCGCCCTGCCAGCGGGTAAACAGGTCCTGTGACAGCTCAATATCAAACTGATCGACAACCCGATTAACCGTCTGATTAATCACATCGTCCAGCGTCTGCGGACGATGATAGAAGGCCGGCACCGGCGGCATAATCACCGCGCCCATTTCCGCCGCCTGCACCATTAAACGCAGATGCCCCAGGTGGAACGGCGTCTCGCGTACGCAAAGCACCAGCGGGCGGCGCTCTTTTAACACCACGTCCGCCGCGCGGGTCAGCAGACCGTCGGTATAGCTATTGACGATGCCAGAGAGCGTTTTCATCGAGCACGGTAGAATAACCATCCCACTGGTTTTAAACGAGCCGGAGGAGATGCTGGCGGCGATATCGCGCGCGTCGTGTACCACATCGGCCAGCGCCTGCACTTCCCGCAGCGAGTAGTCGGTTTCCAGCGACAGCGTCTGACGTGCAGCCTGGCTCATTATCAGATGGGTCTCGACCCCGCCGACATCACGCAGAACCTGTAGCAAGCGTACGCCGTAAATCGCGCCGCTGGCGCCGGAAATGCCGATAATGAGTCGTTTCACGATGTATTCCTCTTGCGCGTAATGCCGCAGACTTTGCCGGATTATAGTCCCCGACGCAACCTGGCGGGTAAAAATAAAAAGGCCCGCGGTCTTCGAAAGACGGCGGGCCAGCGACAAGGGACCAATTAGCCTTCGTTATGCATCTCTAAGTTTTCAACTTCGGTTTGCAGTTGGACCGCTTTGGCATCGTCGTTACGCAGAGAATCAAGATAATCGAGATACTGTTGGTCAACGTCTTTGGTGACGTACACGCCGTTAAAGACCGAACACTCGAACTGTTGAATGTCCGGGTTCTCAGCGCGTACCGCTTCGATCAGATCGTCCAGATCCTGGAAAATCAGGCCATCAGCGCCGATGATCTGACGGATCTCGTCAACTTCGCGACCGTGGGCGATAAGCTCGTTGGCGGTCGGCATATCGATACCGTAAACGTTCGGGAAGCGAATTTCCGGCGCCGCGGAGGCCAGATACACTTTCTTCGCGCCGGCTTCGCGCGCCATTTCGATAATCTGTTCAGAAGTGGTGCCGCGAACGATAGAGTCATCCACCAGCAGCACGTTCTTATCACGGAATTCGGCGCGGTTGGCGTTCAGCTTACGGCGCACGGATTTACGGCGCAGCTGCTGGCCCGGCATGATAAAGGTACGGCCAACATAGCGGTTTTTGACGAAGCCCTGACGATAGGGTTTATCGAGGATACGAGCAATCTCCAGGGCGATATCGCAGGAGGTTTCCGGGATCGGAATAACGACATCGATATCCAGATCTTCCCACTCACGGGCAATTTTCTCGCCAAGCTTCGTGCCCATGTTCACACGGGCGCTATAGACGGAAATCTTGTCGATAAAGGAGTCCGGACGCGCGAAATAGACGTATTCGAACAGGCATGGGTTGCTGACCGGGTTTTCCGCGCACTGGCGGGTAAACAGCTGGCCTTTCTCGGTGATGTAGACCGCTTCTCCCGGCGCGACGTCACGCAGAAATTCAAAGCCCAGTGTATCCAGCGCCACGCTTTCGGAGGCGACCATGTACTCGGTGCGGCCATCGCCGATATCGCGCTTGCCGAGCACCAGCGGACGGATACCGTTCGGGTCGCGGAAGGCGACCATACCGTGGCCGATAATCATCGCCACGCAGGCGTACGCGCCGCGAATCTGGCGGTTCGTCGCGGCAATAGCGGCGAAAATGTTATCGGCTTCCAGCGGGTAATGACGGAAATTATCCAGCTCGCTGGCGAAGATATTGAGCAGAATTTCGGAATCGGAGGTGGTGTTGATGTGGCGGCGTTTTTCTTCAAACAGCTTTTGACGCAGCTCGTGGGCATTGGTCAGGTTGCCATTATGGGCCAACGTAATGCCATAGGGCGAGTTAACGTAAAAAGGCTGCGCTTCAGAAGCGCTGGAACTGCCTGCCGTTGGGTAACGGACGTGGCCAATCCCCATATTTCCCTGCATACGCTGCATGTGGCGCGCTTCGAACACATCGCTCACCAGTCCGTTAGCTTTACGCAAACGGAAGCAGTTATTTGCATCAATGGTGATGATGCCCGCGGCATCCTGCCCACGATGCTGAAGCACCGTTAACGCGTCATAAATCGACTGGTTTACCGGCATAACACCGGCGATACCGACAATACCGCACATACGTCTTTTCCTCGTTAAGCTACATCCCAACGCTTATGCTTTGGGCAAGAAACTTGACGAGCTCTGCAGATAGTCAAAGAACCATCTGATAACGAAACTGAACTGCGGGATAAGCTCAGACTTTTGCCAGTCTTCACTTTTTGCCATACCGGTGAAGCTATCGAGAAAGAACAGAATAGCGGAGACGATAAGCACGCCGCGCAGGGCGCCAAAACAGATCCCCAACACCCTGTCTGTTCCTGACAGACCGGTTTTCTCTACCAGAGCGCCTATCACATAGTTAACGATAGCGCCGACGATAAGCGTTGCGATAAACAATATCGCGATAGCAATCCCATTTCGGACCAGTTCGTCTTCAAAGCCCGTGAACCAGACAGCCAGGTAAGTGTAGTAATGACTGGCGACAAAGAAGGCACATCCCCATGTCACCAGCGATAACGCTTCACGAACAAAGCCGCGGATAAGGCTAACCAAACAGGAAAAACCAATTACCGCAATAATGGCGTAATCAATCCAGACCATATACATCCCACGATTTTACGCCCTGTCGTCCAGTTCGGGGCGCATTCTAACAGAAAAAGAAAACGTTTGCGTAGGGATTTCCGTGCCCTACAGAAATAAAAATGGCGCTGAAAAAACATTCAACGCCATACTGCCTGACGCCTCTTCAGGGCGTATCCGGCAAGGGTTTCAGCAGGTTAACCCGCCTGCCAGCTCGCCCAATCAGAGCGGATGTCATTTTTTAATTCGGGCTATACCCCATGACCACGCCGCTCAGGCCAGAAATCTGCTGCAGCTCGCCGAGTTGCCCCTTCAGCTTGTCTTTCGACGCATCCGGCCCCACCAGAATACGGGTAATTTTACCCTGAACCGGCGTGGATGGCGATGTCCAGGCTTTAAAGCCCGAGGAACGCAGCTTACCTACGATTTCGTTAACCTTATCGGCATTCTTCAACGCCCCTAACTGCACCACATAGGCTTTTCCGGTCGGCGCCGGAATAGCGGCCTGCTGCTGTTGCGGCTGTGGTTGCGGCTGCGGTTTCGCCGGCGGCGGGGTCTTCGCGACCTGCTGCGGCTGCGGTTTCTCAACCGGCTTCGGCTGTGGTTTCGGCTGCGGCTTGGCGGCCACCACCGGCTCCTGGACTTCATCGAAGCTATTGTTGTTCACCGGGATGCGCGACGGATCCAGCGATGGCGCCGCGGCGTCTCCCGCTCTCACCTCTTCCGCGGCGCCTTCCGGCGGCTGCGAAGGCAGCGCCTGGGTAGCCGCCGGCAGCATATCCGGCTCATCGCGATCGCCCGGCTTCGGCACCAACGGGATCGCCGCAAACTCATCCTGATAATGTTTTTTCTGACCGTCGAGCAGACCCGGGAGAATAATTACCCCCAGCGCTACCAGTACAATCGTCCCGACTAAACGGTTCTGAAACTTACTCGCCACCGATTCTCCCCGCGTCTATCTCTTCCATTACATGCGCTACCGTGTGGAAGGAACCACACACCAGCACCGTATCTTCGGCTTTGGCATCCGCCATAGCGGCATGCCACGCCTGCGCTACGCTGTCATAACGTTGGCCCGCACGCAGATGCGTAATCAGCTGGTCCGCCGTGGCGCCGCGCGGCCCTTCCAGCGGCGCGCAGTACCACGCATCTACTTCAGGCGCCAGATTCGCCAGGGTTCCGGCGATATCTTTATCATGCAGCATACCAATAACCGCCAGTACGCGCCCCGTTTTCGCTAAGGTTTTGAGACGCCCGGCGAGATAAGCCGCCGCATGCGGGTTATGCGCGACATCGAGGATCACCCGCGGCGCGTCGCTGATAATCTGAAAGCGGCCCGGGAGCATGGCGTGATGAATGCCGTCGCGCAGCGCCTGTTCAGCGACGTTAAGCCCGCTGGCGCGCAGCGCCGCCAGCGCCGTCGCGGCGTTGGGCAATGGAACCTGCGGCAACGGTAGCCCTGCCAACTCGCCCTGACCATCGGAAAAGTTCCATGACTGGTCCGTCACGCTATAGCGCCAGTCATGGTCGCGGCGCAGCAGCGTCGCGCCCTTTTCATTCGCCACGTCGGCAATCGTCTGCGGCATATCGGGTTCGCCCACCACCGCCGGTTTACCGGCGCGGAAGATACCCGCTTTTTCACGGCCAATGCTTTCACGATCCGGCCCCAGCCAGTCGGTATGATCCAGCGCGATGCTGGTGACCACCGCCACGTCGGCATCGACGATATTCGTGGCGTCCAGGCGCCCACCGAGGCCCACCTCCAGGATAACCACATCCAGCTGCGCCTGCTTAAACAGCCATAGCGCGGACAGCGTGCCAAATTCAAAATAGCTCAGCGAGATATCGCCGCGCGCCGCTTCGATTTCGGCAAATGAGGCGGTATGCGCCGCTTCCGGCAGCTCGGCGCCCTGGATACGCACGCGTTCGGTATAGCGCACCAGATGCGGCGAACTATACACGCCAACTTTATAGCCCGCCGCCATCAGCACGGATTCCAGCGTCCGGCAGGTGGTGCCTTTGCCGTTGGTACCCGCCACGGTAAAGACAAACGGCGCCGGTTTTAGTATCGCCATCCGTCCGGCGACTTCGCTCACCCGCGAAAGCCCCAGGTCGATGGCTTTACTGTGCAGATGCTCCAGATAAGAAAGCCACGTAGCCAGGGGCGACGTGGCCTGAGGAATAGGATCTTTTTCCATGATGTCCGCGAGAGTTAACGGTAAAAAAAAGGGCAGCGCCTGTCGGCCCTGCCCTCTGCATTATCAGGCCTCTGGTTCCTGATCCGGTACCGGTGGTACCACCTCGCCTTCGTGAGGCGCATCGGCCTGCGGCGAAGGAAGATTCATCAGTTTCGCCAGGATGCTGGCTAATTTCAGACGCATTTCAGGACGACGGATAATCATGTCGATCGCCCCTTTTTCAATCAGGAACTCACTGCGCTGGAACCCCGGCGGCAGCTTCTCACGCACGGTCTGCTCGATAACGCGAGGACCGGCGAAGCCGATCAGCGCTTTCGGCTCGGCGATATTAAGATCGCCCAACATCGCGAAGCTCGCGGAGACGCCGCCCATGGTCGGGTCGGTCAGTACGGAGATGTACGGTAAACCGCGCTCCTGCATTTTCGCCAGCGCCGCGGAGGTCTTCGCCATCTGCATCAGCGACATCAGCGCTTCCTGCATACGGGCGCCGCCAGAGGCGGAGAAGCAGATCAGCGGGCAGTTGTCTTCCAGCGCCTGCTCAACCGCGCGGACGAAACGCGCGCCGACAACGGAACCCATCGAACCGCCCATAAAGGCGAATTCAAACGCCGCCGCCACGACAGGCATGCCGTGCAGGGTGCCTTTCATCACCACCAGCGCGTCTTTCTCGCCGGTCTCTTTCTGTGCAGAGGCCAGACGGTCTTTATACTTTTTCGAATCGCGGAACTTCAGCACATCCTTTGGCTCGAGCTCGCTACCCAGCTCCACGAGAGAACCTTCGTCCAGCAGGCTATGCAGGCGGTTGCGCGCCGACATACGCATGTGGTGATCGCACTTAGGGCAAACCTCCAGGTTGCGCTCCAGCTCTGCGCGGTACAGTACCTGACCGCAGCTGTCGCACTTGGTCCATACACCTTCAGGAATACTTGCCTTACGGGTGGGGGTTATATTGCTTTTAATTCGTTCAATCCAGCTCATTGATAACCTTTCTACCTGAACCTGGTCGATGCCAGTTTTGTCGCAAGGGGCGCATAATGCCACTTTTGCCCCTCACAGACCATGAATGTTGCACATTAAATCATAACATCCCGTAACATGGGATAAAAAAGTGGTCGAACCGCTCACACTTTGCGCGCCGGACGTCATAGCAACGCCCGGCGAAAATGCCGCTAAGGGCCTATTTAGCCTGCTTTGCCGCCGCCCGGCGATGGCGAATCACTTCGATAACGCCAGGCAGTACCGACAGGACGATAATGGCCACGATCAGCAGCTTCAGATTTTCCTGCACGATCGGCAAATCACCGAACAGGTAGCCAGCGTAGGTGAACAGTAGTACCCACAGCAGCGCGCCTACCACGTTGTACGCCGCAAAATGACGATAGGACATGTGGCCCATTCCCGCCACAAACGGCGCAAAGGTTCTGACGATCGGCACAAAACGCGCGAGGATGATGGTTTTGCCGCCGTGGCGTTCATAGAAGGTATGGGTTTTATCGAGATAGCTGCGACGGAAAATCTTTGAGTTCGGATTGCTGAACAGCTTTTCGCCGAACAATCTACCGATGGTGTAGTTCAGGGCATCGCCAATAACGGCGGCAATGACCATCAGCGCAACCATCAGGTGTACGTTGAGATCGTTCGTTGGCAGCGCGGAGAGCGCGCCGGCGACGAACAGCAGAGAATCTCCGGGCAGGAACGGCGTCACCACCAGGCCGGTTTCGCAGAACAGAATCAAGAACAGGATGGCGTAAACCCAGACGCCATACTGCGCGACCAGCTCCGCAAGGTGCACATCAATATGCAGGATGAAATCAATCAAAAAATGAATCAGGTCCATATTTGTCTTAGCCTTTAGTGACAACCGCCCCCTGTTACAGGGGCGCTGATATTAGTCCGCCAAAAACAGCGGGCCCATCGGCATCACCGGCAGATCGAAATGGGCCGGATAATCCACCGACACCAGATACAATCCTTCCGCTTTCGCCGTCGCGGCAGCCAGAGTCCGGTCCTTCGCCGCCAGCAGTTCTGCAATCCAGCTCTCTGGCTGGTTTCCGGCGCCTACTTCCATCAGGCTGCCGACGATGTTCCTTACCATATGATGAACAAAAGCGTTCGCTTTGATATCTACCACCACATAAGCGCCATGACGGGTCACGTTGATATGCATCACGTTACGCCACGGCGTGCGCGACTGACATTGCACCGCGCGAAACGAGGTGAAGTCATTCTCGCCAATCAAACACTGCGCGGCGCGATGCATCCGCCCGGCATCCAGAGGGTGGTAATAATGCGTCACCCCCTGGCTCAACACCGCCGGACGCAGGCGGTGATTATAGATGACGTAGCGGTAACGACGGGCCGTCGCGCTGAAGCGGGCGTGAAAATCGTCCGCAACATGCTTCACCCAACGCACGGCGATGTCACCAGGTAAATTCGCATTTACGCCCAGCGTCCAGGCGGCGTCTTTACGCTGGGCGCGGGTTTCAAAGTGCACTACCTGGCCGGTACCGTGAACGCCGGCGTCGGTACGCCCGGCGCAGAATACGTGTACCGGTTCGGCCGCTACCTGCGACAGCGCCTTTTCCAGCTTTTCCTGCACGCTGCGCACTTCGTTTTGCCGCTGCCAGCCGTAGTATTTGCTGCCGTCGTACTCGATGCCCAGCGCGATTTTATATACCGGCTGCTGCTGTGGTTCAGACATCAGTACAAATACTCCTGAACCAGTTTCTCGGCGATTTTCACCGCCATCAGCGCGCCGCCAAAGCGGACGTTATCGGCCACCGACCAGAACTGAATCTGCTCGGGCATGCCATAATCGTTATGCACGCAGCCGATGGACAGACGCGCGTTTCCGGAAGCATCGCCGACCTGCGTCGGGAATTCGCCCTCTTCGGAAAGCTCAATATCCTCGCCGCGGGTAAAGGCGTCGCGCGCCTCCTCGGCCGCCAGCGGACGCAGCGCTTCAAAATTCACCATCTGCGCATGGCCATAGAAGACCGGCGATTGCACGACGCTTGCGGAAATCATCAGGCCGTCATCCTGCAGAATTTTGCGCGCTTCATCGACGATACGTCGTTCTTCGCGCACGCTACCTTCGCGATCCGGCAGAATCGGCAGCATGTTGAAAGCCAGCTGGCGACCAAAGAAATCGTCTTCATCAATCGGAATACCGTTCAGCAGTTTCGCGCTCTGCCCCGCCAGCGCATCGACCGCTTTTTTCCCCTGCGCCGAGGCAGACAGCAGGTTGGTAACGGTAATACGCGACAGGCCGCCATCATCGATCAGCGGCTTCAGCGCCGTCAGCAGCTGGCTGGTCAGGCTGTTTGGTACCGCAATCACGTTACGGTTGCGGTAGTCGCCGAGCACGAACGGGTTGACGTCCGGCACCACCAGCGGCACGTCCGGCTCCAGCGCAAACAGGCCGCTAAGATCGATAACCAGACAACCGGCGTTGGTGGCTTCTTCGACATACGCCGCGCTGGCTTCGACGCCCGCGGCGAAGAAGGCCAACTGGGCCTGGGTCCAGTCAAATTCGGCGGCGTCCTGCACGATGACCGATTTGCCACCATAACGCAGATGTTCGCCCGCGCTTTCATTGCGCGCCAGCGCATAAATTTCGCCTACCGGAAACTGGCGTTCAGCAAGGGTTTCAAGCAGGGCTTCGCCTACGGCGCCGGTTGCGCCCAGTACGGCAATATTCCAGCCTTCAGACATGGTGGTGTACTCCAGAAAATAGCGACCCTGCCGGATTATCCAACAGGGGCATTAAGAAGATATTAACGAACAGGATGATGTACGGCATTAAAACCGAGCTGACGCAGCAGCGTCGCTGCTTTTTCATCGCTGCACTGTACGTACAGGGACGACCATTCGCGGCGTTCCTGATAATTTTTGCGCAGCTTGTCGAATTCGCCGGCAATGCCTGCCACTTTACGCAACGGCGCATCATCGCGGCGCACATCATACACCAAATGAACCAGCCTTTTCAGCGTCGCCTGATCGAGCGGGCCGTGCAGAGTGATGCGGCCAAATTCCGGCGCCGGCAGTAGCGTATCCAGCGCCACCTGCTGCGGATGGCCAATGAACGCGCTATAGGCTTCAAACACCTGAGTGGTGCCGCGCGCTTTGCCTTCAAGGGTATAACCGGCGATATGCGAGGTACCGATATCGACACGCGCCAGCAACTCGGTATTCAGATCCGGTTCGGGTTCCCAGACGTCGAGCACCACGCTCAGCTGCTGCCCGGCCTGCAAGCGCTTGAGCAGCGCCGCATTATCCACCACCGGACCACGGCAGGCGTTAATCAGGATAGTCCCCGGCTGCAGGCGGCTAATCAGCGCTTCATCGGCCAGATGCTGCGTTTTATACTGCCCGTCTTTAAACAACGGCGTGTGGAAAGTCAGGATATCCGCCTGTTGCGCTAGCTCGTCCAGGGTGCGGAAGTCGCCTTCATCGCCACGATCGGCGCGCGGCGGATCGCAGAGTAATGTTTTAATTCCCAGCGCTTCCAGACGTTTTTGCAAACGCCCGCCAACGTTGCCGACGCCGACGATACCGACGGTACGGTCAGCCAGCGCGAATCCGTCGCGCTCGGCGAGCATCAGCAGCGCCGAGAAAACATACTCCACCACCGCGATCGCATTGCAGCCCGGCGCGGCGGAAAAGCCAATCCCCGCCTGCTGTAACCACGCTTGATCGACATGATCGGTGCCTGCGGTGGCGGTGCCGACAAACTTAATTGCCTTACCGGAGAGCAGCGCTTCATTCACCTTAGTGACGGAACGCACCATCAGCGCGTCGGCGTCGGTTAACGCTTCCTGCGGAATGGGACGACCGGGAACGGCCTGCACGTCTCCCAAACGGCTAAAAAGCTCACGCGCATAGGGCATATTTTCATCAACGAGGATTTTCACGGTTCAGTACCTGTCTGAGAACGAGAGTAAACCGGGGAAGTGTGCCATAATCTGGCCGCCAGGAACATCATCACCCGGCTTAAGTACAGTACTACGGTAAGGATTCATCATGACACCACCCGTTTCAGGTATGTCCGATCGCCCTCCGGGGACTGGCCCATCCGGCGCATCCGCCGTGGGCCCAAACGCGCTCACCATGCAGCAACGCACCGTTCTGGAGCGGTTGATAACGCGTCTGGTGACGCTGACATCGCAGCAAAACGCCGAAGTGTGGGCCTGCGTGAAGCACGATCTGGGTCTGAAAGGCGATACGCCGCTGCTGGCGAGCCATTTCAGCGCGGCTGAGAGCAACCTGAATCAGCGCTTAAGTATCGCTCAGCAAAACCACCACCACCGGCAAATTCTCGCTCAGCTTAGCGAACTGCTGACCCAGGGGAATAACCGTCAGGCGGTGAGCGATTATATCCGCCAGAATTACGGCCAAACCGTGCTACACGCGCTGACGCAGGCGCAACTGGAGAACGTGCTGCATCTGCTGCAAAACGGCCAGTTGGCGATCCCGCAACCGCAGCAGCGAACGCCAACGCTGCGTCCTTTGCTGCCGGCGGAACATAACACCCTGAATCAGTTAGTGACCAAACTGGCCGCCGCAACCGGCGAATCGAGCAAGCTTATCTGGCAATCAATGCTTGAGCTGTGCGGCGTGAAATCCGGCGAGCTGATCCCCGCCACCCACTTCACCCCGCTCTCATACTGGCTGCAGGCGCGACAAACGCTGAGCGCGCAAACCGCGCCGACGATGAATTCACTGCAGGCAGCGCTTAAGCAACCGCTGGAGGCGCAGGAGTGGCAGAAAATCGCCGATTTCGCGCAAAGCAACTGGCAGGTGACGCCCACGACGACCTTAACCAGCCCGCAGGTGTTAACGCTATTAAATAAAGTCTTTGCGCTACGCGTAGCTCGCGCCCAGGCGACAATGGCAATTACCCCGGTCGAGCCGCTGCCTTCGCCCCATGCGGTGTATAGCAAAAAAGCGTGGACGGTGGCGATTGCGCTGCTGGTAGTGATTATTCTGCTGTGGCTGGTACTGTAAGCCTAAAGCAATAACGGCGGCCTGATAGCCGCCGTTATGTATTTATTTACGTAGCGTCAACAGAGTGACCACAATCCCCAATACCGCGCAAATCGCCCCGGCCAGGAACACGGAAGCATAGCCCAGCGAGGTCGCGAGCAGGCCAGCCAGAGGGCCGGTGACGCCGTAAGAGATATCCTGAAACGCGGCATAGCCGCCCAGCGCGGTGCCACGAACCTGAGCCGGAACCCGTTTGACTACCTCAACGCCCAATGCCGGGAAGATGAGCGAGCAACCGCAACCGGTCAAAGCCGCGCCCGCCAGCGCCACCCAGGCGCCCGGCGCTTGCCACAGTAGCGTCAGGCCGATAGCTTCAATCAGCAGTGAAACTATCGCCACCTTAATGCCGCCGAAGCGATCCGGCATCCAGCCGAACAGAATACGCATCAGGACAAAAGCGCCGCCAAACGCGGTCAACGTGAAGCCGGCCATCGCCCAGCCGTGGCTGGCGAAATAGAGCGAAACAAAGGTGCCGATCACCGCAAATCCGACGCCCTGCAGACCGAGGCCAACCCCCGGACGCCAGATCATACCGATGACGCTCCATAGCGAAGGACGTTCGCCGCCGTGGGCGGGAACTTTACGGACCGTGCCGTTAATCGCCCACGCCAGCAGCGGCAGCGCCATCGTAACGCAGGCCAGCGTCGCCACGCCGAAGCGACTGTAAATCAGCAGCCCCAGCGGGGCGCCCACCGCCAGCGCCCCGTACATCGCCATGCCGTTCCACGACATCACTTTACCGGAACGCCGCGGGCCAACCAGCCCTAGTCCCCAGCTTAAGTTGCCGGTCAGCAGCTGGCTTTCACCAAAACCGAGAATCAAACGTCCCAGCACCAGCAGGCCAAATTTGGCCATCACCGGCACCGGCAGCAGCGCCGCCGCCAGCCAGGCACAGCCGGCCAGAGCACAGGCCAACATTCCTTGCAGCACCGAGCGTCTCGCGCCGTACTGATCGGCCAGTCTCCCGGCATAACCGCGGGTTAAGACCGTGGCGAGAAACTGGATGCCGACGGCCACGCCGACGAGTGTGTTGCCAAAGCCGAGATCGTGGTGCACAAATAGCGGGATAACCGGTAACGGCAACCCCACGGTCATATAGGTCAGAAAAACCGCAAAGGTAATGCGAAATAGCGAGAGATTCTCTGAAGCGTTGTTTATCGTTTTTGTCGCTGCGGACATGCGTTACCCCAGTTTTGCAGAGCAAGGCGAGAAGATGGAATGAGAATGATGGCGAGCAATTTGCCTGCTCTTGCCGGGCGCTGTCAAGACGTCAAAAAAAGGGGAGCCTCGGGCTCCCCTTTTGCTGACTCTTACCAATTAGGCGTTGTATTTACGCATAACCAGGGTAGCGTTGGTGCCGCCGAAGCCGAAGCTGTTGGACATCACGGTGGTCAGCTGAGCATCGGTCGGTTTGGTGACGATATTAAGGCCGGCAGCCTGCTCGTCCATCTCTTCGATGTTGATGCTTGGCGCGATAAAACCGTGCTCCAGCATCAGCAGAGAGTAGATGGCTTCCTGTACGCCTGCGGCGCCCAGAGAGTGGCCGGTCATCGCTTTGGTGGCGGAGATTGCCGGGCTGTTGTCACCGAAGACTTCGCGGATAGCGCCCAGCTCTTTCACGTCGCCTACCGGAGTAGAAGTGCCGTGGGAGTTCAGGTAGTCGATCGGAGTATCAACGCCGTGCATCGCCATCTGCATGCAGCGCACTGCGCCTTCGCCAGATGGAGCAACCATGTCCGCGCCATCGGAAGTCGCGCCGTAACCGACGATTTCCGCATAAATATGCGCCCCGCGCGCCAGCGCGTGTTCCAGCTCTTCAACCACGACCATGCCGCCGCCGCCCGCGATAACGAAACCGTCGCGGTTCGCATCATAGGTACGGGACGCTTTGTCCGGAGAATCGTTGTATTTAGTGGACAGCGCGCCCATGGCGTCGAATTCGCAAGCCATTTCCCAGCACAGCTCTTCGCCGCCGCCGGCAAAGACGATGTCCTGTTTGCCCAGCTGAATCTGTTCTACCGCGTTACCGATGCAGTGTGCGGAAGTGGCGCAAGCGGAGCTGATAGAGTAGTTGACGCCGTGGATTTTAAACGGCGTGGCGAGGCAGGCGGATACGCCGGAAGCCATCGCTTTAGTCACAACGTATGGGCCCACGGCTTTCAGACCACGCGGGCTACGCATGGCATCGGCGCCGAAGACCTGGAATTTCGGGGAACCGCCGCCGGAACCTGCAATCAGGCCGACACGCGGGTTGTTCTGGTATGCTTCCGGCGCCAGACCGGCGTCGGCTACCGCCTGCTCCATGGACAGATAAGCATAAATGGATGCGTCGCTCATAAAGCGCACTACTTTGCGGTCAATGAGGCCCGTGGTATCCAGTTTGACGTTGCCCCATACGTGGCTACGCATTCCTGAATCCTTCAGCTCCTGAGAGAAAGTGATCCCTGAACGTCCTTCACGCAGAGATGCCAGGACTTCCTGCTGGTTATTACCGATGCTGGAAACGATGCCCAAGCCAGTAATCACTGCACGTTTCATTCAATACCTCTGTAAGTCGCACTATTTTAAGTTTCGAGTCGCACAATAGCGTACACTTGTACGCCGAACAAGTCCGATCAGCCATTTTGTGTATAAATTTGCGCCTTCTGGCACACATCGTTAAGATCGCGCTACGCCTTGTGATTCGAGTAACTTACGTGAAACAAAACGCCATACAACCCGCCAACCTGGAATTCAACGCTGAGGGTACACCTGTTTCCCGAGATTTTGACGACGTTTATTTTTCTAATGACAACGGTCTGGAAGAGACGCGCTACGTTTTTCTCAACGGCAACCAGCTTGATAGCCGTTTCCCAACCCACCCGCGTCCGCTGTTTATCGTCGCGGAGAGCGGCTTCGGCACCGGGCTCAATTTCCTGACGCTTTGGCAGGCGTTTGCTGTTTTTCGTCGCGATAATCCGCAGGCTACGCTGCAAAGATTACATTTCATCAGTTTTGAAAAATTTCCGCTGAAGGCCGACGACCTGCGCCTGGCGCACCAGCACTGGCCGGAACTGGCGCCATGGGCTGAACAGCTACAGGCGCAGTGGCCGCTGCCAATCGCTGGCTGCCACCGCCTGCTGCTCGACGATGGCCGCGTCACGCTGGATTTATGGTTTGGCGATATCAACACGCTTACCGACCAGCTTGATGATTCGCTCAACCGCCAGGTCGACGCCTGGTTCCTCGACGGCTTCGCGCCGGCGAAAAACCCGGATATGTGGACGCCGGGGCTGTTTTCCGCCATGGCGCGCCTGGCCCGCCCCGGCGGCACGCTGGCGACCTTTACCTCCGCAGGCTTCGTGCGCCGCGGGCTGCAGGAGGCCGGCTTTAGCATGCAAAAGCGCAAAGGCTTTGGCCGCAAGCGCGAAATGTTAATCGGCGAATTGACCGCTGACGTTCCGACGCTGGCGCGGACGCCATGGTTTGCCCGCAGCGGTAGTCAATCGCGCGAAGCGGCGGTAATCGGCGGAGGTGTCGCCAGCGCCCTGCTCTCGCTAGCGCTGCTGCGCCGCGGCTGGCAGGTGACGTTGTACTGCGCTGACGATGCGCCCGCCAGCGGCGCATCCGGCAATCGCCAGGGCGCGCTGTATCCGCTATTAAGCCAGCACGACCCTTCGCTGGCGCGCTTTTTCCCGGCGGCGTTCACTTTCGCGCGCCGCGTTTACGACGCGTTGCCAGTGGAATTCGATCATCAATGGTGCGGCGTAACCCAACTCGCCTGGGATGAAAAAAGCACGCAGAAAATCACCCAAATGCTGGCGTCAGATTTACCAGAAGAGGTCGCCCGCGCGGTAACGGCGGAGCAAGTTGCTGAACTTACCGGCGTTGATACCGGCTGCGGCGGCATCACCTATCCGGCCGGCGGCTGGCTGTGCCCGCAGCAGTTGACGGCAGAATTGCTGTCGCTGGCGGCGACGCAGGGACTACGCAGCCACTACGGTTATCCCGTCGAAACGCTCAGCGCGGAGGGCGACGGCTGGTTGCTCAATCAGCAGCATCGTCATCAGGCGGTAGTACTGGCGAACGGACATCGCCTGACTGATTTTGCCCAGACCGGGCAGTTGCCGGCTTATCCGGTCGGCGGCCAGGTTAGCCATATCCCCACCACGCCGGGGCTTTCCGCCCTGCGCCAGGTGTTATGCTATGACGGCTATCTGACGCCGCAGAATCCCGCGAATCAGCAACATTGTATTGGCGCCAGCTATCATCGCGGCAAGACGGATACCGATTTCAGCGCCGAAGATCAGTGGCAAAATCGCCAGCGCCTGATTGATTGTTTCCCGCAGGCGGCATGGGCAAAAGAGGTGGATGTTAGCGGCAACGACGCCCGCTGCGGCGTACGCTGCGCCACCCGCGATCACCTGCCGATGGTGGGCAACGTTCCGGATTATGAGAAAACGTTGACGCAGTACGCCACGCTTCACGAACAGCAGGAAAATGTCGACAGCGCGCCGGTCTACCACAATCTGTTTATGCTCGCGGCATTGGGATCACGTGGGCTGTGCACCGCGCCATTGAGCGCCGAACTGCTGGCCGCGCAGATGAGTGAAGAACCGCTGCCGCTGGATAGCGAAACGCTGGCGGCGCTAAATCCGAATCGGCTATGGGTGAGAAAACTGCTGAAGGGAAAAGCGGTAAAATAACGCCGGCTTGCGCTTTATCCGGCCTACGGTCCGTGCGGTCTGCCGTTAATTTATTCACTACGCTGGCTAAAACTGCCGGCGCTGGTGGCCTAAAAACCCCCGGTGGCGCTGCCGCTTACCGGGGCTACAGCGCTGTGCGATTTGGTAGCCCGGAGAAGGCGCAACGCGCCGCCTCCTGTGCGCTCTCTGCGCCACGGAAAACATATTGCAGAAGAATTAACCGGGAGCGCAAGATACTCTGGAGCGAAACGAGATAAATGCGTTCTCAAGATAAAAGTTGCAAACCGATAACAATATATACAGCCTGGTAGCCCCGGTAAGCGCAGCGCCACCGGGGAGAGTTTCCGGATGTCGGCTAACGCCTCATCCGGATGACATCATTTATCAGGCCTGATTTTTCGCCTGCTGGTACAGGTTATTCCACATCCCTTGCACCAGAATCTGATCCGGCGGCGACAGTTCGCCTGCGCTGATGGCCTTTTCCAGGCTGCTGGCGACTTTGTCGTTAATCGCCTGTGCCGAGTGCTCCCCTTCCCCTTCCAGCTCAGCCACCGCCAGCGTCAGGTGGCCGCGCAGATAACCGCCAGCAAACAGTTCGTCATCACTGGCGTGGTCTACCATATCGTCAATTAACGCCAGAATGCGTGATTCAAACTCCGCGATCATCGTCTTTCCTCTTTCATTTGTAGAACGTGGCTTTAGTGCAGGTCTTCCGGCCACGGAAATTGTTCTGCCGTCAGCGGCGGCGTTTGATAATACTGTTGCAGCGCGCGAATAAAGCGTGCCGGACGCTCAGGGATCCCCTCTTGCAGATAGGTCATCACCTGAGCATGCACTCGCCGTTGAAAGGCGATGCGGTCAGGCTCAAAGTCGCCTTCGAGGTTGTCGCAGCTGACGTTAAACGGAAATCCCGCCGCCGTGCAGAACAACCAGTCAAAAGCCTGTGGCTTGACCTCGACGTCTTCGAACTTGCTTTGCGTCATCGCATCGCGGCCGTCCGGGCAGTACCAGTAACCAAAATCCACCTGCTCGCGCCGCGCCTTGCCGGCGATACACCAGTGGGATATTTCGTGCAGCGCGCTGGCGTAAAAGCCGTGAGCAAACACGATCCGGTTGTATGGCACTTCGCTATCTGCAGGAAGATAGATCGGTTCGTCGTCGCCTTTAATCAGACGGATATTAAAATCATCGGCGAAGCAGCCGTCGAAGATCTCGACCAACTGCTGATAATGGTGTTGCTGTTGCATTAGAGAATTCCCAACCACTGCAAAATCTCAGCCCCGTGGCTGTCGTAAAGAAGTTTAGCGCTCATCACCGCGGAGACGATGACGATCATCGGCCGAATCAGCGACTGTCCTTTACTCAGCACCAGCCGCGAACCGGCGCGAGCGCCGATAAACTGTCCGGCCATCATCACAAAACCGGTGGCCCAAATCACTTTGCCGCCAATAATAAACAGCAGCAGGCCGCCAACATTAGAGGTGGCGTTTAGCAGTTTGGCGTGAGCGGTTGATTTCGCGAGATTAAACCCGGCGAGCGTCACAAAGGCCAGCGCATAAAACGAACCGGCGCCGGGGCCAAAAAAACCGTCGTAGAAACCCACGCTGCCGCCAGCGACCAGCGCGAACGGCAAGCCATACAGGCGACGCTGACGATCGGACTCCCCGAGCTTAGGCATCAGCAAAAAGTACAGCCCGATGCCAATCACCAGCAGCGGCAGGATTTGCTTCAAAATATCGGACTGCACGTGCTGCACCAGCAGCGCACCCGCCGTCGAGCCGATAAAAGTCATCAGAATATTGAGTTTCTGATCGGCGAGATTCACTACCTTGCGACGGATAAAATAGAGCGTCGCGGAAATGGAACCGCCGCAGGCCTGTAACTTGTTGGTCGCCAACGCCTGAGCGGGCGGCATACCCGCCGCCATCAGCGCCGGGACGGTTAACAACCCGCCGCCGCCGGCTAAGGAATCAATAAATCCGGCAAGAATCGCGACAAAAAAGAGCGCCACCAGCACCATTGGCGACACCATAAACAGCTCGGCAAAACTATCCATTAGAGAAGATGCTCATCCAGTAGCGCCTGGCAGGAAGGCGGCAGCGGAGGCGGCGTCTTCTTCACAGGTGGGGTTGACCCAGGTTTAGGCGGTTCAAACCAGCTTTGCAGCTCGGCTCCGCAGCCATCGCCAGCCGGCGGCGGCGCTTGATCTTCGCACTCGAGGCTGCCCACCGGGCAGCGCAGGCGCACGTGCATGTGGGCGCGATGCTGGAACCACGGGCGAACTTTGCGTAGCCATTGGCGATCGTTACCGGCATCGAAGCACAATTGCTGTTTGATAGCCGGATTGACGAAAATACGCGTCACATCGTTATCTTCCGCAGCCATTTTAATCAGGTTGCTGATTTGCGGGCTCCACAGTGAGGGTACCACCCGCTTGCCATCGCGGGCGACTAAGTCCAGCGCCTGTGGTTTCAGCAGTTGCGCGGAGGTCCAGCGGGTCTGCGGCAGTTGCAGGAAAATATCAACATCCAGGCCCGACTGATGGCTGGCGTGGCCGCCGTTAAAGCGCCCGCCGGCAGGCATGCCCATATCGCCAATCAGCACCGTCCCCATACCTTTATTGTGCGCCTGCAAACTCAGTCGCTGAATAAACTGCACGAGATCCGGGTGGCCGAAGTAGCGACGCTGATCGGTACGCATCACCTGGTAATCAGGGGAGTTCAGCGGTAGCGGCTGGGCGCCGACGATGCAGCCATTGGCAAACGCGCCAATAGACTGGGCGCTGCCGCTAATCGGCTGGGATATTTTCTGCCACGGCGTCGCCGCCAGGCTGGCGGTGCTGGCCAAAAGCGCCAGCAGTGCGATAACGGTATTTTTCATCGGTTACCAGCGTGGAATTGATGTCGTCACGTCGCCATTCTGCGCGCGTTGACGCATAAAGTGATCCATTAACACGATAGCCAGCATGGCCTCGGCGATAGGAACCGCGCGAATGCCGACGCACGGATCGTGACGCCCTTTGGTGATCATCTCGACTTCTTCGCCGAAGCGGTTAATCGTATGACCGGGAACGGTAATACTGGAGGTCGGCTTCAGCGCGATGTTAGCAACGATTTGCTGGCCGCTGCTGATACCGCCAAGAATGCCGCCGGCGTGGTTACTCTGGAAGCCGGCTTTGGTGATTTCGTCGCGGTTTTCGCTGCCGCGCAGTTTAACCACCTCAAAACCATCGCCGATTTCTACCCCTTTCACCGCGTTGATGCTCATCAGCGCGTGGGCGATATCGGCATCCAGGCGGTCGAATACCGGCTCGCCGAGACCCGGCGGTACGCCGTCAGCCACGACCGTCACCTTCGCGCCGATAGAGTCGCCCTCTTTTTTCAGGCCGCGCATCAGTTCATCCAGCGCGTCGATTTTATCCGGATCCGGGCAGAAGAATGGGTTCTGCTCAACCTGATCCCAGTCTTTGATAGCCAGCGGAATATCGCCCATCTGCGTCAGGCAGCCGCGGATTACAATACCGAATTTGGTCGCGAGGAATTTTTTGGCAATCGCCCCGGCCGCCACGCGCATCGCGGTTTCACGCGCAGACGAACGCCCGCCGCCGCGATAGTCGCGCAGGCCATATTTCTGCTCGTAGGTGTAATCCGCATGTCCCGGACGGAACACATCTTTGATAGCGCCGTAGTCCTGGGAACGCTGATCGGTGTTCTCAATCAGCAGGCCAATGCTGGTGCCGGTGGTCACGCCTTCGAAGACGCCGGAGAGGATTTTCACCTGGTCCGGTTCGCGGCGCTGGGTGGTGTAGCGCGATGTCCCAGGGCGACGGCGATCCAGGTCGTGCTGCAGGTCGGCTTCGGTCAGCGGAATGCCTGGCGGCACCCCGTCGACGATGCAGCCCAGCGCCAGGCCGTGCGATTCGCCGAAGGTGGTGACGCGAAAGAGTTGTCCAATTGTATTTCCTGCCATCACGGCTCCGTTCTTTTCGTTATGTTTGCGTGTTGTTTTTTTAGTCTTTATAAATGCCGAAATGCGCGCGCGCGTCAATGAGCTGCTGTTTAGTCAGCATAAAGACGCCATCACCACCGTTATCAAACTCAAGCCAGGTGAACGGCACGTCCGGGTACTGCTCCATCAGATGTACCATGCTGTTACCGACTTCACAAATCAGAATACCGTCATCGTTGAGGTAATCCGGCGCGCAGCCAAGAATACGGCGCGTCAGCTTCAGGCCATCGCTACCGGAAGCCAGACCCAGAACCGGCTCGTGCTCATATTCATCGGGCAGATCGGCCATATCTTCTTCATCAACGTACGGCGGGTTGGTCACGATCAGATCGTACTGCAGCTTTGGCAGATCGCGGAACAGATCGGAGCGGATCGGCGTAACCTGGTTAATCAGGCCATGTTCTTCAACGTTATGTTCCGCAACGGCCAGCGCGTCCGGGGAGATATCGACAGCGTCGACTTCGGCTTCCGGGAAGGCATAGGCGCAGGCGATGGCAATGCAGGCGCTCCCGGTACACATATCGAGAATATGCTGCGGTTTATGGTTTATCAGCCCGGCGAACTGGTTATTGATCAGTTCGCCAATCGGCGAGCGCGGTACCAGCACGCGCTCATCGACATAGAATTCATGTCCGCAGAACCACGCTTTGTTGGTCAGGTAAGCGACGGGAATACGTTCGTTGACGCGGCGAATCACGCGCTCGACGATACGATGTTTTTCGCTGGAAGTCAGGCGCGCGGTGCGCATATCTTCCGGTATATCTAACGGCAGGTACAGCGAGGGTAATACCAGCTGTACGGCCTCATCCCACGGGTTATCGGTACCATGACCGTACCAGATGTTGGCGGCGCTAAAACGACTTACCGCCCAACGCAGCATGTCCTGAATGGTCTGCAACTCATTGACCGCTTCATCAACAAAAATTTTATCCACGCAATCCTCCAGGGCACGCTCTGCTATAAATTCGGCGGCTAGTTTGCCACGACGGCGGCGATAAATCAGCATTCTTGCGCAGCCGGAGTGGGGAAAAATAGGTTTTCCTTGCCTGAAGCGCGGGCGAGTCGGGTAAACTAGCGAAAAGAAATAGTGAGATTGGGCAATGAAAAAGAAAACACCGCTAAGCGCGGAGGATCAGGCGCTGTTCCGCCAGCTAATGACCGGCACCCGGCAAATTAAACAGGACACTATCGTACACCGCCCGCAGCGCAAGAAGCTCAGCGAGGTTCCGCCTAAGCGATTGCTGCAGGAACAGGTGGATAACAGCCACTATTTTTCCGACGAATTTCAGCCGTTGCTCAATACGGAAGGCGCGATGAAGTACGTGCGCGCGGATGTCAGCCATTTTGAGCTGAAAAAGCTGCGCCGCGGCGACTATTCGCCGGAGCTGTTTCTCGATCTGCACGGTTTAACCCAGCAGCAGGCGAAACAAGAATTAGGCGCGCTGATTGCCGCCTGCCGCCGCGAACATATCTTCTGCGCCTGCGTGATGCACGGACACGGCAAACATATCCTCAAGCAGCAAACGCCGCTGTGGCTGGCGCAACATCCGCATATTATGGCGTTCCATCAGGCACCAAAAGAGTACGGCGGCGATGCCGCGCTATTAGTACTGATTGAAGTTGAAGAGTGGTTGCCGCCGGAGCTTCCGTAAGCGGAAGCTCCGAGGGGGGAAAGCCTTAGATGGCTTTCGCCATTCTCAAATTGCAGGGGCTCATCTGCCAGGTGAATTCGCCCTTGCCGTCGGCGTCGAGGGTGACGCAGGCAATCGCTGAAGTAGTAAACATCGGGGGCGTTTCCCCCGGGCACAGCTCTGAGACGAGGTACCCCACCAACGGCAGGTGTGAAACGACCAGCGCCGTTTTCACGCCTTCATTCGCCAGCGCCTGAAGGTAAGCGCTAACCATCCCAACATCGCCGCATGGCGTGAGTTCCGGCATCACGTCGACATCTTTCGGCAGGTTCATGCACTCCCCTACTATGTCCAGAGTTTGCTCTGCACGCAGGTAAGGGCTGACAAGCACCCGCTCAATATCCACTTTTTGACCTTTCAGCCAGGTTGCCATCTGACGAGATTCGTCACAACCGCAAACGGTTAAGGGACGAACGGAGTCACTGGCTGCATCGAGGGCAGCGTCGCCGTGACGCATGATAAAAACTTGCATATTGCACCGCTTTTGTTAACCAGAATCACCGCAACTCGCTCTGCGTAAACAATACGCAGGCGACCCGGTGGCCGGGCATTGTGCCTGATCCATCCAACGAATGAAACGCTGTTTTTTACCTCAATGGCGTAAGTATAGTCAATATTTGTTTACAAAACCGCCAATCAACAGCGCCAGCCAACGTTGGATTTACCTTCTTTTGACCATAACTTAGGTCGTCCGTTCACCAGTGGGCCAAAAGGTCGCCCCCTGCTCGGCCATGCGCAATAAGGTGTCGCACGGAGAAAAACGAGGGCCGTACTGTGCGGCCAGACGCTGCAAGATTGCGGCGACTTCACCCGCGCCGAGGCTATCCATATAGCGGAACGGGCCGCCGAGAAACGGCGGAAAACCTATACCAAAGACGGCGCCAATATCGCCATCACGCGCGCTACGTACGATCTGTTCATCAAAACAGCGCGCCGCCTCGTTGAGCATCATCATCACGCAGCGTTCAGCGACCTGCTGAGCAGACAAACGCGCCTGCGGACTTGCTACTGCCAATAATGGGTAAATAGCCGGGTCAGCCCGTTTTTTGCTTTTACGCCTTTTTGTCTCATAAAGATAGAAACCGCGATTATTTTTTCTCCCTTTGCGATCGTCCTTCAAAATCGCGTCAATGATGTTTGCAGGCGGGCTAAAACGTTCACCAAAAGCGCTCTCCAGTACCGGGATAATCTTAGTGCCGGTATCAATGCCGACTTCATCCAGCAACTGAATAGGTCCAACCGGGAAACCAAATTTTACCAATGCATTATCAATATGTTCGACCGGCTCACCTTCCAGCAGCAGGCGCATGGCTTCATTGATATAGGGCGCCAGAATACGGTTAACATAAAAACCGGCACGGTCGGCAACCACGATCGGCGTTTTCCCCTGCAACTTCGCCAGCTTCACCACCGTGGCGATGGTTTGCTCATCGGTCGTTGCGTGCGGGATAACCTCAACTAGCGGCATTTTTTCGACCGGGCTGAAAAAGTGCAGACCAATTACCTTCTCTGGCCGGGCGGCCTGAGCCGCGATCTCGCCGATCGGTAGCGATGAGGTATTGGAGGCAAAGATCGTCTGCGGCCCGCAGCATTGTTCGATCTCGCCCACCATCCGCTGCTTGAGCGCCAGATCCTCAAACACCGCTTCGATGACCACATCGCGATGGGCAAAGCCATGATAATCCGTAGCGCCGGAAATCAGCGCCAGCTGACGATCGCGTTCACTGGCGCGCAGATAGCGGCGACGCACCTGCTTATCCAGCAGATCCCAGCTGTACTTAAGCGCATGATTGATGCCTTTCGCCTGAATGTCTTTTATGCGTACCGGCAGCCCGCCTTTACAGGCGGTGACGTAAGCAATACCGCCCCCCATTAAACCGCCGCCTAGCACACCGATGCTATTCAGCGCAGCGGGGTCAGCCTCGGCGCCACGATCCTTTTTCAGATCGGTACTGGCAAAGAAAATAGAACGTAACGCTTGCGATTGCGGCGTCATCGCCAGTTCGCCAAACGCTCGCGCCTCTTCGGCGTAACCGCTGCTGCAGCCGTGCGCCAGCCCGTTTTCTATCACCTGTAAAATACGTTCTGCCGCCGGGTAATTACCCTGCGTTTTTTGCCGGGTCTTTTTCGCCACCATGCGGAACAGCAGCTGACGCCCCAGAGGCCCGGCAAGTACCCGTTCGCGCACCGATACAGTTCGGCTCGCCGGCCGGCCCTGTAGCGCCAGCTCAACCGCGGTCCGCAGCAATATCGATTGCGGGACAACATCGTCCACCAGCCCGGCTTTCAACGCCTGACGCGGACGCAATTGTTTACCGGTGAGGATCATTTCGAGTGCCGTACTGACGCCAATCAGCCGCGGCAGGCGTTGAGTGCCGCCGGAGCCCGGTAGCAACCCCAGTTGTACTTCCGGCAATCCCAAGCGCGTTTTATCATCATCGCTACAGACTCGCCCATGACAGGCCAGCGCCAGCTCCAGGCCGCCGCCAAGGCAGGCGCCGTGAATGGCGGCAATCACCGGGATAGAAAGCGCGTTGATCTCGGCCATGATCTGCTGGCCCTGGCGCGCCAGCGCTTCGGCTTCTGAGGCGCTGGTACAACGAGCAATCATGTTGATATCCGCGCCGGCGATAAAGTTGTCGGGTTTAGCGGAGATAAATACGGCGCCGCGCAGCGCTTTGTTCTCACGGAGCTGACGGATAATCGTCCGCACTTCGCCGCCGAACTCGGCTTTCAGGGTATTCATCTTTTCGCCGGGCGCGTCGATGGTGATAACGGCGATATTATCCGGGCGAATTTCAAGCGTAAAAGCTGTTGCCGCTTCCATTATTCGGCCTCCAGAACCATAGCGGAACCTAAACCACCCGCCGCGCAGGCGGTAACCAGACCAAATCCGCCGCCGCGGCGCCGGAGTTCATGCAGCGTCTGGGTGATCATGCGCGCACCGGTCGCCGCGAAGGGGTGTCCGTAGGCGATGGAACCACCCAGCACGTTGAACTTGCTGGCATCGACTTCCCCGGTCGCCTGCGGGCGCCCCAGAACCTCCCGGGCAAAACGATTGCTGGCTAAACATTGTAGATTCGCCAGCGTCTGCGCGGCGAAAGCTTCATGCATATCAATTAGCGTAAGGTCTGCAAGGGTAATTCCCGCCCTATCCAACGCCAGCGGAGTCGCCCACGCAGGGCCCAGCAGCATATCCTGCCAGACATCAATAGCGGTGAAAGCATAGCTACGCAGATAGCCCAGCGGCGTTAACCCCAGCTCTTTGGCCCGGGATTCGGTCATCATGATCACCGCGGCGGCGCCGTCGGTAAGCGGCGTACTGTTTGCCGCCGTGACGCTACCGTGTTTACGATCGAACGCCGGACGTAACTTTTGGTAATCCGCCAGGGTTGAATTTTTACGAATATTGTTGTCCTGCTCCAGCGGCTCGCGATAAGGCGGTACATAGGCCGTCATCACTTCACTGGCCAGTTTGCCCTCTTCCCAGGCGCGGGCGGCAAGCTGGTGTGAACGCAGCGCCAGCGCGTCCTGATCTTCACGGCTAATGCCCCAGGTTTTCGCCATCTGCTCAGCGGTGTCGCCCATCCGCAGGCCGGTTGAGTATTCCGCAACCGCAGGCGGCACCGGTAAAAGATCGCGCAGGCGCAGGCGGGAAAAGAGTTTTAGCCGTTGGCCAAGGGTGCGCGCTTTATTGGCATCCACCAGGGTACGGGCCAGTTTTTTACTCACGCCGATGGGGAGAACGGAGGAGGAATCAGCGCCGCCGGCAATGCCCGCGCGGATAGTGCCGGCCATCAGGCTTTCGGCAATATTGGCTACCGCCTGGAAACTGGTGGCGCAAGCGCGGCTGACGCTATAGGCGTCGGTATGCACATTCATTCCGGTGCCAAGGACAATTTCTCGAGCAATATTCGGCGCTTCCGGCATCTGCACGACCTGGCCAAAAACCAGCTGTTCAATCACTTCCGGGGGAACTTCACTGCGCGCCAGCATTTCGCCGACGACCATTTTTCCCAGATCAACGGCCGGAACGCCGTGATACGCCGTCGCTTGACGGGCAAATGGGGTACGTAAACCGCTGACAATGGCAATGCGATCGCCCTGACGGGTGATAAGCGGTAATGCCTGACTCATAACTCTCCCCTGTTAACCGATAAAACCAAGTGGTCTGACCTGATAACTAGTCTTAACTAATTTTTTACATTAAGCCAATCGGGGAAGAGAAAAAGTGGGAGCCAAAACACATTGAATAGAAAAGATAACGCCTCTGGAAAGAGGCGTTACGAGAGAGGATTAACGTAAACCCAGCTGGAAGATCAGCGATTCCGCTTCGCAGCTAAAAACAAAATCGATATTCAGCTGCACGCCGCCGTCAACGTCGGTGAACGTCGAGTTAATTTTGCACGGTTCAGACTCCACATTGCGGGCTTTTTCGCTCAGCGCGGCGAGCGTCGCTTCCGCTTCAGCGCGGTTAGCAAACACGCGGCTGTAGGAGGCGGTGCAGTCGGTGTTGTCCACAATGGTGCCAACATCCATACAGCAGCAAACCGGGGTTTCATCAGCGCTACATTTACTCATCGTAGATTTCCTCTGTATATGCACCTTCGGTGCCAGACAAATAATGCGCGTATTTTACGCCCGCCCTCGTTCGCCCTCCAGTTGTTAATGGCAGGAAAACGTTTAAGTGACAGAAATCACACTTAAAAATGATCCAAAACAAAAATGCCCCAAATTGGATATGACGCACCGGGGCAATTTTGCCAGCTGGATCGCGTTTCTGTTATCACAATTGAAAAATCTTATAAACAAACTTGCAACAACTCATCTGGTCAGACCTATACTCAGGCCACTGGTCTGATTTCTCTGTCGTAAAGCAGACCCTACACTTCGCGCTTCTGTTACGACATGTAACATAGTTTAAATAAAAATAACTCAATGAGGTTATGGGCATGAGCCAGAAAACCCGCTTTACCCAATCTGCCCTTGCAGTGGCTGTAGCACTTGTTTCAACCCAAGCCTGGTCCGCAGGATTCCAGTTAAATGAATTCTCTGCATCCGGCCTTGGTCGTGCCTATTCCGGTGAAGGGGCAATCGCTGACGATGCGGGCAACGCCAGCCGTAACCCCGCGTTAATCATGATGTTTGACCGCCCGATGATGTCGGCAGGCGCCGTCTTCGTCGACCCGGACGTTAATGTATCTGGTACCTCGCCGACCGGTAAAAGTCTGAATGCAGACAATATTGCCCCAACGGCATGGGTACCAAACTTCCACTTTGTTTCGCCAATTAACGATCAGTTTGGTTGGGGCGCATCTATTACCTCTAACTATGGTCTCGCGACTGAATTCGCTGATGACTATGCTGCCGGCAGTATGGGTGGTAAAACCGATCTCACCACCGTTAACCTCAATTTAAGCGGCGCCTATCGCCTGAACAGCAACTGGAGCTTTGGTTTAGGGTTTGATGCGGTGTATGCGAAAGCGAAAATCGAACGCTACGCCGGTGATTTAGGACAGATCGTTGCCGGTTCCGGCAAGCTGCCGCCAGCGCTGGCGGGCCGGGTCTCGCAGATCCCTGCCGACACTCAGATTGCGCATTTGAACGGCAACGAATGGGGCTTCGGCTGGAACGCCGGTATCCTGTATGAGCTGGACAAAAACAACCGCTACGGTTTCACCTACCGCTCTGAAGTTAAAATCGACTTTGACGGCAACTATAAGAGCGATCTGCCGTCCGCGTATAACCAGATCCTCGGCAACTTCGGTCTACCGGCCGGTACCGATGGCCGTACCACTAACGGCGCGCTGACCCTCAATCTGCCGGAGATGTGGGAGCTGTCGGGTTATAACCGCGTCGCGCCGCAGTGGGCGGTTCACTATAGCCTGACCTACACCAGCTGGAGCCAGTTCCAGGAGCTGAAGGCCACCGGCAGCAATGGCCAGACGCTGTTCTATAAAGATGAAGGCTTTAAAGATGCTTATCGCATCGCGCTGGGTACCACCTATTATTATGACGATAACTGGACCTTCCGTACCGGTATCGCCTTCGATGATAGCCCGATCCCGGCTGGCACCCGCTCCATCTCTATCCCGGATCAGGATCGCCTGTGGCTGAGCGCCGGTACCACCTACGCGTTCAATAAAGATGCTTCAGTGGATGTTGGTGTCTCTTACATGCACGGTCAGCACGTAGAAATTAAAGAAGGTCCTTACACCTTCCGTTCTGAAGGTACCGCCTGGCTGTACGGCGCGAACTTCAACTACCGCTTCTGATAAGCAAACGATATAAAAAAAGGGTGAACATCATGTTCACCCTTTTTCTTTTCTGACCCGCGTGGATTACTGCGAATCGATATCTTTCAGCTCATCCTGAATCGCCTGCGCGTTCGGGTTATCTGCCGGTGTCAGCTTACCGCCGTTGGCGATAAAGTCGTGCCGCTGGAAATAGGCTTCACGCATCAGGATGTACGGATCGGAAGACTGGCGCAGCAGGCCGTCGGAATCCAGCAGCTGAGCGCGGGTTTCAATCCCTTCTACCGCCCATTTACCGATGGACATCGGCCAGGTCAGCCAGGAGAGTACCGGATACAGACCATCGGCCATATCGCCGCCCTCATCACGTAGGGTAAAACTGCCGTAGAACGGTAACTGTACGTACGGGCCGTAGCCCACGCCGTAGTGGCCCAGCGTGCTACCGAAACGATGCGGTTCAACGCGCTGCAGCTGCGGGTTCGCCATACCGGCCACGTCGATCAAGCCGCCCATCCCAAGAATGGTGTTAAGGAAGAAGCGAGTGAAATGCACCATGCCTTTATAGGGATCGCCCTGCAGGAAGGAGTTGACCATTACCGCCGGTTCTTCAAGGTTGCTGGTGAAGTTGCTTAAACCATTACGCGCCGGTTGCGGCACATAATCACGCCAGGCGACGGCAACGGGGCGCAGTACATAAGGATCAACGACATTAAAGTTGAAGTTGAACATGGTACGGTTAAACCCTTCAAGCGGATCTGAACGCCCCTGCGACCGATCGTCAGTGCTGGAACTGGCGCATCCCACCAGCAATGTGGCGCCAAGCGCAAGCGCCGACAGGCGATAATTCATAGGTTTCTCCCTGTTAATTCTGGCTATCGCTGGAGGCATCCGGGACGGCGCCCCCATTAGCATTTTATCGTTGGGTAGCTGCTTTCAGCATAGCCTTCTTTGGCATCAATGTAGCTTCCCGATTCTATACATATTTTGCAATATTCGTATTGCTATTCTTGCCATTGCGCTGAATTTAGGAGCATATCCTGTGCCGCCGCGCTGATTTCTCTCTACGCTTAGTAACAAATACAAAGGGAGAGCAGCCATGACCCGACAAAATACCGCCACCGGCACACATGATAGCGATGAACGAGAAGTTGAAAGCGAAGAGAAGCAACATGGCGAGAAAATAGAAGTGGATGAAGAGCGTCTGCCTTCGCAGGCAATGGCTACACATGAGGTGATTCGCCAGGAGGGTGAAAAGGAGCTCGAGCGCGATGCTATGGCGCTACTGTGGTCAGCGATTGCCGCCGGCTTATCGATAAGCGCCTCGCTGGTCGCCAAAGGAATTTTTCACGTTCACCTCAGCGCCCTGCCCGGTGGTTATCTGCTGGAGAATTTGGGATACACCTTTGGCTTTATTATCGTCATTCTCGCCCGCCAGCAGCTGTTTACGGAGAATACCGTCACCGCCGTACTGCCGATTATGCATAAACCCAGCGCCGGTAATATTGCGCTATTGCTGCGCCTGTGGGGCGTGGTGTTATTAGGTAATTTACTGGGTGGGGCTATCGCCGCCTGGGCGTTTAATATCATGCCGATTTTCGATGACGCCACTCGTGAGGCGTTTAACAGCATCAGCCAGAAAGTAATGGAAAACACGCCAACCGAAATGTTTGCCAACGCGATTATTTCCGGCTGGCTGGTGGCGACAATGGTCTGGATGTTCCCGGCAGCCGGCTCGGCGAAAGTCATCGTCATCATCCTGATGACCTGGCTGATTGCGCTGGCGGATACCACGCATATCGTCGTCGGCAGTGTGGAAATTTTCTATCTGATTTTCAGCGGCGCCCTGCCCTGGCAGGAGTTCTTCTGGCCGTTCGCGCTGCCGACGCTCGCCGGCAACATTTGCGGCGGCACCTTTATCTTCGCCCTGCTAAGCCACGCCCAGATTCGCAACGACATGACCCAGGAACAGAAAGCCAAAGCGAAGGCCGAAGCAGATAAAAAGGGCTAAACGGCTGCAAATTAAGCAATTAATCGCAATGCGCTTAACGGGCGGCGGAAAAAACGCTATAATCCCGCCGCCTTGTCCCCTTAGTTAAATGGATATAACGAGCCCCTCCTAAGGGCTAGTTGCAGGTTCGATTCCTGCAGGGGACAATCCTAACGATTACCCCTCTGCCAGTTCCCCCCTCAAAACCCACGTCACATAAGACTTAACGCCAAATTCCACGCATACGCATTTCTACGGAACAGCATCTTAAACACACATAAAAGTGTCCCTGATTGTTACCCTTTACCTGTTAAAACTTCAGGAGGGACACTTATGCCCTTAACCATCTTAGAGATAAAAAACCGCGTTACCACGGAAGAAGGAATACATCATTTATTCCCCGTTTTTTATGCCACACACCTTCGCCAACAAGAAAAGAATAATGATTGAGATGAGATAAAATTAAGCAACACCACTGCAAAAATAAGAAATCACTTAAATATATTCATCAATATGAAATTGATGAATCACCCTATGCTAATGGCGCTGAATGTGCATAATCAGGCAACCGGGAGAGGAATCTGCGCTGTTTCGCGCAAAACTCCCGATACCTGAGTCGTGCCAACGGGCGTAAGCCTTTGTTATCAGTTTTAGCAGGCGGTATACATGAAACAAATCACCATCAGTGATATGCAGCAGCAGAGCGCAGCAGCAGCCGCGGCTCCCCGTCTACGGGCGCATCGGAATTTTCATCCAGAATTAAGCGATCCGGTACAGCGTCTGGCCATTGCCATGGAGCCGGGAACCTACATTCGCCCACACCGTCATCCTCATACTTTTGAGCTGCTACTGCCGTTAAGCGGCCGTTTTGTGGTGCTGAACTTCGATGAACAAGGCACCGTGACCCAGCGTGTAGTACTAGGCGAAGAGTGCACGGCGCTGGAAATGGCGGCCGGCACCTGGCATGCGGTATTGTCGCTCGATCGCGGCGGTATCATCTTTGAAGTCAAGCACGGAGGCTATCAGCCGGTAGCCGAACAGGATTCCGCGCCATGGGCGCCAGCCGAAGGCGCGCCGGGTACCGAGGAATTAATGGCGTGGTATGCCACGGCGCAGGTAGGGGATGGCGGTTTTACTCTCCAGAAGAGCGCCCGCTAATTTGTGCCAGCGATGATTATTATAAAAAGGCGCTGCGGCGTCTTTTTTTATCGATACAATCATTAACATCTAACGCATTCAGTTTTAGAGTAATTTATTATAGTTTACATTGTCTTTATCGTTAATTAAGCATTACTCTATTTGTTATTTATAAAATAGTGATTATAATCATCCGCAGAGGGTATTTTAACCACCACCCTCCATCGTATAAATGTTCCAAATCGTGAACATACATTCCCCTGATGAATAGTTTCTGATAAAAAGGGTTGTGTAGCAAAATAACAACGCTCGCGTTATGTTAATCAGAAACGCAGACCATTAAAAACATTTATATTAAATTAATGCCATGAATAAGATAGAAAGAAACATTTGGAAGTTGAACAATCTCCCACCGCTGGAGTATTGCTCTATCGCTCGTGCGCAAAAACTCCTGCAGTGCGAACTGGAAGATTTACTTCACTGGCACGATATCGGCGCTATCAGCCTGTGCCTGAAACTGAAAAAGAATCGCGGCACGCTCAATAGCGCCCTGACCCGGAATCAGGGGGTTGGCGACTCGTCATATGGCTACGGCGGTTTTGATGATATTACCAAAGCCAATAAGCCCTGGTCTCAGCACTCTAAAATAAACAATATCATCACCCTGAATGAAAATGTGTCGGTCATTGATGCCGATCACGACAGCGCCATTGCCAAAATTAAGCTCAACGTTTCCGTTTCTGGTTTATGGCACACTCACTCAAGAAATTTAATGGATGTGCTGGAGAATCCGGATAACATTCAGCAAGAAGAAACGCTTAGCATTATCTCCCCGGCTAAAAACGTCATCTACTGCAATTTCATTCCTGATAATGATGATAAGCCAACGATTGAGCTCAGCAAGCTGTACATTACCAGCAAAGAAATTGAAAAAATTTACGAGCACACCATCAGCAGTCGTCCGCTTGAGTATTCTGAAGCTGCGATGAATTCATATAATGAAAAAACCATTAACGAGCCATCAACGCCGCCACAGAATAAACTGCTGCTCGAATTCATTAATTATATCATTCAATCGAATCCCGCCTTTAACCGCGACCTGCTTAACGCGACAGAAAGCAGTAAACAGCTCGCTTTTAAATCCATTATGGAAAAATTAAAAAAAGAAGGCATCGTCACCAACGAAAATCATTCGATGGCTTCACTCTCTGAACTGATTCTTAATTCATAACATTCATTTTTTGTGCGGATTATTCACGCGAATAATCCGCCATTATGGATAGTGTCGATACTGGCTCACTCTGCTTTCCCCCCAAAAGCAAAACAGAAAAAGTACGATAAAAAACAAAAAATCTCCCCCTACCGCATTCGCTATCGTCTATTGTTTATCATGCTCGATTCACATCGACTTCATCATCCCGTGCCAACTATGAGCCCATGCTGAAACTATCCCGATATCCCATAGCCATTCTCGGTTCGCTTGCTTTGTATTGTGGTGCCACCCGCGCTGAGGTCGACCTCGGCTCGATCGACATTTTTTCCGCCGATAACCCGAATAGCCCGGTACCCAAAGGTTGGGTTCTCGGCGGCGCCGCGATTAGCGGTACCGCGCGCTACCAAAAGCAGGACAATGAAACCCACTTTATTCCCGGAGGATTGTATTTTGGCGACCAGTTAATGTATCTGGGCGATCGCGCCCGCTACTATTTTCATCTTGATGACAATATCGCGCTTTATGGCTACGGGCGCTGGCGTTTCGGTAATTTAGATCCCAGCGACGATGCGGCATTCAAGGGAATGGACGAGCGTAAAGGCGAGCTGGAGGGCGGTATTGGCGCTACCTGGATCACGCCATACGCGCTGATAAGCGCGCGCATCAGTTCCGATATCAGCGGCCGCAGCAACGGCCAGGAGCTGCTGTTATGGGCCGATTTCCCGATCGTTAAAGACAATCTGCTGGTGATGCCCGGTATGGGGCTGATGGTGCGTAGTCATAACATGGCGAACTACTATTTTGGCGGCGTCTCTGCGGGCGAGGCAACGCCCGAGCGCCCGCAGTGGGATACCGGCACGACGGTATCGCCAATGGTCGCCATCATAACCAGCTACCGCTTTAGCCCGCATTGGGTCGGTATGGTGGCGGCAAACTACGAACGCTATGATGACGATATCGTCGATAGTCCCATTGTCCAGCACAGCGGCGAGCTGTATGGCATCCTCGGCGTCGGATATACTTGGTAGAACACCCGGGTATTTCTCAATCCATAAGTTAATCTGATTAACTCAATTATAAATAAGTCTTTTAGCTTATGGCATCAGCTCGCTACCCTGTAGCAGAATTCAATCTCCAGCCTGCCGCCGATTGAGTTCTTCTACCCGACCTCTACAGGAGCCGCTCATGTCTACTCATGCTAACCATCTTCAGCGCGCCATTACGCTTGCTGCCAAAAATGTTGAAAACGGTGGCCGCCCATTCGGCGCCGTCGTTGTGCGCCACGGTGAAGTCATTGCCGAAGCGGTGAATACCTTGCACCAGAGCGGCGATCCTACCGCGCACGCTGAACTCAATGCCATCCGCGACGTTTCCTTACGTCTGGGCAATCAGGTATTGCGCGAATGCGTGGTTTACGCCAGCGGACAACCCTGCCCGATGTGTCTGAGCGCGATGTATTTAACCAGCGTGCGCGAAGTCTATTTTGCCAACAGCAATGAGGATGGCGAGCGCTTCAATCTCTCTACCGCCGCTATCTATCAGCAATTGCAGCAGCCGTTAGACAACCAATCACTCCCCATACACCATTGCCCGCAACCCGAAGGGTTGGCCCTGTATCAGTGCTGGGCGAGTAAAGCGTAATGAGCCAGACGCAACGCAATATGCTGACGTTATATGTGCTGGTGCTGATCGGCATTAATATGCGCCCGCTACTGACCTCGATAGGTCCATTACTGCCACAACTGCAGCGAGCAACCGGCATGAGCTTTACCCTGGTTTCACTGTTGACCGCGCTTCCGGTCGTCGCGATGGGCGTGCTGGCGCTCGCTGGTGGATGGATTAATCGCCACGTTAGTGAAAACCGCAGTATCGCGTTAAGTCTGCTGGCGATTGGTATTGGCGCAATCCTGCGCGAGCTGACGCCGCAAAGCGGCCTGCTGCTTAGCAGCGCGCTGCTCGGCGGGATTGGCATCGGCGTGATTCAGGCGATTATACCCAGCGTCATTAAACGTCTTTTTCATCGCCGCACGCCGCAGGTGATGGGATTGTGGTCGGCGGCGCTGATGGGCGGGGGCGGGCTTGGCGCCGCGATCACTCCCTGGCTTGCGCAGCATAGCGCGCTCTGGCACCACGCGCTGGCGTGGTGGGCGCTACCGGCTCTGGCCGCGGTCATTGGCTGGTTGCCGCTCTGCAAAATGCTGCCCGCCGCGCCGGTTGCCACATCGGCGCAAACCGCGCCGTCGGTCTTTCGTCACCACCGGGCCTGGACGCTTGGCCTTTATTTCGGGCTGATCAATGGCGGCTACGCCAGCCTGATTGCCTGGTTACCACCCTATTATATGCAGCTTGGCCACAGCGCTCAGTTTAGCGGCACGCTTCTGGCGTTGATGACCGTCGGCCAGACCGCCGGCGCGCTGGTACTACCGATGCTCGCTCGCCATGAAGATCGCCGTAAGCTGCTGATGCTGGCGCTTGCGCTACAACTGTTCGGGTTCTGCGGTTTCATCTGGTGGCCACAACAATTGCCGCTGTTGTGGGCCGTGAGCTGCGGCGTAGGACTGGGCGGCGCCTTCCCGCTATGTCTGGTGCTGGCGCTGGACCATTCGCCGCAGCCTGCCGTCGCCGGTAGACTGGTGGCGTTTATGCAGGGCATCGGTTTTATTATCGCCGGGTTATCGCCGTGGCTTTCAGGCCTGCTACGAAGCCTGAGCGGAAACTACCAGCTAGACTGGGAATTCCATGCCATCTGCGTTTTCCTCTTAATGGCGCTTACCTTGCGTTTTGTTCCCGCACGTTATCCGCATCAATGGCGCGCGCCGACGGCCGCCCGCTAACCTCATCGTTTAGGGTGCAGAAAGTGATTTCTGCCCCTCTTCGCCAATAGAAAAAATCCCAAAATCAAATAACTACAGAATGTCAGGGTATTACTTAAAATCTTCGTCGCCGTAATTGAATTTATTACCGAATGAAATTAATGTGTCGCCTATTCACGACAGTCGTAAGTAACTAAAAATTAATAAAAAAATGGATCTTGTTTCCACCATTTTTTAAGCGTACATTAGCGCCATCTGGAGCAGTTGACGCACAGAATTTCGGACTGCCGCAGTCGCCAGAATAGTCTGGTTTTATCTGCGACAATCCTGCGAGGGTTAAAGTTAAATTCATTTAGGCGTTTCGCCAAAATGCGGAGTGACATGTCGTGAAATACTTTTTGATGGGAATTTCTTTTATGGTCATCGTTTGGGCCGGTACCTTCGCCCTGATGATTTAACCTGCTATGCAGTAAAGAGATGGGAGCCAGACGGCTCCCATTTTTTATTCGTGATGTTCAGCTACCGTTTTACTGGCTGCCGGTAGCAGTCCATCGGCGCGGAACATGGATTTGATGCCGCGAATAGCCTGCCGGATACGATCGCGATTTTCGATCAATGCGAAACGCACATGAGTATCGCCATAGTCGCCAAAGCCGATTCCCGGCGAGACGCACACTTTGGCCTCCTGCAGTAGCTTTTTGGCGAACTCCAGCGAGCCCATCGCCGCATATTGCTGCGGAATTTTGGCCCACACGTACATTGACGCTTTCGGGCATTCAACCATCCAGCCGGCTTCATGCAGCCCTTTCACCAGCACATCACGGCGACGTTTATATTGTTCCGCAATATCACGCACGCACTGCTGATCGCCTTCCAGCGCGGCAATCGCCGCCACCTGCAACGGCGTAAAGGTACCGTAGTCATGGTAACTTTTAATGCGGGCCAGCGCGTTAACCAGCGTTTTATTCCCCACCATAAAGCCGATACGCCAGCCAGCCATGTTGTAGCTTTTTGACAGGGTGAAGAATTCGACCGCCACATCGCGCGCCCCGGGCACCTGCATAATCGACGGCGCTTTCCAGCCATCGTAGACGATATCGGCGTAGGCCAGATCGTGCACCACCAGCACGTCATAGCGTTTCGCCAGCGCCACCACCTTCTCGAAGAAATCGAGCTCGACGCACTGCGCGGTTGGGTTAGACGGGAAGCCCAGAATCATCATTTTTGGCTTCGGATAACTCTCGCGGATCGCGCGTTCCAGTTCATTGAAGAAATCCACGCCTTCCACTAGCGGGACGGAACGGACCTGCGCCCCGGCGATAACCGCACCGTAAATATGAATCGGATAGCTGGGGTTTGGCACCAGCACCGTATCACCGTGATCGAGCGTCGCCAGCATCAAATGCGCCAGCCCCTCTTTCGAACCAATCGTCACGATGGCTTCTGATTCCGGGTCGATATCGACGTCATAGCGCTCCTGGTACCAGCGCGAAATCGCGCGGCGCAGACGAGGAATACCGCGAGAAGTAGAGTAACCGTGGGTATCCGGACGCTGGGCGACGGTACACAGTTTTTCAACAATATGCGGCGGCGTGGCGCCATCCGGGTTGCCCATACTGAAATCGATAATATCTTCGCCGCGCCGACGCGCAGCCATTTTCAGTTCGGCAGTGATGTTAAAAACATACGGAGGGAGACGATCGATACGCGTAAAACGGCGTTCAGGACTGAATTCAGCCATAGATTCCTCAGATTAACGTTAGCGCCCGGACCGTCCGAGCGACGCGGCCACCGATGTGGCTCGCTTAGAAAATAACCTGAAAAAAAACACGCTGTCGAGAGGGTTGATAAAAAATAATCGCCCACGCATAAACGGGTCATCCCGCATCGGTATGCGGCAGAACGTTTTCCCAATATGAGCGCGGCTTAAATAAACAATCAACATATTGATATCATTTATAATACTCAAATGTATCATCGTTACTCATCAACGCCCTGATAGCTGGAGTGAGCGACTTATCCCCTTTAATTTTTATGCTTGTTCCTCATTTATCTCTGCTGCTAGCCTTCTGGCGTGAGGTTTTCTATCATATTGCTTTCCCGCGAATCCTGGGCGCATCCATGCACGATATATTTAATATGCTGCTGGCGGTTTTTGACCGCGCGGCATTAATGCTCATTTGCCTCTTTTTTCTTATCCGCTTACGCCTGTTCCGCGAACTGCTGCATAAATCGGCACATACGCCTCGCGAGTTGCTGGCGGTCACCGCCATTTTCTCCATGTTTGCGCTATTTAGCACCTGGTCCGGCGTTCCGGTAGAAGGTTCGCTGGTTAACGTACGGATTATCGCGGTGATGTCCGGCGGGATCCTGTTTGGGCCGTGGGTCGGCGCGATTGTTGGCGTGATTGCCGGCGTACACCGCTATCTCATTGATATTGACGGCGTGACTGCCATCCCCTGCTTTATCACCAGTATTGTCGCCGGGTTACTTTCCGGGCTTATCAACCGCAAAATCCCGAAAGCCCAGCGCTGGAAGGTGGGGATTCTGGCCGGGATGCTGTGCGAAACGCTAACCATGATCCTCGTGGTGCTGTGGGCGCCGACGCTGGCGTTGGGGATCGATATTGTCTCCAAAATCGGTATTCCGATGATCCTTGGCAGCATCTGCATCGGTTTTATTGTTCTGCTGGTCCAAAGCGTGGAAGGCGAGAAAGAAGCCAGCGCGGCGCGCCAGGCAAAACTGGCGTTGGATATCGCCAACAAAACGCTGCCGCTGTTCCGCCACGTCAACAGCGAATCGCTGCGCCAGGTTTGCGATATCATTCGCCGGGACATCAATGCCGACGCGGTCGCGATTACCACCACTGACCGGGTGCTGGCCTACGTTGGCTACGGGGAAAATAACTATAACGATCGCAACAACGATATCAGCCCTACCACCCGCAAAGCCATTGAAAGCGACACCATCATCATTAAAAACAACGATGAAGCCTACAGAACGCCGGAGATCCACTCCATGCTGGTGATTCCGCTACGCGAGAAAGGCGTAGTGACCGGCACGCTGAAAATTTACTACTGCCACGCGCATCGTATAACCTCCTCGCTGCAGGAGATGGCGATCGGCCTGTCGCAAATTATCTCCACCCAGCTTGAGGTCTCGCGGGCCGAACAGCTGCGTGAAATGGCCAATAAAGCGGAACTACGCGCCCTGCAAAGTAAAATTAATCCCCATTTTCTGTTTAATGCGCTTAACGCCATCTCCTCTTCCATCCGCATGAATCCGGATACCGCGCGACAGTTGATTTTCAATTTATCGCGCTATTTACGCTATAACATTGAGTTAAAAGATGACGAGCAGATCGACATCAAGCGCGAGCTGTACCAAATTAAGGATTATATCGCGATCGAGCAGGCCCGCTTCGGCGACAAGCTGACGGTGATTTATGATATTGACGAAGAGGTCAGCTGCGTCATCCCCAGCCTGCTGATTCAGCCTCTGGTAGAAAACGCCATTGTCCACGGCATTCAACCCTGTCGGGGCAAGGGCGTGGTGACCATCGCCATCAACGAATGCGGAAACCGGGTGCGCATTAGCGTGCGGGATACCGGTAACGGTATCGACCCGGCGGTGGTGGCCCGCGTCGAAGCCGACGAGATGCCGGGCAATAAAATTGGCCTGCTGAATGTTCATCATCGGGTGAAACTGCTCTACGGCGAAGGGCTGCATATCCGCCGCTTGACGCCGGGAACGGAGATTGCGTTCTACGTCCCCAACCAGCACGCCCCGGCGACTGAACCGGTATCGCTGTTGCCATGAGCGGAGAAAACATGAAAGTCATTATTGTTGAGGATGAGTTCCCGGCGCAGCAGGAACTCACCTGGTTGATTAATACTCACAGCCAGATGGAGATTGTCGGCACCTTTGATGACGGTCTCGACGTGCTGAAATTCCTGCAGCACAATAAAGTCGATGCCATCTTTCTCGACATCAATATTCCCTCTCTGGATGGCGTGCTGCTGGCGCAAAATATTAGCCAGTTCGCGCATAAGCCGTTCATCGTTTTTATCACCGCGTGGAAAGAACATGCGGTGGAAGCCTTTGAACTGGAAGCGTTTGACTACATCCTAAAGCCTTATCAGGAATCGCGGATTATTAATATGTTGCAGAAACTGTCCAGCGCCTGGCAGCAACAGCAGCAGGTGGCGGTAAGCGGCACGCCCGTGCACAATCCAACCCGCGAAAACGACACCATTAATCTGATTAAAGACGAGCGGATCATCGTCACCAGCATTCACGATATTTATTACGCGGAAGCGCATGAAAAAATGACCTTCGTTTATACGCGCCGTGAATCATTCGTCATGCCGATGAACATCACTGAATTCTGCAGCAAGCTGCCGGCTGCGCACTTCTTTCGCTGCCACCGCTCGTACTGCGTCAATCTGAATAAAATTCGCGAAATAGAGCCATGGTTCAACAACACCTACGTCCTACGGCTACGCGACCTTGAATTTCAGGTACCGGTTAGCCGCAGTAAGGTGAAAGAGTTTCGCCAGTTGATGAATCTGTAGTGAGATGGGCGGCGGCAGACGCCGCCCGACTGAAAGCGACTTAAAGGATGTGCCCCAGCGTCTGGCGCAGATGCGCGCCAGAGCCCAGCAGGCCTGGGTTATCGTGAACGATGAGATAGACCGGTATATCCTGCACATAGGCTTTAAAGCGCCCTTTATCTTCAAATCCGCCGCGGAAACCCGACGCTTTAAAGAATTCAAGGAAACGCGGGACAATGCCGCCCGCGATGTACACGCCGCCGAATGTGCCGAGTGTCAGCGCCAGATTGCCGCCAAAGCGCCCCATAATGACGCAGAACAACGACAGCGCGCGGCGACAATCAATGCAGGTATCCGCCAGCGCACGTTCAGTGACGTCCTTCGGCTGTAGGTTTTCCGGCAAACGGCCATCGGATTTAACAATCGCCCGATACAGATTAACCAACCCAGGGCCGGACAAAACGCGTTCGGCGGACACGTGGCCCAACTCGCTGCGTAGCTCTTCGAGAATAATGCCCTCTTCTTCACTATTCGGCGCGAAATCAACGTGGCCGCCCTCGCCCGGCAGGCTCACCCAGCGTTTATCAACGTGTACCAGGTGCGCTACGCCAAGACCGGTGCCTGCGCCGTAGACTGCGATCGGTTTACCTTCCGCCGGTTGCGCGCCGCCGAACTGGATCAGATGCTCGGCTTTGAGCATCGGGATCGCCATCGACACCGCGGTAAAATCATTAATGATTTCCAGATGCGCGAATCCGAGGTTCTTTTTCATCTCGGCAATAGAAAAAGCCCAGGTATGGTTGGTCATCGCCACCCAGTCGCCGGTGATGGGGCAAGCAATGGCGATGCAACCATCATCAACCTTCACGGCTTGTTCGTCGAGATAGACGCGTACAACGGCCTCAAGGCTTGGGTAATCGAGCCCGGAATAAGTTTTAGCGCGGGAAATCTCCCCGCTTGCGATATCACATAACGCCAGACGGGCGTTAGTTCCACCGACGTCTCCTACTAAAGCAAATTTTGTCATTCCGTTACGGCTCCGCTAAAGTCAAAATAATTCTTTTCGCACACTGTAAATTCATGGCGACATAACAACAACGACCAACGTACAGCCGCCGGTAGTTTAGCGACATTGGTCACAATTAGACTGTAATCTATGTAACACGGCATCTTATTTCATACACGCAACGTCAGGTTTGGCCTTAAGTTTATCGTTTCAGCACCATTTGCGCCGAAGCTCTTTACAGAGACAGGCAAAGTAGCGCTTCAGGACATTTAAAAGGAACCCTTCATGCTGCACCCGCGCGCCAGAACGATGCTGTTGTTATCAATACCGGCCATTATTATTGGCATCGCTTCCAGCCTGGTATTGATTGTGGCGATGAAGATCGCCGCAATTCTGCAGAGCATCTTGTGGAGCGACCTGCCGGCACATGTCGGCATTGCCGCCGATAGTCCGCTATGGATAATAGCCATCCTCACTCTCACCGGGATTGCCGTGGGGCTGGTGGTCCGTTTCAGTCCTGGACATGGTGGGCCAGATCCGGCAACCGAATCCTTAATCGGCGCGCCCATCGCCACCAGCGCGCTACCGGGGTTACTGGCGGCGTTGATTCTCGGCCTCGCCGGCGGCGTTAGCCTCGGGCCGGAACATCCGATCATGGTCGTCAATATCGCGCTTGCCGTCGCCCTTGGCTCGCGTCTGTTTCCGCGGGTAAGTTCGCTGGACTGGACAATTCTTGCCGCGTCGGGAACCATCGGCGCGCTGTTCGGTACACCGGTTGCCGCGGCGCTTATTTTTTCGCAAACGCTCAATAGCAGCAGCGACGTTCCGTTATGGGACCGGCTGTTCGCGCCGTTGCTGGCGGCGGCGGCAGGCGCATTGACGACCGGTATTTTTTTCCATCCCAATTTCACCCTACCAATCCCGCACTATCCGCACCTGCGCATCGTCGATATCATCAGCGGCGCGATTGTCACGCTTATCGCCATCGCCGTCGGCATGGTCGCCGTGTGGTGTCTGCCGCGTCTGCACGCGCTCGTCCACCGCTTGAAAAATCCGGTGTTAATGCTCGGCATCGGGGGTTTTTTACTGGGGATCCTGGGCGTTATTGGCGGCCATATTACGCTGTTTAAAGGCCTGGACGAAATGCAGCAACTGGCTTCCAGCCAGACGCTTGGCGCCGCTGATTTTCTGCTCATTGCCGTGGTGAAATTGGCGGCGCTGGTGCTGGCGGCCGCCTGTGGCTTTCGCGGCGGGCGTATTTTCCCGGCGGTGTTTGTCGGCGTCTCGCTGGGGCTAATGCTGCATGCGCACGTTGAAGCGGTACCGGCCGCCATTACCATCTCCTGCGCGATCCTCGGTCTGGTGCTGGTCGTCACCCGCGATGGCTGGCTGAGCCTGTTTATGGCGGCAGTGGTGGTACCGGATACCACCTTGCTGCCGCTGCTGTGTATCGTGATGCTTCCGGCCTGGCTACTGCTGGCCGGGAAGCCGTTGATGATTGCCAGGCGCCGCGGCAATTAGCTGCGGTTGTTGCGATTTTCCAGCGCCTGAGTGACAGCGCGTAAGAAATCAGGAATATCCATTTTTGGCAGCATGACTTCGACCATCGTTAGCTTATCGGAGTTAACGCTATCGGCCATCGCCTCCGCCAGCTCGCCGGTTTGCGATACCCGCCAACAGCGGGAAGGCGTATCCGGCGCAAAAGCATCAGGGAAGCGGCTCCAGTCCCACAACGCGATATCGTTGTAGCGCTGTTCCGGCCCGTGAATCGCGCGCTCGACGGTGTAGCCCTCATTATTCAACAGCAAAATTAACAGTTTTTGCTTATCGCGCAGCATCGAGCTCATCTCCTGGATAGTGAGCTGCGCGGCGCCATCGCCAATGATTAATACCACCCTTCTGTCCGCGGCAGCTGTCTGCGCGCCGTAGGCGGCAGGCAGCGTAAAGCCAATTGAGCCCCATAGCGGCTGCACCAGCAGCGTCGCCTGCGAGGGAAGTTTTAATGAGGCGATGCCGAATGCCGAGGTTCCCTGATCGGCAAGAATAATATCGCCCGGCCGCAGCTGTTTCTCGACCGTACTCCAGAAGCTTTTCTGCGTCAGATTGCCCTGCGGCGCGCCGGAAGCGTCGGGCGCGATGATATCTGGCGCGCTCCATTCCGCGGACAGCTTGCCAGAAACATCAATGAGGGCCGCCAGCGCCTGATCCATCGGGATCCGGCTGAACCAATGATCGCCAACCCGTGCGGCAAACGGCTGGATTTCGATGGTTTTCTCCGTTGGCAAATGATGGGTAAAGCCGGCGGTAATCGTATCGGTAAAGCGCGTACCCACGCAGATGATGGCATCGGCGCTTTCCATCGCCTCGCGAGTCTGCGGCGCGCTGGCGATCCCGCTATAGGTCCCGGCAAAACCTGAGCCTTGTTCGTCAAACAGCCCTTTTCCCATCAGCATGGTGGCGTGGGTTATCGGCGCGGACTTAACCCACTGCTGTAGTGTGTTTTGCAGACCGTAACGCTGAGCGAGAAAATCCGCCAGCAGCGACACGCGGCGACTGCTGCGTAACAGTTTGGCCGCGTGCTCACGAAAGCCGGCAAGCTGGTTTTCATCGGCCGCCGGGCCCTTAATCACCAGCGCGCGGGCTGGCGGCACCGCGCGGGCTTTCGCCACGTCGGCAGGCAGCATCAGATACCCTGGGCGGTGGTGGGTCAGCATGTCGCTTAATACCCGGTCAATTTCGTGACAGGCGTTGCCAGCCGTTAGCGTCGCCTGGGTACAGGTAATTTGTTCGCTCATCCGCGAGAAATGGGTGAAATCGCCATCGCCGAGCGTATGGTGCAGCAGTTCGCCGCGCTGCTGCGCGCCGGTAGAAGGCGCGCCCACAATATGCAGTACAGGGATATGTTCTGCATAACTACCGGCCACCCCATTTAACGCGCTTAACTCTCCTACGCCGTAGGTGGTTAGCAGCGCGCCGGCGCCTTTTATGCGCGCATAGCCGTCAGCGGCGTAGGCCGCGTTCAGTTCGTTAGCACAGCCGACCCATCCCAAATTTTGATGGGCTATCACGTGATCGAGAAACTGTAAGTTGTAATCACCAGGCACGCCGAACAGGCGATCGATACCACAATCTACGAGACGATCCAGCAGATAATCGCCAATGGTGTAAGTCGGTTGCATATCCATAATCCTTGTTATTGTGCAGGTAATCTGAGTATTAGATATGCGCTTTACCTGTCCAGATTGTGAGCAATAAAGAGGGTGGAAAGCAAAATTTACGCGTTTTCCCCATATACTCCGCGTACAACATTGATTAGTGTAAACGTATACACACCCTGTTTTGATGCGGAGGAAGTATGGTTTACCAGGCAAGCGACACGCGTTATCAGACCATGGAGTACCGCCGATGCGGGCGCAGCGGCCTGAAGCTACCGGCGATATCTCTCGGCCTGTGGCATAACTTTGGCGATGAAACACAGGTAGAGGTCAGCCGCCAGTTGCTGCGTCACGCCTTCGACCTTGGTATTACCCACTTCGACCTGGCGAACAATTACGGTCCACCGCCGGGATCGGCTGAGAGCAACTTTGGGCGGATCCTGAAAGAAGATTTTCTGCCCTACCGCGACGAACTCATCATCTCCAGTAAAGCCGGCTATACCATGTGGGATGGTCCTTATGGCGACTGGGGATCGCGCAAGTATCTGGTCGCCAGTCTCGACCAGAGCCTGAAGCGGATGGGTCTTGAGTACGTCGATATCTTTTATCACCACCGCCCGGACCCGGAAACGCCGCTGGAAGAGACCATGCGCGCGCTGGATCATCTGGTTCGCCAGGGAAAAGCGCTCTACGTTGGTTTATCGAACTACCCGCTCGAGCTGGCGCGTCAGGCTCTCGCTATCCTCAACGATCTCGGCACGCCTTGCCTGATTCACCAACCCAAATATTCGATGTTTGAACGCTGGGTGGAAGAAGGATTATTAGCGATGCTGCAGGCCGAAGGCGTGGGAAGTATAGCGTTTTCACCGCTGGCTGGCGGCCAGCTGACCAACCGCTACCTCAACGGTATTCCGCCAGACTCGCGCGCAGCCAGCAATAGCCGTTTTTTACAGCCGGAACAGCTCACCGCCGAGCGGCTGGAAAAAATCCGCCAGCTTGACGCCCTTGCCGGGCGCCGCGGACAGAAGCTTTCACAGATGGCGTTAGCCTGGGTACTGCGTGAAGATAAGGTGACGTCAGTGCTGATCGGCGCCAGTAAGACAGCGCAACTGGACGATGCCGTGGGCATGTTAAGCAACCGCCAGTTCAGCGCTGAAGAGTGCGCCGCCATTGACGCGATCCTTGCGGTGTAAACTCATTTTTACTTTGGCAAAAAATGCTATTTCTTGCGATTTAAGAGTTCCCTGATGCTACGCCTCTTTACCGGCTCGTAATATCTGGTTAACAGGTCATTTAAGACCCGATCGTGAGGAGAAGAGTATGTTCAGGTCACTGATTCTGGCTGCGGTACTGCTGGCGTGCGCGCCGGTTATCGCCAATGCTGGTGAAATCACCCTGCTGCCATCGGTAAAATTACAAATTGGCGATCGTGACGGTTACGGTAACTACTGGGACGGTGGCGGCTGGCGCGACCGTGACTACTGGCGTCGTCATTATGAATGGCGCGATCATCGCTGGCATCGCCATGATAACGGCTGGCATCGCGGTTGGGATAAACGCGGCTGGGATCGCGGTCGTGCTTACGAGCGCGGTTATCGCGAAGGCTGGAACGATCGCCGTGGCGATTGGGGCGGTCGTCACGGTGGCTGGGGCGGTGGTCGAGGACATGGCCACGGGCACCACTAATTGATAAAGGGAGCGAAAGCTCCCTTTTTTGTTGTCCGCCTTAATCTAATGCGGAACCAATAATCAGCCAGCCGTTCAGCGCCACCACAATCACCACAATCAGCCAACCGATGCGTTTTACCCACCGACTGTTTACCAGATCGCCCATTAACCGCGCATCGCTGGTAAAAATCAGCAGCGGCACCAGCGCCAGCGCAATCCCGAAGCTCAGCAACACCTGACTCATTACCAGGATACGCGTCGGGTCCAGCCCCATCAAAATCACGATAAACGATGGCAGCATGGTAATTGTCCGGCGAAACCACAGCGGAATATGGAAGCGGATAAACCCCTGCATCACGACCTGCCCGGCAAGCGTTCCGACTACAGTCGACGAGAGACCGGCGGCAACCAGACTGAGACCAAAAATCGTCGCGGCGGCATGGCTAAGCAGCGGCTCGAGAGTTAAATAAGCCTGGTCGAGATCGGCCACTCCGGTGTGACCGTTGAAGTGAAACGCAGCGGCAGCGGTCGCCATCATCGCCAGGTTAACGAAGCCGGCAATGGTCATCGCAATCGCCACGTCCCAACGCGTGGCGTTATAGCGTTCTTTGCGCGAGCCGTCGTGCAGGTTTTGCGTCAGCGACGAGTGCAGATAAATAACGTGCGGCATAATCGTCGCCCCGAGAACCCCGGCGGCAAGGAATACCGCTTCGCCATTCGGCAGGCTCGGAATAATCATACCTTTGGCCAGCGGCGCTATCGCCGGCTGCGAGAAGATAAGCTCGACCACATAGGCCACCGCCACAAACAGCAGCAGCCCGCCGATGACTTTTTCCAGCGGTTTCTGCCCGCGACGCTGCAACATCAGGATCAGGAAGGTGGCGACGCCGGTCAGCACCGCCCCCTGTAATAAGGAAACGCCGAGCAGCAGCTTAAAGCCGATGGCTGCACCGATAAATTCAGCCAGATCGGTCGCCATGGCGATAATTTCCGCCTGTAACCAGTAAAACCACACCACCGGGCGCGGGTAATGGTCGCGGATCTGTTCCGCGAGGTTTTTACCGGTGGCGATACCGAGCTTGGCCGATAACACCTGAATCAGCATCGCCATCAGGTTCGCCCATACCACTACCCATAACAATTGATAGCCAAAGCTGGCGCCAGCCTGGATATTCATGGCGAAGTTACCCGGATCGATGTAGCCGATGGCAGCAATGAATGCGGGCCCCATCAGTGCGAGCCTCATCTTGCGCGCTGCGCGACCGCTGCTATTCTCAACGCGACTGCTAGTCATTTTCTGCCCCTGGAAATATAGCCTTTGCTATGTTTAATGCTATCAAAATGCGAATGATTATCAAGTTCATTTAGAAAGGTGATAATGATTGCTTTGATAGGAGGGAACGATAGTAGGCCAAACAACAAAACGGGCGTGAAGATGTGGACAACGCGCCTTTCATCAGATTAGTACATTAATGCAACTTTTAATACCTTTGCATAACATAACAAAAATGTACGATTGATCACTATTTTTGTTATTGGTCACATATCCTTGCAATAGTGTGGATTCGATCTCGTTTTATTTAGGCTTGTTGCATAGAATGTGCACGGAAATTTAACCTGCCTCATATTTGGAGCAAATATGGACCGCGTCTTGCATTTTGTCCTCGCGATCGTTGTGGTGGCTATACTGGCCTTGCTGGTCAGTCACAACCGTAAGCAGATCCGCATTCGTTATGTTATTCAATTACTTGTTATTGAAGTTTTGCTGGCCTGGTTCTTCCTGAACTCCGATGTCGGTCTGGGTTTCGTGAAAGGCTTTTCTGAGATGTTCGAGAAACTTCTCGGTTTCGCCAACGAAGGCACCAACTTCGTATTCGGTAACATGAACGATAAAGGTCTGGCCTTCTTCTTCCTGAAGGTTTTGTGCCCAATCGTCTTTATTTCCGCGCTGATTGGTATTTTACAGCATATTCGCATTCTGCCGATTGTCATCCGCGCTATCGGTACCGTGCTGTCGAAAGTTAACGGCATGGGCAAACTGGAATCCTTCAACGCCGTCAGCTCGCTGATCCTCGGCCAGTCGGAAAACTTCATCGCCTATAAAGATATTCTCGGCAAAATGTCGCGCAACCGTATGTACACCATGGCGGCAACCGCGATGTCTACCGTTTCGATGTCCATCGTCGGTGCCTATATGACTATGCTGCAGCCGAAGTATGTGGTTGCCGCGCTGGTGCTTAACATGTTCAGCACCTTTATCGTCCTGTCGCTGATTAACCCGTATCGCGTTGAGCAGAGCGAAGAAAACCTGCAGATGTCCAATCTGCACGAAGGTCAGAGCTTCTTCGAAATGTTGGGCGAATACATTCTGGCAGGCTTTAAAGTAGCGATTATCGTTGCAGCGATGCTGATCGGCTTTATCGCGCTGATCTCCGCACTCAACGCCCTGTTCGCCACCGTCACCGGCTGGTTTGGTTACAGCATTTCCTTCCAGGGGATCCTTGGCTACATCTTCTACCCGGTTGCGTGGGTGATGGGCGTGCCGGCGAGCGAAGCGCTGCAGGTCGGCAGTATTATGGCGACCAAACTGGTGTCTAACGAATTCGTGGCGATGATGGATCTGCAGAAAGTGGCAGCGACGCTCTCCCCGCGTGCGGAAGGTATCATCTCCATCTTCCTGGTCTCCTTCGCCAACTTCTCTTCTATCGGCATCATCGCCGGGGCGATTAAAGGCCTGAATGAAGAGCAAGGTAACGTGGTTTCTCGCTTTGGTCTGAAACTGGTTTACGGTTCCACGCTGGTCAGCGTGTTGTCAGCCTCTATCGCTGCGCTGGTACTGTAATCTCAAACAGACGTTAATAAAATAACAAGCCGGGCTGTAGCATCGCCCGGCTTTTTTACGCCTTCAATTCGCTTAACGGCTGCGGTTTGCCAATCAGGTAGCCCTGCAAATAATCGACGCCCAGCGCCAGTAACATCGCCTTCTGCGCCTGGGTCTCTACGTACTCTGCGACGACCGTTAACTGTTTCGCCCTCGCGATTTCGATAATGGATTTGACGATAATCGCATCAAGCTGGTCGCTCTCGATTTCGTGCACGAAGCAGCCGTCAATTTTTACGATATCCGCCTGCAGGCTTTTCAGACGCTCATAGTTAGCGTAACCGGTACCGAAGTCATCAATGGCGATAGCGCAACCGAACTCGCTCAGCAGCTGAATATTATGCATGCTGGTATCCGCATTCGAGAACGCCTGTTCTTCGGTTATCTCAATCGTGATATAAGCAGGCGAAACGCGATAACGCTTAAACAGCGCGATAATCTGTGCGGCGCTATCTTTTTGCATCAGCGTATACGGCAGCAAATTAACGGAGAAACGTCGGCCGGGATGTTGATCAAGCTGGCTGAACAGCGTTTCCAGCACCAGCATATCGAAGCGCTGACTGAGGTTGAACTGTGCAATAAGCGGAATAAAACGATCGGGGGTGATAATCGTCTCGCCGCAGCGCATACGGGTGAGGATTTCGTAATAGCCTTCCCCTTCTGCATTCTGAATCGGCTGCGCATATAACAGAAGATTACGCTCGTTCAGCGCTTGTTTAATTTTCGTCAGCATCCGCACCTGTTCGGTCGTTTGATCGGAAACCTCTTCCTGCGCAGTATCTAACGCCAGCACCCGCTGCACGGCACCAGCCTGCTCCGATAGCCAACTAAGCTGGCCGAGCATGGGATGTAATTCCGTCTCAATACCGCTGTAGCTGCCCCACGCCGCGCCAAACTCTAAATCGAGAACGTGGTTATGCCAGTTAAATTTTGCGTGGTTAAGCATCGCGACAATGTGATTTAGCCGCGCAGCCGGATCCGGCCCTTCTATCACCAACAATAACTCGCTACCAGGGAGCTGATAAGTTTTATCGCGGTGATCCAGGAGCGGCTGCAGGCGGCGGGCTATTTGCCGTTTGCACTCTACGCGCATCATCATGCCGTAATGGCGGCTAAGGAAGTCCAGGTTTTCGATGCGCAGACTGCTAATAACCACCCGCGGCGACTGGCGCAAATGTCCCTCCAGAGCCCGCAGATTGGGTAACCCGGTTAACGGATCCTCTTCAGCCCGATCGCGCCAGCGTTGTTTAATTCTGTCGCTACGCGAATAAATATCCGTCATGTAAAACAAACAAATCGTGAATGAAATTAGCACCGACAGGACAAATGACAAGGAGTACCCCGATTGAACGCCCTGCAGAAAGTTTTTGTTATAGGCGACTAAAAAGAATGCCGAAATAGCCCACGTAATGCGAATTAACTCATGCCCCAGCCGCCCAATACCAACGAAGTAGAGAATGAAAATAATTGGCACCAGATATCCGGCAATTAAATCGGAATCAAAAGGCGCGCAAAGCACCAGCATGATTGTGATTAATGCTATAAACCAATACACGGTAAAAGTTCTTTTTTCTTTCACCAGCCACGGTTGACAATGACGGGCCCAAAAAACCCGCCGATAACGTGGGCTAACTATCATTCTCATCGGATAATAGAAAGCGGTCGTAAAGATTAAGGCGGCGCATATCAACGCCTGGATATCAATAACGGAATAGATGATCGAGGCGGTACTAAAGTAGCTGGAGACGGCAAGCGGGAAAGCGAAGAAGCGCCCCGCCAGATACATCGTCAGCTTAAGCAGGATGGGGGCAAAGAAGCCGCCCCAGAAGATACGGCGACCAATATGGCGCTTGGCCGGCCTTCCGCTACGCCATTTTTTCCCCGACAACGAGCGCATGATTGCGAAGGTGAAAAAGACGGAAAATAACTGACAGAATAACAGGATAGCGGCCTGCGTATAAGTTAGATCTATTATAAATGTATTAGTAATTGCAAACGCAACAATCAAGGGAGCAACGGCGTAACGACCGAAAATACAAATGGTTGCGTACATGACGCTTAATGGTAGCCATGCCAGATAAATTTGTTTTCCGTCGATAAGGGTTTGCGGAGAAATTAATCGAGAAAGCGGAATAAAAATCAAACAAACAATTAACGCCAGCAGAGTTTTTTTAACTTTGATGTTAAATATGTCAGTCATTATTGTTAATCAACACCTCTGCGGCTAAAAAATTATAAGCAATCAGAAAATAGTATGTTGGTTAATAATGGCAGGCAAGAAAATAAACCGAGAAAAATTCCTAAATTACGTTGGTTTTTATTTGCTCGATACACGCTGACGTAAGCTTAACGTCATTTACATTGACGGCGCCAAAAGCAAAAACCCCCGCCGTAGCGAGGGTTCGATTTTTGGTGGAGCTAAGCGGGATCGAACCGCTGACCTCTTGCATGCCATGCAAGCGCTCTCCCAGCTGAGCTATAGCCCCACAGGACCTCTTTACGAACCAAATCCGCTGGGTGCAGAATTTGGTGGAGCTAAGCGGGATCGAACCGCTGACCTCTTGCATGCCATGCAAGCGCTCTCCCAGCTGAGCTATAGCCCCGTAACGTAAAGCGTGTCGTGTTGACGGGCGGCATAATATGAATTCCTTCGCCAGGTGTCAACGGCAAAATTACCCCTCCTGATTCAATCGCTGAAAAAGCAGGCAAATAGCTGACAATGCGAGCCTTATCGCAGGCAGGCGTTAAACATGTCACTATTTCCTGTAAAAGGATGCTATAACATGAAGCACTAATTCCCACATATTTACTCAGGAAATAGTATGCTCAAGGAACGAATGACTCCGGAAGAAATTGCGCATCTAACTGGCTTTAGCCGACAGACGATTAATAAATGGGTTCGTAAAGAGGGGTGGCAAACTTCTCCGCGGCCTGGCGTACAGGGAGGCAAAGCGCGTCTCGTACACGTTAACGAGCAGGTACGGGAGTTTATCCGCAATGCCCAGCGCGTAGCGGAAACGCCCTCGCCCTATTCGGTCGCTGAGACCGATCTCGAACCCTTATTGCTTACGCTCTGCAAAGAGATGACTCATCGCGAACAGAAGCAGCTAATGTCGCTGCTGCTACGCGAAGGCATTACCGGGTTGTTAAACCGTCTTGGAATACGCGGCCAGTAAAATAAGAATGATGAAACTAAAAGAAAAAATGACGCCTGCGGAGCTTGCCGAGGTTCTGGGTCTGGCCAGACAAACGGTCAACCGTTGGGCGCGAGAACAAAAGTGGCGAACCGAGGCGATTCCCGGCGTCAAAGGCGGGCGTGCGCGTTTGATTGTCATCGACCGGCCAGTGATTGATTTTCTGACCAATATTCCGGCATTTCGTCATCTGAATGAAGAGTATCAGCTCGCCGAACAGCCCGGCGGCTACTTTATCAATGAAGCGGATGCGGTATGGCGGCAAATCGCCGATACGCTGCAGTTAATGACCGCCGCAGAACAAACTCACCTTCGGGATCTACTTGCCCGCGATGGCATTAGTGGCTTCCTGGCGCGGTTAGGTATTAGCCCCGCGACAAAATAGCGGCGAAAAAAAACGGCAGGATTAACCTGCCGCTTGCTTTAGCTTACGCTCGGCCTCAGGACTGCTGGCTTTCGCGCTCGGCGATAAACGCCAGCGCTTTGTTGATACGTTCAACGCTACGGGATTTACCGATCGCGTGAACGGTGACGTCCAGCGCCGGAGACTGACCCGCGCCGGTCACGGCCACACGCAGCGGCATGCCCACTTTCCCCATACCCACTTCCAGCTCATCGGCGGTCGCCTGAATCGCATGGTGGACATTTTCCGCCGTCCAGTCGCTAATGGCTGCCAGCTTATCGCGAACCACTTCCAGCGGCTGACGCGCCACCGGGCGCAGGTGTTTCTTCGCCGCATCGGCGTCGAACTCGGCGAACTCTTCATAGAAGTAGCGGCAGCTCTGGGCAATCTCTTTCAGCGTTTTGCAACGCTCGCCCAGCAGCTTAACCAGCTCGGACAACTGCGGGCCGTTACGGGTATCGATATTTTCCTGCTCAATGTGCCACTGCAGATGCGTCGCCACATATTCCGCCGGCAGCGTGTTGATATAGTGATGGTTTAACCACAGCAGTTTATCGGTGTTGAACGCACTGGCAGACTTGCTCACCGCGCCCAGCGAGAAGAACTCGATCATCTCTTCGCGAGTGAAGATCTCCTGATCGCCATGAGACCAGCCCAGGCGCACCAGATAGTTCAGCAGCGCTTCCGGCAGGTAGCCGTCGTCACGGTACTGCATCACGCTCACCGCGCCGTGGCGCTTGGAAAGTTTTTTACCGTCATCGCCGTTGATCATCGATACGTGCGCATACACCGGCACCGGCGCATTCAGCGCTTTAAGAATGTTGATCTGGCGCGGGGTATTGTTGATGTGGTCTTCGCCGCGGATCACGTGGGTGATCGCCATATCCCAGTCATCCACCACGACGCAGAAGTTGTAGGTCGGGGAGCCGTCGGTACGGCGAATGATCAGATCGTCCAGCTCCTGGTTGCTGAATTCGATCGGCCCGCGGATCTGGTCGTCAAAGATAACCGAACCTTCCTGCGGGTTGGCAAAACGCACGACGCACGGCTCGTCGGCGGCGTGATGCTGATGATCATGGCGGCAGCGACCGTCGTAGCGCGGCTTTTCACCGTTAGCCATCTGTTCTTCACGCAGCGCGTCGAGACGTTCTTTCGAGCAGTAGCATTTATATGCTGTGCCTGCTTCCAGCATTTCATCAATAACCGCGTTATAGCGATCGAAACGTTTAGTCTGGAAATACGGGCCTTCGTCCCATTCCAGATTCAGCCAGTTCATCCCATCCATGATGGCTTCAATTGCTTCCGGGGTGGAGCGTTCGAGATCGGTGTCTTCAATACGCAGCACAAACTCACCGCCGTGGTTACGTGCAAAAAGCCAGGAATAGAGAGCAGTACGCGCACCGCCAACGTGCAGATAGCCTGTTGGGCTTGGCGCGAAGCGAGTTTTGATTTTCATGAAATGGCCTTACGTTTAATAAAGATGCCGATAGCCGGCAGTGTTCTTGGAATTGATAGGGGAATATTCTAACACCACAGGCTGATTCCTCAATGTAGATCCCGCCTCAACATCACGCTTTACCATTTTTGTTTATAAATCATACGCCGAAGCTGATTTTGCGATCGCTTTGTTTAATTTTACGACGAACAAACAAATTATTTAGAAAAGGCGTTGACTCAATTTCAACTCTCCCTATAATGCGACTCCACACAGCGGGGGTGATTAGCTCAGCTGGGAGAGCACCTCCCTTACAAGGAGGGGGTCGGCGGTTCGATCCCGTCATCACCCACCAACTACTTAAAGTAGTCTCCGCCGTGTAGAACAGAAAATTGAGAAGTGGGTGATTAGCTCAGCTGGGAGAGCACCTCCCTTACAAGGAGGGGGTCGGCGGTTCGATCCCGTCATCACCCACCACTTTCTCGCCAGCTGGATTTTCTGTCAAAATGTGAAGTACCGAAGTGGGTGATTAGCTCAGCTGGGAGAGCACCTCCCTTACAAGGAGGGGGTCGGCGGTTCGATCCCGTCATCACCCACCACTTCGGGTCGTTAGCTCAGTTGGTAGAGCAGTTGACTTTTAATCAATTGGTCGCAGGTTCGAATCCTGCACGACCCACCAATGTAAAAAGGCGCCCTAAAGGCGCCTTTTTGCTATGCGCAGAGCTCAGCGCCCAGGCAAAAAACTTCAGCGCTGATACAGCGGGTCCTCAATTCTGGCTGATGTCAGGTTTGCGCCCTCTTCTCGCACGATTTCCCACAGCGCCTGCGCCGCGGTCGACAGCGAACGGTTTTTTCGCTGCGCCAGCATCAATTGGCGTTCCACAACCGGGGTTAATCTTTTTACCTGCAAACGGCTGCCCTGCGGCAAGGGTAAAGCCAGCGCCGGCAGTACGCTAATACCAATCCCCGATTCCACCATCGGGAATAGCGTCGCCGGATGACCAATCTCCTGCACGATATCGGCTTTGATGGCGAAACGCGCCAGCGCGGCATCAATCAGCGGCCGACTGCCGGAAGCATAGTCCTGCAATACCAGCCTCTCCCCTTGCAACTCCTGCCAGTTGACCGATGACTGCCGGGAAAAGCGGTGATCCTCACGACATAACAACAGAAAAGGTTCCGCCAATACGGACTCGCACTGCAAGTCTGCCGCCGTCCCCGGATCGATAACGATACCAAAATCAACCTCTCCCTGACGGATACTTTCCAGCACCCACTGCTGCGGCCTGTCATGCAGTACGAAATCAATATCCGGATAGCGGCGATTGCTATGAGCGATGCATTGCGGGATCAGATGCGCCGAGATGGTCTGGCTGGCGGCGACGCGCACGGTCCCCGTCAGCTGCTGCCCTACCCGCCCCGCTTCGCGCAGGGTCACATGGAGTTCATCAAGCAAACGCTCAAGCTTGCCCGCCAGCTGATGGCCTGCTTCGGTGAGCACCACTTCACGCGTCGTTCTGTCGAGCAAACGTACGCCGGTCTGGTGCTCCAGTTCCTTAACGCTATGGCTCACTGCCGACTGGCTAAGACCAATAATTTCCCCGGCACGGCTAAAACTGCGCGCCCTGGCGACGGTGACAAAGACCTTTAACTGACGTAACGAATAATTCATCTGTTTTATTCATGAATAGATGCAATAAATCAATTTTATTTCTCAAAACAAAGAAAGCACAATAGCGGCATCGAATTTCAGGAGCGTTTATGAAACTTTTCCGCATTCTTGATCCATTTACACTGACATTGATCACCGTGGTTCTGCTGGCCTCGTTCTTCCCGGCGCGCGGCGAATTCGTCCCTTTCGTCGAGCATCTCACCACCGCCGCCATCGCGCTGTTATTCTTTATGCACGGCGCCAAGCTGTCGCGTGAAGCCATTATCGCCGGCGGCAGCCACTGGCGTTTACACCTGTGGGTGATGTGCAGCACCTTTATTGTTTTTCCGGTTCTGGGGGTTCTGTTTGCGTGGTGGGCGCCGATTAAGGTCGACCCGATGCTCTATAGCGGTTTTATTTACCTTTGTATCTTACCGGCGACCGTACAGTCAGCTATTGCTTTTACTTCGCTCGCCGGCGGTAACGTCGCCGCGGCGGTCTGTTCCGCTTCAGCGTCAAGTCTGCTCGGTATTTTTGTCTCGCCATTGCTGGTAGGACTGTTGATGCATTTGCATGGCGCTGGCGGCGATCTGGAACAGGTCGGTAAGATTATGCTGCAGCTGCTGCTGCCGTTTGTTCTTGGACACTTGTCGCGCCCGTGGATCGGTAGCTGGGTGGCGAAACATAAAAAATGGATTGGCAAAACCGACCAGACCTCAATCCTGCTGGTGGTCTACTCCGCCTTTAGCGAAGCCGTCGTCAATGGAATCTGGCATAAAGTGGGCGTAGGGTCGCTGTTGTTTATCGTCGTTGTCAGCCTGGTGCTATTGGCCATTGTCATCGCGATCAACGTTTTTGTTGCCCGCCGCTGCGGCTTTAGCAAGCCGGATGAAATTACCATCGTCTTCTGCGGCTCGAAAAAGAGCCTGGCGAACGGGATACCGATGGCGAATATCCTGTTCCCGGCATCGATTCTGGGGATAATGGTGCTGCCGCTAATGATCTTCCATCAGATCCAACTGATGGTCTGCGCCGTGCTGGCTCGTCGCTATAAAGCGCAAACAGACGCCCAACAGGCGCAGGAGAAATCCCGCGCTACGGCAGGTTAACGCGGTTGCTTCAGGGGCTGCACCAGTTGCGTCAGCCCCTCGGTCTTGATTAATAAGGTCAACGCCATCAGCTCGCCGAGATGCCCGGCAGGGAATTGATCCTTACGGGCAAACCACAGCAAATACTCTTCCGGGACGTCGATCAAACGGCGCCCCTTATATTTGCCAAATGGCATCTCGGTATTAGCGATCTCGATGAGCTGCGCTTTATCCACGTTATTCTCCCAGCAGGCGCATCATTTCGGCTTCGTCGATAACCTCAATGCCTAACTCCTGCGCCTTCGCAAGCTTAGAGCCCGCCGCTTCGCCGGCAATCACCAGATCGGTTTTCTTCGACACGCTGCCGGCGACTTTCGCCCCCATCGCGACCAGCCGCGCTTTGGCTTCATCGCGCGACAGCTGGCTCAGGCTACCGGTTAATACCACGGTTTTACCAGCAAACGGACTGTCAATTTCTTCCGCCTTCACCACCACCGGCGCCGGCCAGCGGACGCCTTCAGCGCGCAGTTGCGCGATGACCTCGCGGTTGCTCTCTTCGGCGAAGAAGTTAAAAGTATGCGTGGCGACGACAATCCCGACGTCAGGCACCTTCTGCAGTTCCTCAATTGAAGCCTGTTCCAGCGCTTCAATAGTGCCAAAATGGGCCGCCAGTCCCGCTGCTGTCGCTTCGCCAACTTCACGGATACCGAGCGCGTAAAGGAAGCGGGCGAAAGTCGTCTCTTTCGCTTTCTCCAGCGCGTTGACCACGTTTTGCGCCGATTTAGGCCCCATGCGATCCAGCCCGGTTAGTTTACCCGCGCTGAGACGGAACAGATCGGCTGGCGTATGGACGTACTCTTTCTCAACCAGCTGATCGATGATTTTATCGCCCATACCGTCGACATCCAGCGCCCGTCGGGAGACAAAGTGCTTCAGCGCTTCTTTACGCTGTGCGCCGCAGATAAGCCCGCCGGTACAGCGCGCCACCGCTTCCCCTTCCACGCGTTCAACATCGGAATGACATACCGGGCAATGGGTTGGGAAGATGATTTCACGCGTATGTTCCGGGCGTTCAGAAAGCACTACGTTGACGACCTGCGGGATCACGTCCCCCGCGCGGCGAATCACCACTTTGTCGCCAATACGCAGACCTAAACGTTCGATTTCGTCGGCGTTATGCAGGGTGGCGTTACTGACCAGAACCCCGGCCACATGCACCGGTTCAAGGCGCGCTACCGGCGTAATCGCCCCGGTACGGCCAACCTGGAATTCCACATCGTTGACAAAAGTCATCTGCTCCTGGGCCGGGAATTTAAAGGCTACCGCCCAGCGCGGGGCGCGGGCGACGAAACCAAGCTGCTCCTGCAGCGCCAGCGAATCGACTTTAATTACCACGCCGTCAATATCAAAACCAAGTTTCGGACGATCTTCTTCAACCTGGCGATAGTAAGTGAGCACTTCCTCTGGAGAATGACACAGCTTCACGCGGTCGCTCACCGGTAGCCCCCACTGCTTAAACTGCTGCAAACGCGCAGAGTGGCTGGCCGGCAGTTCGCCGCCTTCCAGCACGCCAACGCCGTAGCAGAAGAAAGTAAGCGGTCGCTTCGCGGTAATACGCGGGTCCAACTGGCGCAACGAGCCCGCAGCGGCATTGCGCGGGTTAGCAAACACTTTACCGCCGGTGCGGCGGGCTTCTTCATTAATTTTTTCAAATCCAGCCTGCGGCAGGAACACTTCTCCGCGCACTTCCAGACGCGCCGGGATATTGTCGCCGCGTAGCTTCAACGGAATAGCGCGAATGGTGCGCACGTTGGAGGTAATATCCTCGCCGGTGGTGCCATCGCCACGGGTCGCCGCCTGCATCAGCACGCCGTTTTCATAGAGGATGCTGACCGCCAGGCCATCGAGCTTGAGCTCGCAGCACCAGGTCAGATCCGCCGTATCGCTTAAACGGTCCTGCACGCGTTTGTTAAAGGCGAGGAAACTCTCTTCATCAAAGACGTTATCCAGCGATAGCATTGGCACTTCATGGCGAATCTGGCTAAAAGAGGCCAATGGCGCCGCGCCAACGCGCTGGGTTGGCGAGTCAGGGGTAATCAGTTCAGGATGTTGCGCTTCGAGTTCGCGCAGTTCGCGCATCAGCCGGTCATATTCCGCATCGGGAATCTCCGGGGTGTCCATAACATGATACAGATATTCATGATGGCGAAGGGTGGTTCGCAGTTCAGTCAGTTTTTGTTCGATTGGTTCCATATCGCACCATCAATGATAAAAAACCCCCGACGGGCGGGGGTTCAGATTAAGCAGACGACACGCTAGCGCGTAGAAATCAGGCGTTAGCCTCTTTTACTTCGCGAATACGATCCTGGTACTCACGCAGTTTCTGCGGCGTCATCATCCGACGCTGGTCGTCAAGCACCACGCCGCCAACTTCATCGGCGATGTACTGCGCCGACTGCAGCATCAGTTTAAAGTTTTGCAGCTCGTCGCCAAACGACGGCACCTGCATAAAGATAGTCACGCCCGGCGTGGTCATATCCACCATCGCATCCGGATTAAAGGTGCCAGGTTTAACCATGTTCGCCAGGCTGAACAATACCTGTCCGCTACCGTCCGGGCTTAAATGGCGATGGAAAATATTCATATCGCCAAACTTAAAGCCGGCCTGCTGGATGCTGTTGATCAGCAATTCACCATTAAGCTGCGAACCGTGATGCGCGGCGACGTTCATCACGATGACCGTCTCTTTGCGCTCTTTTGGCTGCGGCGCGGCGGCGGGCTGCTGAGGTTCAGCGGCTTGCGCTTCAGGGGCCGGTTGCGGCTGCGGCGCGGCTGGCTGTTGAACCGGCGCAGGTTGTTGAGCAACAGGTTGTTGGACTGGCGCCGGCTGTTGCGCTACAGGCTGCTGCGGCGCAGGCTGCACCGGCTGCTGGTATTGCGGCGGTACCGGCTGTGGCTGATGGACCGGCTGCGCTGGATGTACCGGCTGAGCAGGGGCAACATGATGCGGCGGCTGGGCCTGCGGCTGCGGAGCAACAGGCTGCTGCGGGCGCGGCGCGTGCGGCGGCGCCTGATGCACCGGCTCGTCCTGACGCACAGGTTGCTGCACCTGACGCTCGTACGGAGGCTGATACTGGTGTTGCGGCGCCTGACGAGGTGCTTCTTGCTCCCCATATGCGCCATTCGGGGCGTGATTAACCCGGTGAACGCGAACTTCACCTACGCCTTCAACATCGTCATCAAAGTCATCGCCTTCCGATGTTTCATCGTCGCGAGACTTCATACGTTTCAGTGGGCGATCGCGGAACATCGAGGAACGCTCTTTACGGCTGGTCCAGAAACCATGTACCAGTAAAGCGATTATGGCGATCGCGCCAACAATGATTAATATCAGACGCAAATCCTGCATCATTATATTCTCTGTTGTTCTAACACCTTGCCACCACGGCAAACATTTACTCACTAAGAGTATTTGCCGATTACATCAAGTGCAAGTGCGTCTGCCCCTTTCACCCCATAAAGATGAACTAAATCGTGCTTTTTGCTGTTTTTTCGAACATTTCCTAACTGGTTATTGTCTGACAACCCGATAAAATAAGCGGGCATTCACACTGAATGTTAAAAAAGGAGCATCGCCTGACTATGGTTTCATCATCCGCAACTACCCCACGTAGCGGCGTCTACTATTTTTCACAAGGCTGGAAACTCATCAGGCTGCCAGGGATCCGACGTTTCGTGTTCCTGCCTTTATTAGTTAACGTGATTCTGATGGGCGGCGCGTTCTGGTGGCTGTTTACCCGTCTCGATAGCTGGATCCCTTCATTAATGAGCCATGTGCCTGAATGGCTTCAGTGGTTAAACTACCTACTGTGGCCGGTGGCGGTTATCTCTATTTTGTTGGTATTTGGTTACTTCTTTTCGACTATCGCCAACTGGATTGCCGCGCCGTTTAGCGGCCTGCTGGCAGAACAGCTCGAAGCGCGGCTGACCGGCGCGACGCCGCCGGACGTTGGCGTATTCGGCATTATGAAAGATGTCCCGCGCATTATGAAACGCGAATGGCAAAAGTTTGCCTGGTACCTGCCGCGCGCCATCGTTCTGTTGCTGCTGTACTTTATCCCCGGCATTGGTCAAACCGTCGCGCCGGTACTGTGGTTCCTGTTTAGCGCCTGGATGCTGGCCATTCAGTACTGCGACTATCCGTTCGATAACCATAAAGTGCCGTTTAAAACCATGCGCGAGGCGCTGCGCTCGCGGAAGGTCATTAACATGCAGTTTGGCGCGCTGACCAGCCTGTTCACCATGATCCCGGTTCTCAACCTGGTGATTTTGCCAGTCGCTATCTGCGGCGCGACGGCGATGTGGGTGGATTGCTACCGCGATAAGCACGCGATGTGGAAATAGCGCGCTTAGCTGTCTCTTTCGGGGCGGTTCACGCCGCCCCTTATTTCCGTCTTATTCCTTCTTGCTCATCATTATTTCCCTTCAGCATATAGATATGCTAAATCCTTACTTCCGGATATTGTTTAAGCGGGTATGCTGAAGCCGTACCCCCAAATTTCATACAGTTAAGGACGGGCCATGAGTAAGATTTTTGAAGACAACTCCCTGACTATCGGTCATACGCCGCTGGTACGACTGAACCGCATCGGTAATGGCCGAATCCTGGCCAAGGTAGAATCTCGTAACCCGAGCTTTAGCGTTAAATGCCGTATCGGCGCCAATATGATTTGGGATGCTGAAAAGCGCGGCGTACTGAAACCGGGTGTGGAACTGGTTGAACCAACCAGCGGCAACACCGGTATTGCCCTTGCCTACGTCGCCGCCGCTCGCGGCTACAAACTGACGCTGACCATGCCGGAAACCATGAGCGTGGAACGCCGCAAGCTGCTGAAAGCGCTGGGCGCTAACCTGGTGCTGACCGAAGGCGCGAAAGGCATGAAAGGCGCCATCCAGAAGGCGGAAGAGATTGTCGCCAGCGACCCGGAAAAGTATCTGCTGCTGCAGCAGTTCAGTAACCCGGCGAACCCGGAAATTCACGAAAAAACCACCGGCCCGGAAATCTGGGAAGACACCGATGGCCAGGTTGACGTCTTTATTTCCGGCGTCGGTACCGGCGGTACTCTGACCGGTGTTTCTCGTTATATTAAAGGCACGAAAGGCAAAAAAGATCTGATTACCGTCGCCGTTGAGCCGACCGACTCGCCGGTTATCACTCAGGCGCTGGCTGGCGAAGAGCTGAAACCTGGCCCGCACAAAATTCAGGGCATCGGCGCCGGCTTTATCCCGGGCAACCTCGACCTGAAACTGGTCGATAAAGTGGTCGCTATTACCAATGAAGAGGCTATCTCCACCGCCCGTCGCCTGATGGAAGAAGAAGGCATTCTGGCCGGTATCTCTTCCGGCGCGGCTGTCGCCGCGGCGTTAAAGCTGCAGGAAGATGAAGCCTTTACCAATAAGAATATTGTGGTTATCCTACCGTCTTCCGGTGAGCGTTATTTAAGCACGGCGCTGTTCGCAGATCTCTTCACCGAGAAAGAATTGCAACAGTAGTGCCAGTTTGTAAAAACCGTGTAAAAAAGCACCTTTTCGGGTGCTTTTTTGTGGCATACGTCAAAGTTTTACCCCTCCTGGCATTGATTCACCTCGTAGGGTCTGGTATTTAACCAGCACATTTATTTTGAAGCGCGAAATTATTCAGATTTGGATTTCCGCAGGCTGAATCGATTTTATGATTTGGTTCAAGTCTTCCTTTCGCGGCATAATGTTTAATGAAGTGCTAGACGTCAACGGACTTAAGGTCCTCTCAGCGGTTTCGCTGCTGACGCCTTAGCCACACACGTAACGCCGGCGCTAACAATACAGGCTAAAGTTTGGTCGTTAGGCTAGACTTTAGGTCCACAACACTAAACCTATAAGTTGGGGAAATATAATGTTCCAGCAAGAAGTTACCATTACCGCTCCGAACGGTCTGCACACCCGCCCTGCTGCTCAGTTTGTTAAAGAAGCGAAAGGCTTCACTTCTGAGATCACTGTAACCTCCAACGGCAAAAGCGCCAGCGCAAAAAGCCTGTTCAAACTGCAAACTCTGGGCCTGACTCAGGGTACCGTTGTGACCATCTCCGCTGAAGGCGAAGATGAGCAAAAAGCAGTTGAGCATCTGGTTAAACTGATGGCTGAACTCGAGTAAGTTCACGGGTTCTTTTTAATATCAGTCACAAGTAAGGTAGGGTTATGATTTCAGGCATTTTAGCATCCCCGGGTATCGCTTTCGGCAAGGCTCTCCTGCTGAAAGAAGATGAAATTGTCATCGACCGGAAGAAAATTTCTGCCGATAAGGTTGATCAGGAAGTTGAACGTTTCCTGAACGGCCGCACCAAGGCCTCCGCCCAGCTGGAGGTCATCAAAACCAAAGCTGGTGAAACTTTCGGTGAAGAAAAAGAAGCCATCTTCGAAGGGCATATTATGCTGCTGGAAGATGAGGAGCTTGAGCAGGAAATCATAGCCCTGATTAAAGATAAGCACATGACTGCCGATGCGGCAGCCAATGAAGTTATCGAAGGTCAGGCAACTGCACTGGAAGAGCTGGATGATGAATACCTGAAAGAGCGTGCCGCTGACGTACGCGACATCGGTAAACGTCTGCTGCGCAACATTCTGGGCCTGGCAATCATCGATCTGAGCGCTATCGCGGATGAAGTCATCCTCGTTGCCGCCGATCTGACCCCGTCGGAAACCGCACAGCTGAACCTGAATAAGGTGCTGGGTTTCATCACCGACGCGGGCGGCCGTACTTCCCACACCTCTATCATGGCGCGCTCCCTTGAACTGCCGGCAATCGTCGGTACCGGAAGCGTCACCTCCCAGGTGAAAAACGGCGACTATCTGATTCTTGATGCGGTTAACAACCAGGTTCTGGTTAACCCAAGCAACGAAAAAATCGAAGAGCTGCGTGCGCTGCAGGCGCAGGTTGCTGAAGAAAAAGCAGAACTGGCGAAACTGAAAGATCTGCCGGCCATCACTCTCGACGGTCATCAGGTTGAAGTTTGCGCTAACATCGGTACCGTTCGCGACGTAGACGGCGCTGAGCGCAACGGCGCGGAAGGCGTAGGCCTGTACCGTACTGAATTCCTGTTCATGGACCGCGATTCTCTGCCGACTGAAGAAGAACAGTTCGCAGCCTATAAAGCGGTGGCTGAAGCGTGCGGCTCACAGGCCGTTATCGTTCGCACCATGGACATCGGCGGCGATAAAGAGCTGCCGTACATGAACTTCCCGAAAGAAGAGAACCCGTTCCTCGGTTGGCGCGCCGTGCGTATCGCGATGGATCGTAAAGAGATCCTCCGCGACCAGGTTCGCGCTATCCTGCGAGCCTCCGCTTTCGGTAAACTGCGCATCATGTTCCCGATGATCATCTCTGTTGAAGAAGTGCGCGCACTGAAGAAAGAGATTGAGATCTACAAACAGGAACTGCGTGACGAAGGTAAAGCTTTTGACGAATCGATTGAGATCGGCGTGATGGTGGAAACCCCGGCGGCCGCGACCATTGCTCGTCATTTAGCCAAAGAAGTTGATTTCTTTAGTATCGGAACCAATGATTTAACGCAATATACTCTGGCAGTTGACCGTGGTAATGATATGATCTCGCATCTTTACCAGCCGATGTCACCGTCTGTGCTGACTCTGATCAAGCAAGTTATTGATGCTTCTCATGCAGAAGGCAAATGGACTGGTATGTGTGGTGAGCTTGCGGGCGATGAACGTGCTACACTTCTGTTGCTGGGTATGGGGCTGGACGAATTCTCTATGAGCGCCATTTCCATCCCGCGCATCAAGAAGATTATTCGTAACACGAACTTCGAAGATGCGAAAGTATTAGCAGAGCAGGCTCTTGCTCAACCGACGACGGACGAGTTAATGACGCTGGTTAACAAGTTCATTGAAGAAAAAACAATCTGCTAATCCACGAGATGCGCGGCCCAAATTACTGCTTAGGAGAAGATCATGGGTTTGTTCGATAAACTGAAATCTCTGGTTTCTGATGACAAAAAAGACACCGGAACTATTGAGATTGTTGCTCCGCTCTCTGGCGAGATCGTCAACATCGAAGACGTGCCGGATGTGGTTTTTGCGGAGAAAATTGTGGGTGATGGCATTGCCATCAAACCTACTGGCAACAAAATGGTTGCGCCGGTAGAGGGTACCATCGGTAAAATTTTTGAAACCAACCATGCTTTCTCTATTGAATCCGATAGCGGCATTGAGCTGTTTGTTCACTTCGGTATCGATACCGTTGAACTGAAAGGCGAAGGCTTCAAGCGCATCGCTGAAGAAGGTCAGCGCGTGAAAGTCGGCGACCCGGTTATCGAATTCGATCTGCCGCTGCTGGAAGAAAAAGCCAAGTCTACCCTGACTCCGGTTGTTATCTCCAACATGGACGAGATCAAAGAGCTGATCAAACTGTCCGGTAGCGTCACCGTTGGTGAAACTCCGGTTATCCGCATCAAGAAGTAATTCTTGCTTGCCGAGAAAATGGCGCCTGAAGGCGCCATTTTTTTATGCCGGCCGGTAGCACTTTTCACTCGCCAGGATCTTCATCCCCTGCGGGCTACTTTCCAGAATACGCCGTTCGCTATCCGCGACCCATAGCTCGCACTGGTAGCCAGGATCGCTTTCAAACAACGACCTCGCCCTACAGGCATCTTCCAGCGCGTTCATTCCCGTCGTCTCATAATGGCCGACGGTTCTTCCTTCCCTGCGTACCACTAACCGATAGCTATGCATCGTTATTGCGCTCCAGACGGCGGTAAAATGAGTTCATCGCAGCCCTGACTCTCGGTCCAGGTCATTACCGCCAGCACGCGCTGAGCGGCGGCGCGCGTAGCGTCGCCCAACGGCATGTCGCGTACCAGGTTGCTGATGAGTTCGGCGCAGAACAGATCGCCGGTGCCTTTAAGGTCAGTTTCGACGCGAGGATGGACGACCACTTCGACCGCGTCGTCGGTGACAACCAGCACGTTAATAGTCGAAGCATCCAGTCCAGGTGCGCTGGTAATCACCACCCATTTTAGCGTATCGGAAAGCAGACTTCGCGCGGCGACCACCGCTTCCTGCTGGTTGTGGCACGGCATGCCGCTGAGGGTTTCGAGCTCGAACAGATTTGGCGTGATACCCCGCGCCAGCGGCAACAGGTGGTGGCGATAAGCCTCGGGGATCTCCGCTTTTACGTAGATGCCGCTATCCACATCGCCAATCACCGGGTCAACCAGAATACAGAGGTCGGGATGGTGCACGTGGATCCGCTGCAGCCACTGCGCCAGCAGCGCAATTTGCCCGGCGCTGCCCATATACCCGGTGGTTACCGCCCGCAGTTCGCGAAGCGCATCACGCTCCTCCAGCGCCCTCAGATAGCCGCTAAACCACTCTTCCGGGATCACTCCACCGTAGAAAGTATCGTAATGTGGGGTATTGCTGAATAACACTGTCGGCACCGCCATCACCCGTAATTCATGCTGCTTGATTGCCGGTACCGCGATACTGTTGCCAACGCTGCCGTATACCACCTGCGATTGCACCGCCACAATATCAACCTCCAGCGCCCGGCTGTGGTCGTTAAAGAGCACGGACTGTATTTCGTCTTGCTGACTCATCCTTTCTCCCCCCGCTGGACAGCGGGTCATACTCTGATTATCATTCGTCCTATGCTAAAATTCATTTTGTCATAGGTCAATAATGTTCACCGGAAAAACCGCAAGCGAGATTTTCGATAACATCCGTCATCTGGTGCAGAGCGGCGCGTTGCAACCCGGCGAGGCGCTGCCGCCGGTGCGCGAACTGGCAGGCGAACTGGCAGTCAACCGCAATACGGTGGCGGCGGCCTACAAGCGGCTGGTGACTTCAGGGCTCGCCGTCAGTCAGGGGCGCAACGGCACGGCCATTAAGGCGCGCAATACGCTTAATGCGGTCGAGGGCGGCGATCCAACGACATCGCTGATTGATATTTCCGGCGGCAATCCGGATCCACGATGTCTGCCGGATATTGGCCGTTTTCTTCCGCAGCTGGCGCAGACCCCGCACTTATATGGCGATGCTGCCGTTGAGCCACGGCTGGCTGTCTGGGCCCGGGAGTGGGTCAGTCGCGATATCGGCCACGAATTTGACATCAACTTGACCAGCGGCGCGATTGACGCCCTGGAACGCCTGCTCTGCGCGCTGCTGCTACCCGGCGACAGCGTCGCGGTAGAAGACCCCTGCTTTCTGAGCAGCATCAATATGCTGCGTTACGCCGGTTTCCAGCCCAGCCCTGTCGCCGTGGACGGTGAAGGCATGGACCCGGAGCGGCTTGAAGAAGCCCTGCGCAACGGCGCCCGCGCGGTAATACTGACTCCACGCGCCCACAACCCGACCGGCTGCAGTTTGACGCCGGAGCGCGCACAAGCGATCCGCGCCGTGCTCGCTCGCTATCCGCAGACGCTGGCGATCGTTGACGATCACTTCGCCCTGCTCTCAGCGACACGCTGGCACAATCCGCTACCTGAAGGCATTCAGCGTTGGGCGCTGGTGCGCTCAATGTCTAAAACCCTGGGCCCGGATTTGCGGCTGGCGATAGTCGCCAGCGACCCGACAACCTCGGCGGCGCTGCGCCTGCGCCTGAACGCCGGTAGCCAGTGGGTCAGCCATTTACTGCAAGAGCTGGCGTTCGCCTGCCTGAATGATAGCGCTTTTGCCGCTTCTCTGACTGCGAGCCAGCGCCATTATCAGCAGCAAAATCAGCGGCTCACCGCCGCGTTGGCCCACCACGGCGCTGGCGATTATCCGCCTGGCGATGGTCTTAACTTCTGGCTGCCGCTATCAGCCGCCAGCCAGCCGCTGGCGTTGCGTCTGGCGCGGGCCGGTTGGCTGGTGCGTGAAGGTGAAGCCTTTGGCGTGAAAACACCGTCGCACGGTCTGCGCCTGTCGCTGGGCGCCTTAACGGAGGCGCAAATTGAACAACTTGCACACGATTTATCGCTGGTCTTACCTTGTTAAACACGGGAGTTGTTATGCGGATCCACTTTATCGTCCATGAAGTTTTTGAAGCGCCCGGCGCCTATCTGCGCTGGGTTAACGCGCGCGGCTATCAGGCCAGCTGGTCGCGGGTTTATGCCGGGGATCCGCTGCCGGCGAGTGCCGAGGGTTTTGATATGCTGGTGGTACTTGGCGGCCCGCAATCACCACGCACCACGCTTGCCGAGTGCCCATGGTTTGATGCCCATACCGAGAAAAACCTGATTGCCCAGGCGATTGCCGCCGGGCGTATCGTGGTCGGGATTTGTCTCGGATCGCAGCTCATCGGCGAAGCGCTGGGTGCGCCGGTGATGCAAAGCCCGGAAAAAGAGATTGGCCACTATCCTATCATCATGACCACCGCCGGGCTGCAGGATGACAACATCGCCCATTTCGGACCATCGGTGGTAGTCGGTCACTGGCACAACGATATGCCGGGCCTGACGCCTGCGGCGGAAGTCCTGGCTTCCAGCGAAGGGTGCCCGCGGCAAATCGTCAAATATAGCGATCGGGTCTACGGTTTTCAGTGCCATATGGAGTTTGACGCGGAGGTCATCGAGTTATTAATTACGCACTCGCAACCTGAACTTGCCGCCGCAAAAGGCAGGCGCTTTATTCGCAGCGAAGATGAAATGAGGCAATGGGATTATCGCGAGATGAATCAAAAGCTATGGGCGTTTCTGGATAAGCTGGTAGCGAAATACGCACTTTAGTTAACCGGCCCCCATGCCTGGCATCGGGGCCGTGATAGCGCGTTTAGATACCCGCCCCCTGGCTGAAGTGTTCTTCGCCGAACACGCCGGTTGAGAGATAGCGATCGCCGCGATCGCAGATGATCGCCACCACCACCGCGCCCGGATTGGCGCGAGCAATACGCAACGCCCCGGCAACCGCGCCGCCGGAACTGACGCCACAGAAGATCCCTTCCTGTACGGCCAGCTGGCGCATCGTGTTTTCCGCATCCTGCTGGTGGATATCCAGTACCTCATCGACCAACGAGGCATTAAAAATGCCCGGCATATATTTCTGCGGCCAGCGGCGGATCCCCGGAATGCTGCTGCCCTCTTCCGGCTGTAGCCCAATGATGCTTACCGGCTTCGCCTGTTTGCGCAGAAAACGCGATACGCCGGTAATCGTACCGGTGGTGCCCATGCTGGAAACAAAGTGGGTAATACGCCCGTCCGTCTGGCGCCAGATCTCCGGGCCGGTGGTGGTGTAATGAGCGTAAGGGTTATCGGGATTGTTAAACTGATCCAATAGTTTACCCTCGCCACGCTCGGCCATCGCGGCGGCCAGATCGCGAGCACCCTCCATCCCCTGCTCTTTGGTGACCAGAATCAATTCAGCGCCGTAGGCGCGCATCGCGGCACGGCGCTCCTGGCTCATGTTGTCCGGCATCAGCAGTTTCATCTGATAGCCTTTTAACGCCGCAATCATCGCCAGCGCGATACCGGTATTACCGCTGGTCGCCTCGATCAATACATCGCCGGGTTTAATTTCACCGCGCTTTTCCGCTTCGACAATCATCGATAGCGCAGCGCGATCTTTTACCGAGCCCGCCGGGTTGTTGCCCTCAAGCTTAAGCCAAATTTCGCTGCCGTTGTCCGGCCCCAGACGTTGTAATTTCACCAGAGGCGTGTTGCCGATTGTTTGTTCTAATGTGTTCACTTCAGCTGTCCAATAAAAAGCCCGGCCGCGTCATGCGCTCCGGGCTGTCAGCCGGGGCAGCGCTGCGCCGCCCGGCAAAAGCACGTGGATTTAAGCTATCAGGCCGACTCTGCCAGAGCAAGTTCGCCGCGCGGTTCGATGCGCTCGGTTCCGTTATACAGGCGCGCATTCTGCAAGCCGACAAACAGGCGTTCGCCGCGGGACGGGGCCTCATCGCCCGCCAGCACCACGCTCAGCGGTTCGTCATACCACCCCAGAGGCTGGACAACTAATTGGGTGTAGTGCCCCTTCGGACTGGCTTCCAGCACCTGCACCGGCAACGGCGAATCCAGGCTGGTACGGCGGCTGATATCTACTTCCCACGGTCGCAGGAACAGATCGACCGGCCCCTGATATGCAGGGGTATAGCCTAAAGGCCAGCGGTGGGCGCCGACGTGGAACTGGCCGCCGCGAATGGTGCCCTGCAGGCGGTTAACTTCGCCCATAAACTCAAGCACAAAACGGGTCGAAGGTTCGCGCCAGACGCGTTCAGGCGCATCGGCCTGTTCGATGTTGCCCTGGCTCATTACCACTACCCGATCGGCGACTTCCATCGCCTCTTCCTGGTCGTGGGTAACAAACACGCTGGTGAATTTTAACTCTTCATGTAGCTGGCGCAGCCAGCGGCGCAGTTCTTTACGCACCTGCGCATCCAGCGCGCCAAAGGGTTCATCCAGCAGCAGAATTTGCGGCTCGACCGCCAGCGCGCGCGCTAACGCCACGCGTTGCTTCTGGCCGCCGGAAAGCTGCGCCGGATAACGGTCGGCAAGATGGGCCAGTTGCACCATCTCCAGCAGTTTGGTCACTTTGGCTTTAATCGCCGCCGCATTGGGACGCTCACGGCGCGGCAGCACGGTCAGGCCAAAGGCGATGTTATCGAATACCGTCATATGCCGAAACAGCGCATAGTGCTGGAAAACAAAGCCCACTTTACGATCGCGGGCGTGCATCCGGCTCACGTCGGTACCGTGAAAACGGATATGGCCGCTGGATTGATGCTCCAGCCCGGCGATAATCCGCAATAAGGTGGTTTTACCGGAGCCGGACGGCCCCAACAGCGCAACCATTTGCCCGGAAGGGATATCCAGCGAGATATCATTCAGCACCTGGGTGCGACCAAACGATTTCTTAATATTGGCAATCTCAATGCTCATGATTTCCCTCCTGTTGCGCGCGTTTTTCCTGATTGGCCAGACGCCATTGCAACATACTCTTTAAAAACAGGGTCAAAATAGCCATTAACGTCAGCAGGGCCGCGGCGGTAAACGAACCGACGGTGTTATAGTCCTGCTGCAGTAATTCAATTTGCAGCGGCAGCGACAACGTTTCGCCGCGGATCGAGCCGGAAACGACCGACACCGCGCCAAATTCGCCAATCGCGCGGGCATTGGTCAACACCACGCCGTACAGCAGCGCCCAGCGAATATTGGGTAGCGTCACCCGGCGGAACATCTGCCAACCGGAAGCGCCAAGCAGGATCGCCGCTTCATCTTCGTTGCTCCCCTGACTCATCATCACCGGTACCAGCTCGCGGACCACAAACGGACAGGTGACGAAGATAGTCGCCAGCACCATGCCCGGCCAGGCGAACATGATCTGCAGGTTGTGCTCATCAAGCCAGCCGCCGAGTGGGCCGTTGGAGCCGTAAAACAGCAAATAAACCAGACCTGCCACCACCGGCGAGACGGCGAACGGGATATCCAGCATCGTCAGCAGCAGCTGGCGGCCAGGGAAGGTAAAGCGCGTCACCAGCCAGGCCAGCAGCGTACCGAACACCAGATTCACCGGCACGGTAATCAACGCGATCATCACCGTCAGCCAGATGGCGTGCAGCATGTCCGGATTGGCCAGGTTTTCCAGCACCGGCATTAACCCTTTACTGAAAGCCTGGACAAAAATATAAATCATCGGCACCACGAGGATGAAGGCGGATACCAGCATCCCGACGCCGATCAGAAACCATTTGCCCCAGTTGATCCGGGGCGCGTCATAGCGCTTCAATTGAGTAACTTCCGCCATTAGTGACCTACCACGCGTCGACCAAAGCGACTCTGCAGGGTGTTGATAGAGAACAGCAGCAGCAGCGAAGCCGCGAGGATCACCGAGGCAATCGCGCTCGCCGCCGGGTAATCAAACTCCTGCAAACGAATGAAAATCATCAGCGAAGTCACTTCCGTTTTCCATGCGATGTTGCCGGCGATAAAGATCACCGCACCGAACTCGCCAAGGCTGCGGGTAAACGACAGCGCAATCCCCGCCAGCAGAGCTGGCGACAGTTCAGGCAGCACCACTTTGCGGAAACTCTGTAAGCGCGTCGCGCCGAGGGTTTCCGCCGCTTCTTCATATTCCGGCCCTAATTCTTCCAGCACCGGCTGCACGGTACGCACCACAAACGGAATACTGGTAAAGGCCATCGCCACCGCGATGCCAAGCCAGGTATAGGTCACTTTGATATCAAACTTCGCCAGCCACTCGCCGTACAAGCCATTAACCGAAAACAGCGAGGCCAGCGTCAGGCCCGCCACTGCCGTTGGCAGCGCGAACGGCAGGTCCATTAGGGCATCGAGCAGCGTACGGCCCGGGAAACGATAGCGGGTAAGGATCCACGCCATCAGCAGGCCGAACACGCCGTTAAAAATCGACGCCACAAAAGCAGACAGCAGCGTGACTTTATAGGCGGCGACCACCTGCGGGTTGGTAATCACCTCCCAATACTGCGCCCAGCTCATCTGCGCCAGCTGCATCACCAGCGCGCTGAGCGGCAACAGTAAAATCAGGCACACAAACAGCAGGCTGGTGCCAAGGCTCAGGGTAAAGCCCGGCAGCACGCGCTTGGACGACACAGCCAACATTACTGACGCCCCGCTGCCAGCAGTTTGTCCAGCTCACCGCCGCTGACGAAGTGGGTTTTCATCACTTCAGGCCAGCTGCCGAACTGGTCTTCCACGCGGAACAGTTCGGTCTGCGGGAATTTATCTTTCAGCGACGCCATCACTTTCGGGTCGTTCACGCGATAGTAGTAATCGGTGATGATGGTCTGCGCCTGCGGACTATAGAGATAGTTCAGGTAGGCTTTCGCCGCTTTTTCAGTACCGTTGGCCTTAACGTTTTTGTCTACCCACGCTACCGGGAATTCGGCGAGGATATTGACCTTCGGCACAACGACTTCAAACCCCTGCGCTTCATACTGTTTACGGATGTGGTTAACTTCCGATTCAAAAGTAATCAGCACATCGCCTAGCCCGCGCTCGACGAAGGTGGTGGTCGCGCCGCGACCGCCGGTATCGAATACCTCGACGTTCTTCAGGAACTGGGTCATGAACTGTTCGGTTTTGGCTTTATCGCCGCCATCGGCTTTGTCCGCCGCTCCCCAGGCCGCAAGATAGGTATAACGCGCGTTGCCTGAAGTTTTAGGATTCGGGAAGATCAGCTTCACGTCAGAACGCACCAGATCGTTCCAGTCATGAATATTTTTGGGGTTGCCCTTACGCACCAGGAAAGCCATGGTCGAATAGAACGGTGAGCTGTTATTCGGCAGACGGCTCTGCCAGTCTGCCGGGATCAGGTTGCCTTTATCATGCAGAATCTGGACGTCCGTCACCTGGTTATAGGTCACGACGTCAGCCTTCAGACCTTGCAGAATCGCCAACGCCTGCTTGGAAGAGCCCGCATGGGACTGCTTGATGGTCAGCTTATCCCCGCCGTTTTCTTTTGCCCACTGCTGCTCAAAAGGCGGATTAAGGGCGGCGAACAGCTCGCGGGAAACATCATAGGAACTGTTCAGCAGTTCAGTCGCCTGCGCCTGCGCCACCAGCAGCATGGAAGCCGCCAGCGCCAGATATCCTTTTTTCAGTGATTTAACGGCCATTGCGCACCCTTATCAAAAATGATCATTTACTGATGATCATCATATTTATAACGAGTACGAAAGGAGTAACGGTTTTATATACCGTTTGGCGATTTGGAAGTAGAAAAGAGAATAAGCAACTGGCAAAGCTTTGCTGAAAGCGGCTCGCAGATTCGACGTGTCATTGTGACAAACGGCAGCCAGGCGTGCACTGTGTTTATATGAAAAATACACAGATATTTGCTCGTCAGCTCAGACGTAGCTTAACGCCAACAGAACGTCGACTATGGTACTTACTGCGCAACCGCCGTTTTGCTTGCTATAAGTTTCGCCGCCAGCATCCCGTTGGTCCCTACATTCTCGATTTTGCCTGCTGCGCAACACGGCTGGCGATCGAACTGGACGGCGGTCAGCACGATGAGAGGCGCGTCTACGATGTTCGCCGCACCCGCTGGCTACAGAGCCAGGGATGGCGGGTTTTACGCTTCTGGAATAATGAGTTTGAAGAGTATGAAGATGCGGTGATGGAGAGAATACTTGAAGCGCTTGAGTCGCCGATGCCCTCACCCCGCCCCTCTCCCTGAGGGAGAGGGAGAAAGAGAGTCCACCGTGCCGTCCCCTCTCCCCATTGGGAAGAGGGTTAGGGTGAGGGGAAAAATTACAGCGCCTGGATACGCTCCAGCGACGGCGCGAAGTAATAACCGCCGGTCACCGGTTTTGTAAAGCGCAGCATCGCATCACGCTTACCGTCGGTATCGCCGAACATGCTCAGCAGCTGTTGCTCAATGTTATACAGGCGCGCGCAGTAGGCGCAGAAGTACAGGCCGTTAGTGCCGCTGGCGGTACCGTACGGCAGGCTCTGGCGGACGATTTTCAGGCCTTTGCCATCTTCTTTTAAGTCCACGCGGCTCAGGTGCGAAGTAATCGGGCGCTCGTCGCCGTCGATCTCTTCGTTGGCGTCTTTGGTACGGCCAATCATCATCTCCTGATCCGGCACGCTCATGCGGTTCAGTTGCTTAAGATTGTGCTCCCAGCGCTGCACGAATACGTAGCTGCCGCCCGCGTCAACGCCGTCTTTAATCACCGCGACTTCACGGCGGGTTTCTTCGCCTGCCGGGTTTTCGGTGCCGTCGACAAAGCCGCTCAGATCGCGTTCTTCCACCCAGCGGAAACCGTGAATTTCTTCTTTCACTTCAATGGCGTCGCCGAAAGCGGCCACCGCCGCCTGGGCGACGGAAAAGTTCACTTCATGACGGGCGGATAAAATATGAATCAACACGTCATACTGCGTGGATGGCGCCAGCCCTTTACCGTAAACCGGAAAATCTTTTAACTCTTCCGCGCCTTCACCGCCGCTCAGCTGACGCCAGACGGTATTGCCGAAAGCGACCACCGCGCCGAGTTTGGCGTCAGGGAATTTAGCCTGGAAGGTGGCCACGTTATCGACAAAAATTTTGCTCGCTTCGCGCAGGGCGTTAACGTCCCCTTTGACATTGGCTTCAATCCAAATCGCCGCGCGGCAATGTTCCGGCAAAATGCCGCTCTGAACCTGAGACATCGCTCCTCCTGAAATGATGCAACCACAACGCTATCGCGTTGCTAACGCGCCATTGTAACCGTTTTTATCCGCCCACGTGTCTCTTCAGATCAAATTAGCGTCGCCAGATAATTTTGCTGACTTTCCAGTTCTTCAGGGTATCGTCGGACGGCATCAGCTCGTCCGGACCGCTCCAGTGGCCGGTAAAGGCATAGCTGATGTGCTGGCTCCCTGCGGCTTTACATTCCACCACCGCGCCGTTATCAGGAGCGCCTTTCTCGCAGTTGCCAAACGCTTTGCTGTACAGTTCGCTAAACGGGGTACCGATTTTCACGCCGCTGGCGGCGGGAATTGCGCTATCGCGCACGTCAATGCGGCTCACCGTACCGCCATCGCCGTTGATGGTCAGCGCCAGCTTGTCATCCTTTAGCGCTTCAAAATAGTGAACGATTTTGCCATCCGTGGTTTTCATTCCGCTGCGCAGACGGTAGCTGCCGCCGAGGGCGTCGCTAATCGCCTGTTCATTCAACGGCGTCGACGCCGTCAGTTTACCCACGCCCTGCTCGGTGACCTCGTTAGAGGAACCAAACCAGTTCCACGGATAGGTAGCCGACCAGTTCACCGCGCTCATCGTTGAGCAGCCGGTTAGCGCTAGCGGAAGCGCGCAGAGCATTAGACGTAGCGATTTCATAACTCAATCCTTTCTGATTAATTCAACGCATGTTGGAGTACGCGATCGGCAAAAAGTGCCATTAAAGCGCTTCAAGGCGAAAACAGGCATGCAACCTGCGGCTGGTTATCAGCCACCATAGCGCATAAATATCGGCCGCCAGCAGGGCGATGGTCAGCGCGGAAGGCGCCTCGCCGGTTAGCCACAGCCACGGCTGCCAGGCCAGCAATAGCGCCTGCGAGGCAATCAGCAGCCAACGCATCAGCGGCCAGAGCCGCGGAAAACGCTGACGCTGACCGCTCAACAAAAATGCCGCTACCGCCGGTACGCCGGGCAGTAACCCCAGCCAGAAGTTATCGTGATCGGGATAGAACAGGCTCAGCAGCGCATCTCCCTGCTGGCGGGAGGCGCCGGCCATAACGAACAGTACCCAGGTGCGCGCCTGCAGCAACAGCACGCCCCAAAACAACAGCGGCAGCCGTAAACGGCCCTGGGTATCATAATCGGCAGGAATAAATTCAGTATTCTTCATCTTCAATCAGGCGTTTACCGAGGGTGAGTACATCCGAGTGCTCGTAACCGAGACGCTCATACATCCCCTGCACCACTTCGTTATCGTCACGCACCATAATTGAAATTTTCGGGCAGCCGCGGGCGATCAGCTTCTTTTCCAGCCGATTGAGCAGCGCATTAGCGATACCGCGGCCGCGGTATTCCGGATGTACGCCAAGATAGTAAGCGGAACCGCGGTGTCCGTCGTAACCGCCCATTACCGTCCCTACCACTTCACCGTTCACTTCAGCGACCAGAAACAAGCTCACGTCGTGGTTGAGCTTACGCTCGATATCCATTTCCGGATCGTTCCATGGGCGCAGAAGATCGCAGCGCTCCCAAAGGGTGATCACTTCTTCGAAATCCTGCTGGCGAAAAACGCGAATCTCCATGGTATTCCCCACCATTTACGGTTAAAAACAGTGATTATGGCGCGAATATGACTGATAGCCAATATCAGGCGAAATCATCGGCAAAAAATGGCATAATATGGCTTTGTCATGTATTGAAATGAAAAGTAAAACAATTCTTATTTTGAGTGGTCGTAACGGGAAACGCGATACGATATAACATTGGACATCACTTGTTTACAATTCAGGCCGAATGAGCACTTTTAAACCATTAAAAATACTTGCTTCGCGCCGTCAGGTGCTGAAGGCAGGACTGGCTGCGATGACGCTAACCGGCGTTGCTTCCCAAGCCAAAGCCAAAGAACAGCCGCTAAAAACTTCCAATGGACACAGCAAACCCGTCGCAAAGAAAGCAGGCAGCAAGCGCCTGGTGATGCTTGACCCCGGTCATGGCGGCATCGATACGGGGGCAATTGGCCACAACGGTTCGAAAGAAAAACACGTCGTGCTGGCCATTGCCAAAAATGTGCGCAGCATTTTACGCAGCAACGGCATCGATGCCCGTCTGACGCGTAGCGGCGATACCTTTATTCCGCTGTACGATCGCGTTGAGATTGCCCACCAGCACGGCGCCGATCTGTTTATGTCGATTCACGCCGACGGCTTTACCAACCCGAGTGCGGCCGGCGCCTCCGTCTTTGCGCTCTCCAACCGCGGCGCCAGTAGCGCCATGGCGAAATATCTCTCCGAGCGCGAAAACCGCGCCGATGAGGTTGCCGGTAAAAAAGCGACGGATAAGGACCATCTGCTGCAGCAGGTATTGTTCGATTTGGTGCAAACCGACACCATTAAGAACAGCCTGACGCTTGGCTCGCATATTCTGAAAAAGATTAAGCCGGTGCATAAGCTGCACAGCCGCAATACAGAGCAGGCGGCCTTTGTGGTGCTGAAGTCCCCTTCTATTCCCTCGGTGCTGGTCGAAACGTCGTTCATTACCAACCCAAATGAAGAGAAGCTACTCGGCACAACCGCGTTTCGCCAGAAGATTGCTAACGCTATTGCTTCCGGCATTATTAGTTATTTCCACTGGTTCGATAACCAGAAAGCGCATTCGAAGAGACGTTAATGAAACCCGATGTACAGCAGGTCAAAGCCTTCCTTCTTCAGCTGCAGGATGCCATTTGCGCCAAACTCTCCGCCGTTGACGGCAAGGATTTTGTTGAAGATAGCTGGCAGCGTGAAGGCGGCGGCGGCGGACGCAGCCGGGTTTTACGTGACGGCGGCATCTTTGAGCAGGCCGGAGTTAATTTTTCTCACGTCCACGGCGATGCGATGCCCGCCTCTGCCACCGCCCACCGCCCGGAACTGGCCGGGCGCAGCTTTGAAGCAATGGGTGTTTCGCTGGTGGTGCATCCGCGCAACCCCTATGTGCCGACCAGCCACGCTAACGTTCGCTTTTTTATTGCCGAGAAGCCCGGCGCCGATCCGGTGTGGTGGTTCGGCGGCGGTTTTGATTTAACGCCTTATTACGGATTTGAAGAAGACGCCATCCACTGGCATCGTACCGCCCGCGATTTGTGCCTGCCGTACGGCGACGAGGTCTATCCGCGCTATAAAAAGTGGTGCGATGATTACTTCTTCCTTAAGCACCGCAATGAGCAGCGCGGCATTGGCGGCCTGTTCTTTGATGATTTAAATACGCCGGATTTCGACCACTGCTTCGCCTTTATGCAGGCGGTGGGCAACGGCTTTACCGACGCTTACCTGCCGATCGTTGAGCGCCGAAAAACCACGCCTTATGGCGAACGCGAACGCGATTTCCAGCTTTATCGCCGCGGGCGTTATGTAGAATTCAATCTGGTGTGGGATCGCGGCACGCTGTTCGGCCTGCAGACCGGCGGGCGTACGGAGTCTATTCTGATGTCGATGCCGCCCCTGGTGCGCTGGGAGTATGACTACCACCCGCAAGAAGGCAGCCCGGAAGCCGCATTGAGCGAGTTTATTAAAGTCAAAGAGTGGATCTAATTTAGGTCTTCTGAGACAAAAAAGCCCCGGTATACCGGGGCTTTTTTATTGTGCTTATAGCGGCTGGGTCTGCGCTTCCACGACCGCCAGCGCCACCATATTGACGATACGGCGCACGGAGGCAATAGGCGTCAGAATATGCACCGGCTTAGCGATACCCATCAGTACCGGCCCGACGGTGACCCCTTCCGAACTGGAGACGCGCAGCAGGTTGTAGCTGATACGCGCGGCTTCCATATTCGGCATCACCAGAATATTAGCCGCCCCTTTCAGCGGGCTATCCGGCATACGGTCATTACGGATGCTCTCCACCAGCGCGGCGTCGCCGTGCATTTCGCCGTCAATCATCAGATCCGGCGCGCTCGCTTTCACCAATTCCAGCGTTTTGCGCATTTTGCTGGCGGACGGGCAATCAGCTGAACCGAAGTTAGAGTGCGACAGCAGCGCCACGCGCGGTTCGATACCAAAACGACGCACGCTTTCCGCCGCCATCAGGGTGATCTCCGCCAGCTCTTCCGGCGATGGATCGTGATTGACGTAGGTGTCGGCGATAAAGGTGTTGCCGCTTGGCAGCAGCAGCGCATTCATCGCCCCGGCGGTGCTGACGCCGTCGCGGAAGCCAAACAGCGGCTGAACCACGCGATAGTGCTCATGATAATCGCCGATGGTTCCGCAGATCATCGCATCCGCCTCACCGCGATGAACCATAATCGCGCCAATGACCGAAGTGTTGCTAATGACCGCCCGCTGCGCCTGCTCCTGGGTAATGCCGCGGCGCTTCATCAGCTGATAGTACTCGCTCCAGTACTCTTTAAAGCGCGGATCGGATTCATTATTGACGATTTCAAAGTCCACGCCCGGTTTGATCTGCAGACCCAGTTTCTGGATGCGCATTTCAATCACGCTCGGACGACCGATGAGGATTGGCTTCGCCAGCCCCAGAGATACCAGCTCCTGCGTAGCGTGCAGCACGCGGGTCTCCTCACCTTCCGCCAGCACCACGCGCTTCGGCTCTTTGCGCGCCTGGGAGAAGATCGGCTTCATAAACAGGTTGGTTTTATAAACGAACTCGCTCAGCTTCTCGATGTAGGCATCGAAGTCGGCAATCGGCCGCGTCGCCACGCCGGATTCCATCGCCGCTTTAGCGACCGCTGGGGCGATCTTGACGATCAGACGCGGATCGAACGGTTTCGGAATAATGTACTCCGGGCCAAAGCTGAGGTCCTGGTCGCCATAGGCGGAAGCCACAACTTCGCTCTGTTCGGCATGCGCCAGCTCGGCGATAGCATGAACCGCCGCCAGCTTCATCTCTTCGTTTATCGCCGTCGCGCCGACATCCAGCGCGCCGCGGAAGATGAACGGGAAGCACAGCACGTTGTTGACCTGGTTTGGATAGTCGGAACGGCCGGTACAAATAATCACGTCGTCGCGCACTTCCTTCGCCAGCGGCGGCAGGATTTCCGGCTCCGGGTTCGCCAGCGCGAGGATCAGCGGCGAGCGCGCCATCTTCTTGACCATCTCCGGAGTCAGAACTTTCGGCCCGGAGCAGCCGAGGAAAATGTCCGCGCCATCGATGACATCGTCGAGGGTACGTTTCCCGTCGTCTTCCACCGCGTAGGCCGCTTTGGTTTCCGCCATGTTGGCTTCGCGGTCTTTATAGATAACGCCTTTCGAGTCGCAGACCACGATATTGTGTTTCTGCATTCCCAGCGCCACCAGCAGGTTCATACAGGCGATAGCCGCCGCTCCCGCGCCGGAGACCACCATCCGCACATCGGAGAGATTCTTCTCCACCACCCGCAGACCGTTGAGAATTGCCGCGGTACTGATAATCGCCGTACCGTGCTGATCGTCGTGGAACACCGGAATATTCATGCGTTCACGCAGTTTCTGTTCAATATAGAAACATTCCGGCGCTTTAATATCTTCGAGGTTGATGCCGCCAAATGTCGGCTCCAGGGCGGCAACGACATTAATGAATTTGTCAGGATCCAGCTCATCGACTTCAATATCAAACACATCAATGCCGGCGAATTTCTTAAACAGAACGCCCTTTCCTTCCATTACCGGTTTTCCGGCCAGCGCGCCGATATTGCCTAAACCGAGGACGGCGGTACCGTTAGAGACCACCGCCACGAGGTTGCCGCGAGCGGTGTATTTGTAAGCGGCCAAAGGATCCTTCTCAATTTCCAGGCACGGCGCGGCAACGCCCGGCGAATATGCCAGCGCCAGATCGCGTTGGGTCGCCAGAGGTTTAGTCGGCGACACCTGAATTTTCCCGGGTACCGGGAACTCGTGGAAATCGAGGGCGCTTTGTTTCAACTGCTCATCCATTTTATGGTTCCTTTCACGTATCGAATCGTAGGGGGTGAAGCGTGATGGCGAGCCGTCGGCCCGCCTTAAGGCGAGGCTTAGTATCGCGCCTGACGGCGGTTTAAACTTTGAAGGCCGCCATACTCTTGCCATCACAAAGGTCTGGTTGTTATCAATTTATAATATTTATGTAACCTAGTTTCACGGTCAATGATAGCCCCGTCTGCTATGCTTTTTAGTTATGTACCTCATCACGACCTCTACCGCATAACGACAAGAACTCATGCAACTTATTGTTCCAGGAGTACTTTTTAATGAACCAGCTAGACAGTATCAAACAATTCACCACCGTAGTCGCCGACAGCGGCGACATTGAATCTATCCGCCACTATCAGCCTGAAGATGCCACCACCAACCCTTCGCTGCTCTTAAAGGCTGCCGGACTGGATAACTACGCCGGGCTTATCGATGATGCCCTCGCCTGGGCTGCAAAACAGGGCGGCAACCGCGAGACGCAGGTCGCCAATGCCTGCGATAAACTGGCGGTCAATTTTGGTGCGGAAATACTCAAAAGCATCCCAGGGCGCGTCTCCACCGAAGTCGATGCCCGTCTCTCCTTCAATCGTGAAAAAAGTATCGAGAAAGCGCGCCATCTGGTCGCTCTCTATCAGGAAATGGGGATCGATAAGTCGCGGATCCTGATCAAACTGGCCTCCACCTGGGAGGGGATCCGCGCCGCGGAGGTGCTGGAAAAAGAAGGGATCCACTGCAACCTGACGCTGTTGTTCTCATTCGCCCAGGCTCGCGCCTGCGCCGAAGCCGGCGTGTTTCTGATTTCGCCCTTCGTCGGGCGTATTTACGACTGGTATCAGGCGCGTCAGCCGTTAGAACCTTACGTGGTTGATGAAGACCCGGGGGTGAAATCGGTGCGCAATATCTACGACTATTTCAAACTCCATAAGTACAACACCATCGTGATGGGCGCCAGCTTCCGCCGTACCGAACAAATCCTCGCGCTGGTCGGCTGCGACCGCCTCACCATCTCCCCGGCCTTGTTACAAGAGCTGCAGGCCAGCGACGCGCCGGTAATACGTAAACTCATCCCCGCTCATCAGATACTTCCGCGCCCGGTTCCGCTAAGCGAAGCGGAATTCCGCTGGGAGCATAACCAGGATCCGATGGCGGTAGAAAAGCTGGCGGAAGGTATTCGCCAGTTCGCCGTCGATCAACGCAAACTGGAAGATCTGCTAGCAGCCAAACTGTCATCCTTTGTCACGGAGTAAACGACTATGTCCCGAAGAGAGCTTGCTAACGCCATTCGCGCCCTGAGCATGGACGCCGTCCAGAAAGCCAACTCCGGCCACCCCGGCGCTCCGATGGGGATGGCGGATATTGCCGAAGTACTGTGGAACGATTTTCTCAAGCACAACCCGACAAATCCGCACTGGTACGATCGCGATCGTTTCATTTTGTCTAACGGCCATGCTTCGATGCTGCTGTATAGCCTGCTGCATTTGACCGGCTACGATCTGCCGATGAATGAGCTGAAAAACTTCCGCCAGCTGCATTCGAAAACGCCGGGCCACCCGGAACATGGCTATACCCCCGGCGTGGAAACCACCACCGGGCCGCTCGGCCAGGGGCTGGCTAACGCCGTCGGGATGGCTATCGCCGAACGTACGCTGGCGGCGCAGTTTAACCGTCCCGGCCACGACATCGTCGATCACTACACCTGGGTGTTTATGGGCGATGGCTGTCTGATGGAGGGGATTTCACACGAGGCCAGTTCGCTGGCGGGCACCCTGGGATTAGGTAAGCTGATTGGGTTCTACGATCACAACGGTATCTCTATTGACGGCCACGTTGAAGGCTGGTTCACCGACGATACCGCCGAGCGCTTTCGCGCCTACCACTGGCACGTGATTGGCGATATCGACGGTCACGATCCGCAGGCGGTGAAGCAGGCAATCCAGCAAGCGCAGGCGGTAACAGACAAACCTTCGCTGATTATTTGCCGCACCATAATCGGCTTTGGTTCACCGAATAAAGCCGGTTCCGAAGAGTCGCACGGCGCGGCCTTGGGGGAAAAGGAGGTCGCGCTGGCCCGCGAACAGCTGGGCTGGAAATATCCGCCGTTTGAAATCCCGAAAGAAATTTATCAGGGCTGGGATGCGCGACCGCGCGGCGAGAAAGCAGAACATGCATGGAATGAAAAATTCGCCGCTTACCAGCAGCAGTATCCAGAACTGGCGGCTGAACTGAAACGCCGCATGGAAGGTGAGCTCCCGGCTGACTGGCAAAAAACGGCCCATGACTATGTGGCGAAGCTACAGTCGGAACCGGCGAAAATAGCCAGCCGTAAGGCTTCGCAAAATGCGCTTAACGCCTACGGCCCGGATCTGCCTGAGCTGCTCGGTGGTTCCGCCGACCTGGCGCCCAGTAACCTGACGATCTGGTCCGGCTCTAAGTCGATCAAAGAGGATCAGGCGGGTAATTATATCCACTACGGCGTACGCGAATTCGGTATGACCGCGGTAGCTAACGGCATCGCCCTGCACGGCGGTTTTATTCCCTATACCTCGACTTTCCTGATGTTCGTCGAATACGCGCGCAACGCCGCGCGCATGGCGGCGCTGATGAAAGCGCACCAGATTATGGTCTACACCCATGATTCAATCGGCCTTGGCGAAGACGGCCCAACGCATCAGGCGGTGGAGCAACTGGCAAGCCTGCGCCTGACGCCCAATTTTAGTACCTGGCGGCCGTGCGATCAGGTGGAAACCGCCGTCGCCTGGCAGGCGGCCATCGAGCGCAATGACGGCCCTACCGCGTTAATCCTTTCGCGACAGAATCTGGCGCAAATGGCCCGTACGCCGGAACAGGTGCAGGAAATTGCGCGCGGCGGTTACGTTCTGAAAGATGCGGGCGGCAAGCCGGATCTCATCCTGATCGCCACCGGTTCGGAAGTCGAGATTACCGTTCAGGCGGCGGAGACGCTGCTGGCCAGCGGCGTAAACGTGCGGGTGGTGTCGCTGCCTTCCACCGACGTTTTCGATGCTCAGGATGAGGCCTGGCGCGAGTCGGTGCTGCCTTCCGATGTTAGCGCCCGCGTCGCTATCGAAGCCGGTATTGCCGACTACTGGTATAAATATGTCGGCCTGAAAGGTACAATTGTTGGTATGACCCGCTACGGGGAATCGGCGCCCGCCGACAAGCTGTTCCCGTTCTTCGGCTTTACCGCTGAACATATTGTCGAAGTCAGCCGCAAAGTGCTTAACGGGTGATCCATAGTGTGGGCCAGGCATCTGGCCCCTGCCAGTTATCGCACTGCGGTTGCTGAGCGTAGCGGGTCAAATTAAACCGCTGGCCGTCATAACGCCAGCGGGTTTGGATTCCGCAATCGCCCGGCGCGCGGCCTTTATCGAAGGTCACCAGTTCATGACGCTGCTCATCGAAGCTGGCGTTAATCAGCTCTATATCCCGCGGCGCATTCCCCGGAGGCTGGAAAGGCAGCGCCAGGCGCACCTGGCGGGAGAGATGCGGCGTTTTGCGCGACACCAGCCACGCCAGCCAGACGGTGTTGTAGGCGCCCGCTTCGCAACTAGTCATCAGCAGAACTTTCTCATCGGTCAGCGCGGTGACGCGGATTTCCCGGCGGAAAGGATCGAGCGAACAGGGGCTGGCGTTCATCCGCTCATTGCCGTAGTCGATCAGCTCATTAAGTTCGTCGCGGCTAAGCGGCGATTGCGCCACTTCCGCCTGGCCGACGGTTCGCAATGCCGGCGCTGGCGGTACGCTGAGCGGTGGTTCTTCACCTTTGCCGACCCACGCGGTTTCGCTGCCGACCCGCTTTTGCCGATTATCAATAAATAGCAGCGCGGCCTTGAGGCCCTTTAATGAAATACTTTGCAGACCGTTTTGCAGGGTAATTTCTTTCCCCTCCTGGGCCTGCTGCAGGAAAGCGTCGATGCTGACGCTATCGCTGGTTTTAATTAGCTTATCGGCAATCTGCCAATGTTTACCGTCAAAATGCAGCGGTTTTTCATCTAGCTGCAGCCGCGGGCCGATGGCCGCCAGCGCGGCAACCGGATTACCAACGCCGCCAAGTTCGATGCGCAAAGCGGCATCAGTGGCCGCTCCCGCGCTGCGGCTTAGCGTCATCACCAATCCATGATGCAGCCCGACATTACGCGTGACGCAATAATTTTGATTGTTGCAGGTGACAAGCCAGTCTCCAAACAGCTGCTGGGCTGGCGCCGCCCACGCCAACGATGTCGGCAGAAAACCGAAAAAAAGCAGTATTAAAACCCGATAAAGCATGAGCGGCACAATCCCGAAGTATGACTGACAGAGTGATTTCTAATTCATCATTATCATCAGCACTGGCGGGGTTTTGCTCAATCAGATTTATCAGAGATCCCGCGACATCAGGCCGGAATTTTGTAGGTATTGCAGCAGGATCACCGCTTTGCCATCCTGGATTTCACCGTTGGCGACCATCTCCAGCGCCCGGACGAACGGCAGTTCCAGTACCTCAATATCTTCATCATCCACGCCACCGCCCCGGTTAGCGCGCTGCGCTTCGCTGTATTCGGCAATAAAAAAGTGAATCAGCTCGGTCACGCCGCCGGGCGACATATAAAGTTCGAAGACCTTGCGCGCCTCGCCGACCTGATAGCCGGTCTCCTCGATCGCCTCCTTGCGGATACATACCTCTGGCGCGTCGTTATCCAGCAGTCCGGCGCAGGTTTCAATCAGCATGCCATCCGGGTTGCCGTTAACCCAGGTGGCGACGCGGAACTGGCGCACCAGTACCACGCTTTGCTTGCTGGGGTTGTAAAGCAGAACCGTGGCGCCGTTGCCGCGATCGTACACTTCGCGTTTGTGACGCACGACGCTGCCGTCGCGGCGCGTCAACTCATAGGTCATGTTGCGCAGCAGAAAATAGTTTTCGGAGAGAATTTTATCTTTAATGACGTGGATATTAAGTGACATGCAAACTCCGCAGCGTGAAATAACCCGGTCATACTACGCCGCGGAGCCTGCTTTGTCGTTAGTGCGTCAGTGCGGAAACGACGCCCAGGTAGTCCATGATCCCCTGCGCGGCATGCCGCCCTTCCGCCATCGCCGTCACCACCAAATCCGCGCCGCGTACCGCGTCGCCGCCGGCGAAGACCTTCTGATTACTGGTCTGGTAACGATAGCGGCTCTCCACGCTCGCCTTGATCCGCCCGCGGCTATCCAGCTGTACCCCTGCGGCTTCCAGCCACGGCATCGAATGCGGGTGGAAACCAAACGCCATAATGACCGCGTCGGCAGGCATGACAAATTCGCTGCCGGGGATCGGCGACGGGCTGCGACGCCCCTGTGCGTCAGGTTCGCCAAGCTGGGTGCGCAGAAAACGCACGCCGCTGACCCGGCCGTCCTCACCGAGCTCAAGGGTGATCGGCTGAACATTGAATTCAAAGCTCGCCCCCTCTTCCCGGGCATTTTTGACTTCTTTTTTCGACCCCGGCATATTGGCTTCATCACGACGATAAGCGCAGGTGACCTGTTGCGCGCCGTGGCGCAGCGCGGTACGCACGCAGTCCATCGCCGTATCGCCGCCCCCCAGCACGACAACCTTCAGCCCGGCGGTATCGATATAAGGCTCATCGGCCAGCGCCTCCAGCCCCATCACCTGTTTGGTGTTGGCAATAAGGAACGGCAGCGCCTCATACACGCCCGGCGCCTCCTCGTTGGGCAGATCGGCTTTCATCGAGCGATAGGTACCGGCGCCGACGAAAACCGCGTCATAATCTGCAAGCAGTTGAGCGAGTTTGATGTCTTTTCCCACCTCGCAGTTCAGTTCAAAGCGGATGCCCATCTGGCTGAAAATCTCACGCCGACGCGCCAGCAATGATTTATCCAGTTTGAAAGGCGGAATGCCGAAAGTCAGCAGGCCGCCGATTTCCGGGTGGCGATCGAACACCACCGCCGCCACGCCGCTACGCGCCAGAAGGTCGGCGCAGGCCAGGCCCGCAGGCCCGGCGCCGATGATGGCAACCTTCTTGCCGCTGGCTTTTACTGCCGAAAGGTCCGGGCGCCAGCCGCCGGCCAGCGCCTGGTCGGAGATATAGCGTTCGATGTTGCCGATAGTCACCGAGCCGCTCTCGTCGCGCAGCGTGCAGGCCCCCTCGCACAGGCGATCCTGCGGGCAGACGCGGCCGGTAATTTCCGGCAGGCAGTTGGTTTGATGGGAAAGCTCTACGGCGCTGGCGATGTCGCCAGCCTTTACCCGCTCGATCCACTGCGGAATATGGTTATGCAGCGGACAGGTCCACTCGCAGATGCTGCGATCGCCACATTTCAGACAGCGTTGCGTTTCCCGCCGCGCCTGTTCGGCGCTGAACGGCAAATAGATTTCGCCAAAGTGCTGTTTACGCGCATCAGCCGCCAGTTTATCCGCCTCGCCGCGCGCGGGCGTGGCCGCCATCTGGCTGGCCTTATTGCCAGAGGTTGACGCTAAAGCGGTCAAAGTACGATGTTGCCACGACGCCGCATCCGCACGCGCTGCCCGCAGGCGCCGCGTTTTCGCCATCTCGCTTAGCGTGGAATCGGTCGCCAGCTGTAATGCCTGCGCCGGACAATTCTGCACGCAGGCCGGCCCGGCTTGGCGCTCATGGCATAAGTCGCACTTGTGCGCCGTTGCCCTGCCGTCTGACGTGACGACGATTTGCATCACGCCAAAGGGGCAAGCCACCACGCAGGATTTACAGCCAATACATTTTTCTCCATGCACTAATACGCTGTCATCCTGCTGGCTAATGGCGCCGTTAGGGCAGCTACGCACGCAGGGCGCGCCTTCACAGTGACGACAGGTTACCGCGTTACGCTGGCTCTGGTTTTTAATAACGCTAATGCGCGGCAAAAAGCGCTGTGGGGTCAAGACATGTTGTTCGCCATTATGCGCCAGCACGCAGGCCACTTCGCAGCCCCTGCATCCGATGCATTTGCGACTATCGCTCATAATAAAGTGGTTCATACATCCTTCCGGCTTATCGCTAATAACCCCTCATTTAGTATGACTGTTTATTACCCGACATCATGACCGCGGGACAATGGTCATTTGCCCAGAAATCGGCTTTTCTCGCCAGAATCCGGTTTAGATCAAAAATATTGACCTGAATGAAATTTTGTTTCATTTAGCTGAGCAATAATAGGCGGCTTTGGCGGAATGACAGAAAAGACGTGATAAGCGCATATAAATTCAGAGAGGAGCGGCAGACGTTTCTTTACGCTCTCATAAAAGACACATGATAAATTACACTATCTCCTTAATTTCTCCACGATTGCCTGCGGGGTTATCTATAAAGTATCACAGGCTGCGCAATAACAAAAAATGTACACAATGAGGTCCTGATTCCGATGGCGAATTTCTTTATCGATCGCCCCATCTTTGCCTGGGTTTTGGCTATTTTATTAGTCCTGACCGGCACGCTGGCAATTTTGTCGCTCCCCGTAGAACAATATCCGGATTTGGCGCCGCCTAACGTCCGAGTCACGGCGAATTATCCCGGCGCCTCGGCGCAAACGCTGGAGAATACCGTCACCCAGGTTATCGAACAAAACATGACCGGCCTTGATAACCTCATGTACATGTCATCGCAAAGTAGCGCCACCGGTCAGGCAACGGTTACCCTGAGCTTTACCGCCGGTACCGATCCGGATGAAGCCGTGCAGCAGGTACAAAACCAGCTGCAATCGGCGATGCGAAAACTGCCGCAGGCGGTACAGAATCAGGGGGTAACGGTACGCAAAACCGGCGACACCAACATTCTGACTCTTGCGTTTGTCTCTACCGACGGCAGCATGGATAAGCAGGATATTGCCGACTACGTCGCCAGTAACGTGCAGGATCCTCTAAGCCGCGTCAACGGCGTCGGCGATATCGACGCCTACGGTTCGCAGTACTCAATGCGTATCTGGCTCGATCCGGCGAAACTCAACAGTTATCAGATGACGGCGAAAGATGTGACTGACGCCATCGAATCGCAGAACGCGCAGATTGCCGTCGGCCAGTTGGGCGGTACGCCGTCGGTTGATAAGCAGGCGCTGAACGCCACCATCAACTCGCAATCGCTGCTGCAAACGCCGCAGCAGTTCCGCGATATTACCCTGCGCGTTAATCAGGATGGTTCGGAAGTCACGCTGGGCGACGTCGCCAGCGTCGAAATGGGCGCAGAAAAATATGATTATCTGAGCCGCTATAATCGTCAGGCCGCTTCGGGGCTGGGGATTAAGCTCGCCTCCGGCGCCAACGAAATGGCCACCGCCGAGCGCGTTATCGCCCGTCTTGATGAACTGTCGCAATATTTTCCGCACGGGCTGCAGTATAAAGTCGCCTACGAGACCACCTCTTTTGTAAAAGCCTCGATTACCGATGTAGTGAAAACGCTGCTGGAGGCGATTCTGCTGGTGTTCCTGGTCATGTATTTGTTCTTGCAGAACTTCCGCGCGACCCTTATCCCGACCATCGCCGTGCCGGTAGTATTGATGGGCACCTTCGCGGTGCTCTACGCCTGCGGTTACAGTATTAACACCCTGACGATGTTCGCGACGGTGCTGGCTATCGGCCTGCTGGTCGATGATGCCATCGTCGTGGTTGAAAACGTCGAGCGCATTATGAGCGAAGAAGGTCTTTCGCCGCGCGAAGCGACGCGAAAATCGATGAAACAGATCCAGGGGGCGCTGGTCGGTATCGCTATGGTGCTATCGGCGGTATTCGTCCCCATGGCCTTCTTCGGCGGCACCACCGGCGCCATTTACCGACAGTTCTCCATTACCATCGTTTCAGCAATGGTGCTGTCGGTGCTGGTAGCGATGATCCTCACCCCGGCGCTGTGCGCCACGTTGTTAAAACCGATTCATAAAGGCGAGGTGCATGGTCAAAAAGGGTTCTTCGGCTGGTTTAACCGCACCTTCAACCGCAGCGCCAGCCGCTATGAAACTTTCGTGGGCAAAATTCTCCACCGCTCGCTGCGCTGGATTTTGATTTATGTCCTGCTGCTCGGCGGCATGGTGCTGCTGTTCCTGCATCTGCCGACCTCATTCCTGCCGCTGGAAGACCGCGGTATGTTCACCACCTCGATACAGCTCCCGAGCGGTTCCACCCAACAGCAGACGCTGAAGGTGGTGCAGAAAGCGGAAGATTATTTCCTCAATAACGAGAAGAGTAACGTCGAGTCGGTATTTGCAACCGTCGGCTCCGGCCCCGGCGGCAACGGCCAGAACGTTGCTCGTATGTTTGTGCGCCTGAAAGACTGGGACCAACGCGACCCAACCACTGGCTCCTCATTCGCTATCATTGAGCGCGCGACCAAGGCTTTCAACAAAATTAAAGAAGCGCGCGTCTTTGCCAGCAGCCCGCCGGCCATCAGCGGTCTCGGCAGCTCCGCCGGCTTCGATATGGAGCTTGAAGACCACGCTGGTAACGGCCACGAGGCGTTGATGTCAGCGCGCGATAAGCTGCTGGAGCTGGCGGCGAACAACGACCAGCTCACCCGCGTGCGCCACAACGGCCTGGACGACAGCCCGCAGCTACAGGTTGATATCGACCAGCGTAAAGCCCAAGCGCTGGGAGTCTCCATTGATGATATTAACGATACGCTACAGACCGCCTGGGGTTCGAGCTACGTAAACGACTTTATGGATCGCGGACGCGTGAAGAAGGTCTACGTCCAGGCGGCGGCGAAATATCGCATGCTGCCGGACGATATCAATTTGTGGTATGTGCGTAACAACAGCGGCACCATGGTACCGTTCTCCGCCTTCGCCACCTCGCGTTGGGAAACAGGTTCGCCGCGCCTCGAACGTTACAATGGCTACTCAGCGGTCGAGATCGTTGGCGAAGCTGCGCCTGGCGTCAGCACCGGAACCGCCATGACCATTATGGAAGAGTTAGCCAAACAGCTCCCGAACGGTTTCGGCCTGGAATGGACAGCGATGTCCTATCAGGAGCGTTTGTCTGGCGCTCAGGCGCCTGCCCTGTATGCCATTTCTCTGCTGGTGGTCTTCCTGTGTCTGGCGGCGCTATATGAAAGCTGGTCGGTACCGTTCTCGGTGATGCTGGTGGTGCCGCTGGGGGTTATCGGCGCGCTGCTGGCGACCTGGATGCGCGGCCTGGAAAACGATGTCTACTTCCAGGTAGGTCTGTTGACGGTCATCGGCCTGTCGGCCAAGAACGCCATCCTGATTGTTGAGTTCGCCAACGAACTCAACCAGAAAGGTGAAGATCTGCTGACCGCCACGCTATCGGCCTGCCGCCAGCGTCTACGCCCGATACTGATGACCTCACTGGCGTTTATCTTTGGCGTGCTACCAATGGCCACCAGTACCGGCGCGGGCTCCGGCAGCCAGCACGCTGTTGGTACCGGCGTCATGGGCGGCATGATCTCCGCCACCGTGCTGGCCATCTTCTTTGTACCGCTGTTCTTCGTGTTGGTACGCCGCCGCTTCCCGCTGAAAGAGAGGGCGGAATAAACCGTCAAATAACAGAAAAGGCGACTGTCACAGTCGCCTTTTTCATGGGTCAAACATTGTCTTCAGTACCGACAAAGCCAGATTTTATTTACGCAGCATATCTTCGATAAAATCTTTCCAGTTCCCCAGTTCATGTTCAATCATAATAGCCTCTCTTATTATTATGGCGATTTTAGATAATTTCCCCGCTCAGGAGAAGTTCGTCCGATCTATCGCTCTAATCGCTTTTCTTGTCGCCACAAGCCTTGAATACTCTGGCTTGCGGCTACCATAAGCCGGTTCATGTAAATTTAATGTGACATGGAGCAACATTACGCAACATTTTGTTAATATCAGAATTCCTGTAATTCATTATCTTAGTCTGCCGAGAAAAAGAACAAATTTTAATCAGACAAGGCTGAAAAGTTATATTTATCCAGCCGATTCACGTATTATTTAACAAAGCTTATATATTCGGAAAAAACTGAGAAACATATTCTTTTAACGTGAAGGTTTAATTATGTTGACCATGTACGGCATCAAAAACTGCGACACCATTAAAAAGGCCCGCCGCTGGCTGGAAGCCCATCAGATAGACTATCGCTTCCACGATTATCGTGTTGACGGACTGGACCGCGAATTGCTGAATACCTTTATTGCCGAATTAGGCTGGGAAGCGCTGCTTAACACCCGCGGCACCACCTGGCGCAAACTCGATGAATCGGTCCGCACTGGGATCGATAATGCCGATGCGGCGGCGGCGTTGATGCTGGAAATGCCGGCAATTATCAAACGCCCATTGCTCTGCGCGCCCGGTCAGCCTATGCTGCTGGGCTTTAGCGAAGCAAACTACGAAAAATTTATTAACGAGGTGTAGTCTATGTCTTGCCCGGTCATTGAGCTGGCTCAGCAGCTTATTCGCCGCCCTTCCCTTAGCCCCAATGATGCGGGATGCCAGGCGTTAATGATTGAACGCCTGCGGGCGATCGGCTTTACCGTTGAAGCGATGGACTTCGGCGATACGCAAAATTTCTGGGCCTGGCGTGGACAGGGTGAAACGCTGGCCTTTGCCGGCCATACCGATGTGGTGCCGGCAGGCGACGCCGACCGCTGGATCAATCCGCCGTTTGAACCGACTATCCGCGATGGCATGCTGTTTGGCCGCGGCGCGGCGGATATGAAAGGGTCGCTGGCGGCGATGGTTGTCGCCGCCGAGCGCTTTGTCGCGCAGTACCCGAATCACAAAGGCCGTCTGGCGTTTCTCATCACCTCTGATGAAGAGGCCAGCGCCACCCACGGCACGGTAAAAGTGGTCGAAGCGCTGATGGCGCGTAACGAGCGTCTTGATTACTGCCTGGTCGGCGAACCCTCGAGTACCGAAGTGGTTGGCGATGTCGTGAAAAACGGCCGTCGCGGTTCACTCACCTGTAACCTGACGATTCATGGCGTCCAGGGCCACGTCGCTTATCCGCATCTCGCTGATAACCCGGTACACCGCGCGGCGCCGATGCTGGCGGAGCTGGTGGCTATCGAATGGGATAAAGGCAACGAATACTTCCCGCCAACCAGCATGCAAATCGCCAACGTGCAGTCCGGCACCGGCAGTAACAACGTCATCCCTGGCGATATGTTCGTTCAGTTCAACTTCCGTTTCAGCACCGAGCTGACCGACGAGATGATCAAGGCGCGCATCATCGCGCTGCTGGAAAAATATCAGCTGCGCTATACCGTCGAATGGTGGCTTTCCGGCCAGCCATTCCTGACCGGTCGCGGCAATCTTGTCGATGCGGTCGTGAACGCCATTGAGCACTATAATGAAGTAAAACCGCAGTTGCTAACCACCGGCGGTACCTCTGACGGACGCTTTATCGCCCGCATGGGCGCGCAGGTAGTTGAACTGGGCCCGGTGAATGCGACCATTCATAAAATTAATGAATGCGTCAACGCCGCCGACCTGCAGCTGCTGGCGCGGATGTATCAACGCATCATGGAACAACTGGTCGCCTGACGACAATAACGATTACCCCGCAGCGCCGCTGCGGGGTAAAAAGAGGACACAGCATGGAATGGCTTATCAACCACTGGTGGATTCTGGTGTTAGTATTTTTAGTCGGGGTAATGATCAACGTGATTAAAGATCTTAATCGCGTCGACCCGAAAAAGTATCTCGACAACAAACCGGATCTGCCGCCGCATCGCGACTTCAATAGCAAGTGGGATGACGACGACTGGCCGAACAAAGACCAGCCGAAGAAGTAAACCTGCGCTCCCCGTCATCGCGCAGGCTGGATGCATTCCCGGGTAGCGGCTGACGCCTTACCCGGGCTACGGCCCGTACCATTGCGAACTGAAACTGCCGGTGTTGGTTGCCTCAAAATTCCCCGGTGGCGCTGCCGCTTACCGGGGCTACAGCGCTGTGCGATTTGGTAGCCCGGAGAAGGCGCAACGCGCCGCGTCCGGGAAAACCCTTATAAAAGTTGTAAACCGATAACAGTATTTACCTAAACCAGCCTACGTTGTACCGCGGGGCCATTACAGCATTTCGATTATATCGTCATCTTTCGGCGTACCGCCGCTTAACGCTTCATCAAAATAGTGCTTCGGTACGGTATACCGCAGACGGTCGAGGGCAAACTGCATACTGCGATCATCAATGGCATGTCCGAGATCTTCAACGATATCCAGCGTAACATCTCCCCCCAACTCCTGCAGCCGCTCCTGCGCGGAAACCGCCCACGCCAGATCGATCACCCGATCCTCGCCACCGTGGATCAGATGCACGGTGGTTTGCGTAGTCGCCGTTTGCGGCAACGTCGCGTAACGGCCGTTAAAGGCAATCACCCGTGACGCCAGCCCTGGCTCGGCTTTAATACTCTCAAGCGACATAATCGCACCCTGCGAAAAACCGATCAGCGCCGTTGCCTGCGGGCCTAAACCGCTCTGTTTTTGCCAGTAGCGCACCGTTTCAATAAAGGTCGGCATAATGGCATCGATGCGTTGCTGACGATTCTCTTCCGTCACGCCTTGCACCGAAAACCACTGCCGCGCCGGCGCCGGACCGCAGGGTTCTGCGCCACCAATACTGACAATAAGCGCGTTGGGAAACAGCGGCGCAAACCAGCTACCTATTTGCCCCATCGAAACCGGATTATCGCCCACGCCATGAAACAGCAGCAGCAACTGTTGCGCAGGCGTCGCCGGGCTCTGAACAATAAAGTGATCGTGTTTCATGGTTGTCTCCTGATGTCTCAGATAAACAGGAATCTGGCTCCTGGTTGATGCAAGGCAGTTTACGCCGCGCAGGGAATATGACCATGCCATTTAACTGAATGAGTTAGTTAAAAAAATTGCAGCTTCCTGACCCACTCTTCCAGCTGTTGCGCGCGGGCAGGATCGAGTCCCGCCATGGCCGCCGCCGCCTCTTCCCGCAGTCGCGCCAGTAGCGCCTTTCGGCCGGATAAACCAAGGTTTGCGCACAGCGTTGCCTCATCCTGCTGCGCTAATCGCGCACGAAGCGCCACTGACGGCAGCGGCGTCGCCTGTAAGAGCCGGTTCAGACTCCCGACCGCCGTCAACAGCGGACGATGCGCAAAGGCAAAACCGGCGACCTCCAGCCAGTCCTCCTCAGTAAGCATAGTTGTTTCATCCGCCGTCACCGGAGCGCGTTCATCACGCCACTGACTTAGCCAGCGCTCATCCCGCGCCAGCCGTTGATGTTCACGCCAGGCCAGCTGGCGCCCCTCTTCGCTGAGCGGATAAAGCGCCATCGCCGTATAACAGCCGCTGCTCGCCTCGCGATGCGTTCCCATACGCACCAGCAGAAACCCGCAGCGCTGCCAGAAGCGCCATAGTTCAGGGGTAAAACCAAAGCTGACGGAGAGATAGTCACACCCATGCGTCTGCTTGACGGCATGGGCGATTAAACGCTGCCCCTGCCCTTCGCGCTGGCGCGCTGGATGTACGGCAATACGGCTGACGCGTCTGCCGGTCAGCGTCGCCGCCAGCGGGCTACCGCCGTGCGCGGCCAATGACTGGGCCACAAGATTGCCGCGCGGGCGGCGATATCCGGCCCAGACGGCGCGGCTAAGCTCAGGTTCGAGACCGCCCTCTTCCACCAGCCACACCGCGCCAGCGACGCCATCCGCGCAGCGAGCCAAGGTAAAATGCTGGCCCGGCGCATCCATCATCCTGCGCAAATCCAGCGGCGAAGTGCGGTAATGCGCGCCGGAAAGCAGTTGATAAGCCTCTGATGGGCGCGAGGGCTGTTCGCGCCAGGCACGCTGGCTTAACGTTTCCAGCTGCGGTTCCCCGTGCGGCGCCTGGAGAAACGCCTCATCGTTAAACAACAATAGCCGATCGATAACCGACTCCAGCGGGCAACCCGGCGCCCAGCGAATCGGCGACGACAGATGATACCGCCGTAGCGTTGGGAAACTGGCGCAGAACTTCAATAAGAAGCCACGACCGGTCCCCTCATAGCCCTGAACCGTCGTCGTCAACAGCGTATGGGGAAAACGCGCCGTCAGCTGGCGTAGCGTCGGCGCCGGGATAGCGGCGGCCTCATCGACCACCAGCCAGTCGGCTTTTGCGTCGCTTGCCAGCAGCGCATCAGGCGCCATAAAGCGCATCTTCTGTCCCGCAAAAGCGGCGATGACCGCTGTCGCGTCGCGCGTTGGCGCGGTGACGATGGCGGAACCAGCTAGTTGATGAATCAACATTCCCGCCAGCGCAGATTTACCGCGCCCGCGCCCGGCGGTGACGGCGGCAATGTGCGGGGGCGACGACGTCAGCGAATTGAGAATAGCGGCCTGTTCGGCCTGCGGGTAACCATCGGCAGCATGCCAGTGCCTGCGCGGCACGGCCTCCGGCAACCGTAAGCCGTAGCCCTGTCGCCACAGGGCGACCTCAGGATCCGCGCTAAAGAGTTGAAGACAACGGTGGACAAAGTTAGGGGTGGCGATCGGTTCAGACGTATCGCTCCAGCGCAGCGAATCGCCATCCGCCTGCTCAGGCCAGCGGGCAAAATCCGGCACCAGGAGCACTAACCAGCTGCCGGCGCGCAGCGTGCCGGCAAGCGCGGCAAAAGCCGCCACGTCAAAACCGTGGCGAGCGTCGAAAAAGGCATGCTGAAATTCGCGCCCGAGCAGCGTTTTCAGCGCGCCCGGCGCCACGCAGGGTTCCTGCTGCGGCAACGCGCCGACCCATAGACTATCGCCGCCCAGCCGCTCTCGCAGCTCAACGGCCTGCGCCAGACACCAATGTTCGTCACCGCTGAGCACCAGCAGGCGACGAATACCCTCGCGCGCCATCTGCGCGGTCAGGTCAAGCAGCGTTTCCATCGGCAAACGTTAGCGAAGCGCGCTGCCGAAGGTATTACACTGCGCAGGGTCGCCGCTATCGAAACCGCGTTTGAACCACGTATAGCGCTGCTGGGAAGTCCCATGGGTGAAGCTATCCGGCACCACGCGGCCCTGGCTCTGCTCCTGCAGACGATCGTCGCCGATGGCCTCAGCGGCATTGAGCGCCTCCTGCAGATCGCCGGTTTCCATCACATCCTGTTTCTGCATGTTATTGCCCCAGACGCCCGCAAAGCAGTCTGCCTGCAGCTCCATTTTCACCGACAGGCGGTTCACTTCGGTCTGCGAAGCCTGCTGCTGCATCTGACGGACCTTAGGTTCAATGCCGAGCAGCTTCTGCACATGGTGGCCGACTTCGTGCGCAATCACGTAGCCCTGCGCGAAGTCGCCGTCAGCGCCGAGTTTGTTTTTCATCTCGTCATAGAATGACAGGTCGATATAGACCGTGCTGTCCGCCGGGCAGTAGAACGGCCCCATCACCGATTGGCCGGTGCCGCAACCGGTACGGGTCGCTCCGCGATACATCACCAGCTTCGGCTGAACATATTGCCGCCCCATCTTTTCGAAAATAGGCCCCCAGGTGTCTTCTGTGGTGGCCAGAATAACGGAGGTGAACTTCGCCGCTTCGTCATCCTTCGGGCTGATGGAACGCTGGGTGGAGGTTTGCTGCTGCGGCATCGGTTCGCCGGTCAGCATGCCGGTTAAATCCACGCCATAATAACCCGCCACCAGAACGATAATCAGCAGGACGATGCCGCCTTTACCGCTTGGAATGCGAAAACCGCCACCGCCGCCGCCCAGCGGCGAACCTGAATCACTACGTCTGTCTTCCACGTTGTCGCTTTCACGACGCCCTTGCCAGCGCATAAGCACCTCTATTCCATCATGTTACGAATATGAGAGATCGTAGGCGGTTCAGCGGAGGATTACCACAGGAAACAACGAATAAGAGTGCCGGAAGAGACGATTTCTTCCGGCGCGGAGGGGATTAGTCGAGCTTGACGCCCAGACGATGGGCCACTTCTTCGTAAGCTTCGATCAGGCCGCCGAGGCTCTGGCGGAAGCGGTCTTTGTCCATTTTATCGAGGGTGTTTTTATCCCACAGACGGCTGCCGTCAGGAGAGAATTCATCGCCAAGCACCACTTCACCTTTGAACAGACCAAACTCCAGCTTGAAGTCGACCAGAATCAGACCGGCATCATCAAACAGCTTGCTGAGTACGTCGTTCGCTTTGTAGCTGAGCTCCTTCATGCGCGCCAGGTTTTCTTTATTCACCCAGCCGAACGTCTCACAGTAGGATTCGTTGACCATCGGGTCGTGCATGGCGTCGTTTTTCAGGAACAAATCGAACAACGGCGGAGTCAGTTCGATACCTTCTTCAATACCCAGGCGTTTCACCAGTGAACCCGCCGCGCGGTTACGAATCACGCATTCAACCGGCACCATATCCAGCTTTTTCACCAAGCATTCAGTATCGGAAAGCAGCGCTTCCATTTGGGTCGGGATACCGGCTTCTTCCAGCTTGCTCATAATGAAATGGTTGAATTTGTTATTCACCATGCCTTTACGATCGAACTGCTCGATGCGGGCGCCATCCCCTGCTGACGTATCGTTACGGAATTCAAGTACCAGCAGATCCGGGTTTTCGGTGCTGTATACCGTTTTCGCTTTGCCACGATACAACTCAGCTTGCTTTTTCATCTTTCACCACTCCAGTGATATTAAGCCAAAAAATTACCTTTCCGCCCGTAGGCAAAATCAGGCAAATTACCGGACTTTGCGGCTACGCACACGTTTGCGTCACTATACATTAAAAAGGGCCGGATTGCTCCAGCCCTTTTTATTACTTGTTAAATGCGGCCTGGAATACGGCTACCAGGGCGTCATTTTGCGACTGCGTCAGGGTGTGGCCTTTCGGGTCGATGAACTGCAGACTACTGCGGTTATCGAGATCGCCGACCTGCAGTTTATAGTCGCCAGAGACCAACTGCGGATCGCTTGCGCCCAGTTCCTGCCAGCTGCTGTCAGACAGCGGCTTGTAAGTTACCGCCATGCTGCCCTGGGAGCGAGTGCTGTCGGTCACCTTCATGCCCACTTTTTCAAGCGTGGCCGGCAGTTTCTGCCATACCATGTTGAATGGCGCGCGCACCACCAGCATCGGCAAGCCGGTGTCATCCGCCGCGCTCTGCACGTCAAAGGTCGCGCCAGCGCTTCTCTGCGCCGCATTCTGCGCATTGGTGGCGTTGGAATCAAGACCGGAGGAGATAACGTTCAGCATCGAGGTGCTGTAGCGCTGCAGAGAAGCCGGGTCAGACACGGGCTTGCCCGCCTGCTCCAGGTTCACGAGCTTCACCACCACCGCCTGCTGATAGCCCTGCGGCTTAACGGAGATTTGATAACGGCCACGGTACTGCTGGTCTTCATCAAGGCGGTTCCACTCTACCCAATCGGTATTCAGCGTCTGGCCTGCATCGTCACGCTTGGTGATGGTGTAGTTTTTCGCCTGTACGATGCTGACAACCTGCGCCCATAAAGAACCGCTACGGCTATTTTCAACCATCAGGGTGGAAGTGTCGCCGTTAAACTGGGTACGCGCGCCGCTGACCAGGGCTAACGCCTGAGCCGGAGGACGAATGTCCAGCGCTTTACCTACCGCACCGGTGCTGGCGGCAACCGGAATGTTGTAGTCGCCAGTCTGCAGCGGCAGGATCATCCCCGCCGGGGCGTGAAGTTCACTGAGCGGCGCGGCATCTAAATAAGCCTCGTCGCCGCTAACCTGACGCTTATAGCGCGAGTCAGAACTACAGGCCGCGAGGAGTAAAACCAGCGAAACACCCGCAACCTTCGCCAGGCGCGACTTCTGTACTGAGTAAGCCATCAAATCTCCCTAAACTCTACAGCAAACCGGCATGCTTCAGCGCTGCGGTAACCGCTTTCGTACCCGTTTCGGTAATCGGCGTCATCGGCAGGCGCAGCGTGTCGGTCGCTACAAGTCCCAACGCCTTACAAGCCCATTTGACTGGGATCGGGTTGGGTTCGACAAATAATTTTGTATGCAGCGGCATCAGACGCTGGTTAATCGCGCGAGCTTCCGCGAATTGACCCGCCATCGCCAGTCGGCACATGTCCGCCATTTCACGGGCGGCGACGTTCGCCGTGACGGAAATGACGCCGACGCCGCCGAGCTGGATAAAGTCCATGCCGGTCGCGTCATCGCCGCTCAGCAGAATAAAGTCGTCTGAAACCAGCTCTTTGATCTGGTGAACGCGACTTAAGTTCCCTGTTGCTTCCTTAATACCGACAATATTTTTAATTTCCGCCAGGCGACCAACGGTTTCCGGCAGCATATCGCAACCGGTACGGGACGGCACATTATACAGAATTTGCGGCAGGTCAGTATGCTCAGCGATAGCTTTAAAGTGTTGGAACAGGCCTTCCTGAGTCGGACGGTTATAATAAGGAGTGACCGTCAGGCAGCCGACAACGCCGCTATCGTTGAAACGTTTGGTCAGGCTAATCGCCTCTGCGGTTGCATTTGCACCGGTACCAGCAATGACCGGGATGCGGCCATCGGCCAGTTCAAGGGTCATCATCACGACGTCGCCATGCTCTTCATGGCTTAACGTTGCGGATTCGCCGGTAGTCCCTACCGAAACAATCGCCGAGGTTCCGTTGGCGACATGGTAATCAATCAGTTTTTTCAGGCTTGACCGGCAGACATTACCGTTATCATCCATCGGCGTGACAAGCGCTACAATACTTCCCGTGAACATGGGCCATCCTCAGAGCAGAAGTGGGACAAGATTCTCAATGTTACGTTTGGTGCCGCAATAAAAGCAAGAGACCCAACGCCATCTGGGATGTTGTACGCCGGTTTTTTTTATGCTTTCCTAATGTTACCTCACCTTTTTAAAGGAAGAACAGGTTTGACAGCCTCATTACAACACTATCTGGTGATTACCGCTCTGGGCGCAGACCGCCCCGGCATCGTAAACACAATCACTCGCCACGTCAGCAGCTGCGGCTGCAACATTGAAGACAGCCGGTTGGCCATGCTCGGCGACGAGTTCACGTTTATAATGCTGCTTTCCGGCTCGTGGAACGCGATTAACCTGATCGAATCAACGCTGCCGTTAAAAGGAGCCGAGCTGGATTTGCTGATCGTAATGAAGCGCACCTCCGCCCGGCCGCCGCAGGCGATGCCGAATACGGTTTGGATCCAGGTAGAGGTGCCGGACTCGCCGCATATCATTGAGCGCTTTACCGCGCTGTGCGACACGTGGAATATGAATATCGCCGAACTGGTCTCCCGTACTCAACCGGGCGAAGATAAAGACGCCGCTCAGCTATTTATTCAAATCACCGCACACAGTCCTGCCTCGCAAAACACGACAAATATCGAGCAAGCGTTCAAAGCCCTATGTACAGAACTGAGCGCACAAGGCAGTATTAACATCGTTAATTATTCACAGCATGATGAACAGGATGGAGTTTAACCAATGACCCCACTGAAAGCCGGTGATATCGCACCGAAATTTAGCTTACCGGACCAGGACGGCGAGGAAGTAAATTTAACCGACTTCCAGGGACAGCGTGTTCTGGTTTATTTTTACCCGAAAGCCATGACCCCGGGCTGCACCGTACAAGCGTGCGGTTTACGCGATAACATGGACGACCTGAAAAAAGCGGGCGTCGAAGTTCTGGGTATCAGCACTGATAAACCAGAAAAGCTGTCCCGTTTTGCCGAAAAAGAGCTGCTGAACTTTACGCTGCTGTCTGATGAAGATCATCAGGTCTGCGAACAGTTCGGCGTCTGGGGCGAAAAATCATTTATGGGGAAAACCTACGACGGTATTCACCGTATTAGCTTCCTCATTGATGCTGACGGCAAGATTGAACATGTGTTTGATAACTTCAAAACCAGCAATCACCACGACGTCGTGCTGAACTGGCTGAAAGAAAACGCATAACGTCTAAATGAAAAACGCCGGGGGATAATAAATCGCCCGGCGTTTTTTTGCGTCAATCAGCGTGTCACTCGTCTTCAATAACCATTCCGTCAGGCCAGGCGTGAACCACCGCTTTGATTAACGTCGCCAGCGGAATCGCGAAGAATACCCCCCAGAACCCCCACAGCCCGCCGAAAATCACTACCGACAGAATAATCACCAGCGGATGTAAATTCACCGCCTCCGAGAACAGCACCGGCACCAGCAGGTTGCCATCCAGCCCCTGAATAATCAGGTATACGGCAAACAGGCTCCAGAACTCAGTGCCCGCGCCGAACTGGAACAACGCCACGCCGATCACCGGAATGGTGACCACAAAAGCGCCGATATACGGGATTAACACCGAGAATCCTACCAGTACGGCCAGCAGCAGCGAGTAGTTGAGACCAAAGAGAATGAAGCCTATCCAGGTGGCGACGCCGACGACAATCATCTCCAGCACCTTGCCGCGGATATAGTTGGTAATCTGCTGGTTCATCTCCTTCCACACCTGCCCCGCCAGGCCGCGATTACGCGGCAATACGCGGCGTACGGCATTCAGCATCTGCTGTTTGTCTTTCAGCAGGAAGAAGACCATCAGCGGAACCAGGACCAGATAAACCGCCAGCGTCAGCAGGCCCACCAGCGAGGCGAGCGAATACTTCACCACCGAATCCCCCACGGTCAACATGCGAGTGCGCACATTTTCCGCCATCGCATCGATGATGCCGGCATCCACCAATGCCGGATAACGCCGCGGCAGCGTGGCGGCGAAATCGGAAAGCTTATTCAGCATGCCTGGCATATCGCGGATGAGATAAATACCCTGTTGCCAGGCCACCGGCATCACCACAAAGGCCATCAACAGCAAGATACCGACAAAAAGCACCAGCACCAACGACGTGGCCCAGGTTCGCGACAAACCGATACGCTCCAGGCGAACGGTCGGCCATTCCAGCAGATAGGCCAGCACGATGGCGACCAGCAGCGGCGCCAGCAGCCCGCTGAAAAAGAACATAATGCCGAAGCCGGCCAGCAGAATAACCAGCAGCGCTATCGCTTCCGGATCGCTGAAACGACGACGATACCACTGCATTAACATCTCAAGCATAAACCCTTCCCTGAAGCGCAAATCGCCACAATCCGGGGAATTGTATCTAAGTGTCACAAAAAAGACTTCGCTTTTTATTGGCTATGACACAAACCTGCACAACTGTGCGAATATCATATTTTCAACGCCATCAACCACAGCTAAACTCGCAGAATCTGCGGCACGGGAACATTGGGCCGCGCAACCGATCAAACTGGCACACCCACATTACAGGACAGAGGTTATGTTCAGGCAGTTAAAGAAAACGCTGGTGGCCGCCGCCGTCGCGTCGTTGACGCTGGGGACGATATTACCTGCCGCCGCTGACTCGGCGGATACGCTGCCGGATATGGGCACCTCGGCAGGAAGCACGCTTTCCATCGGGCAGGAAATGCAGATGGGCGATTACTACGTGCGCCAGCTGCGCGGTAGCGCGCCGCTGATAAACGACCCGCTACTGGTGCAATACATTAACGGGCTGGGCATGCGCCTGGTCGCCCACGCTAACTCCGTGCGTACGCCGTTCCACTTTTATCTGATTAATAACGATCAGATTAACGCCTTTGCTTTCTTCGGCGGCAACGTAGTGCTGCACTCGGCGCTGTTCCGCTACGCGGATAACGAAAGCCAGCTTGCCTCGGTAATGGCGCACGAAATCTCCCACGTCACCCAGCGCCATCTGGCGCGCGCGATGGAAGATCAAAAACGTAGCGCGCCGCTAACCTGGGTCGGCGCGCTGGGCTCTATTCTGCTGGCGATGGCCAGCCCGCAGGCGGGGATGGCGGCATTAACCGGCACCCTGGCCGGCACCCAGCAGGGAATGATTAGTTTCACCCGTCAGAATGAAGAAGAAGCCGACCGCATCGGTATTCAGGTACTGCAGCGCTCCGGGTTCGATCCGCAGGCGATGCCGGCTTTTATGGGTAAATTACTCGACGAATCCCGCTATTCCAGCCGCCCGCCGGAAATGCTGCTCACTCACCCACTGCCGGAAAGCCGTCTGGCCGATGCCCGTAACCGCGCCAACCAGATGCGCCCGGTAGTAGTCCAATCCTCGGCGGATTTCTATCTCGCTAAGGCCCGTACCCTCGGTATGTACAACTCCGGGGAAAATAAGCTCGGCAGCGATCTGCTTGACGCCTGGTCAAAAGGGAATATCCGCGAACAGCACGCCGCGCAGTATGGCCGCGCGCTACTGGCCATGGAGAGCAATAACTACGATCAGGCGCGCAAAGCGCTCCAGCCGCTGCTCGGCGCCGACCCGCAAAATCCCTGGTATCTGGATCTCGCCACCGATATCGATCTTGGGCAGAAAAAGACTACCGACGCGATTAACCGTCTGAAAAACGCCAAAGAGATCCGTACCGATCCGGTCCTGCAGCTGAACCTGGCCAATGCCTATCTGCAGGGCGGACAGCCGGCGGAAGCCGCGACTATTCTCAACCGCTACACCTTTAATAACAAGGATGACGGCAACGGTTGGGACCTGTTGGCGCAGGCGGAAGGCGCATTGGGTCATCGCGACCAGGAGCTGGCGGCGCGGGCCGAAGGCATGGCGCTGGCCGGTAGGCTTGACCAGGCCATCTCGCTGCTAAGCAGCGCCAGTTCGCAAGTGAAATTGGGCAGTTTGCAGCAGGCGCGCTACGACGCTCGCATCGACCAGCTGCGCCAGCTGCAGGAAAGATTCCGCCCCTATCAGAAAATGTAAGGAGACCACATGTCTGACGCGGTAAAAATTTACCACAACCCTCGCTGCTCGAAGAGCCGTGACACGCTCAGCCTGCTGAAAGCCAACGGCATCGACCCTGAAGTGGTGTTGTATCTGGAGACGCCGCCGGATGCCGCGACGCTGCGCCAGCTGTTGAAAATGCTGAATATGAGCAGCGCCCGCGAACTGATGCGCCAGAAAGAAGATCTGTATAAGTCGCTCAATCTCGCCGACCCACAGCTCAGCGAAGAGGCGTTGATTAAGGCTATGGTCGAGAACCCGAAACTCATCGAACGGCCCATCGTGGTCAGCCACGGTCAGGCGCGTATCGGCCGCCCGCCGGAACAGGTGCTGGAAATCGTCAGCTAACCCCCTACGCGCCGCCGGTGTTGCCCGCGGCGCGATTTTTTTCGTGGCCGCTTCCAGAAAAAACAGGCCAATCCCCTCCCCTTGCGCAGTAGTGCTACTGTCCGTCCATCACCTGAATCCACTGGACGGATTGCCAATGAATAAAGCTATTTCCACACCGCATGACGCAGTATTTAAAACCTATCTTTCCCATTCGGATACCGCGCGCGATTTTCTCCAGTTGTATCTGCCTGAAGCACTAAAGGAGATCTGCGATCTGCGTACGCTACATTTAGAATCGGGTAATTTTGTCGAAGAAGATCTCAGACCTTACTATTCCGATATTCTCTACTCGCTGCAAACCACCGCGGGCGACGGCTATATTTACGCGCTGATCGAACATCAAAGTAGCCCCGACCGACATATGGCCTTTCGCCTGATGCGCTATGCCGTCGCCGTCATGCAGCGCCACCTTGATGCCGGACACGAAAAACTCCCTCTGGTGATCCCGGTGCTTTTCTATCACGGCCTGGTGACGCCCTATCCGTTTTCAATGCGCTGGCTGGATGAGTTTGCCGCGCCGGAGCTGGCGACCACACTCTACCACGGCGAATTTCCACTGGCGGATATCACCGTCATACCGGATGATGAAATCGCCACTCATCAACGTATGGCAACGCTGGAATTACTGCAAAAACATATTCGACAACGCGATCTGGCGCAGTTACTCGACAAGCTGGGCGAATTATTATTGACTGGATTAGCCACGCAAACACAGGTGCAGGCGCTAATGCACTACCTGGTGCTCGCGGGAAATAGCCGCGAACCGATAAAGTTTATTCGTGAGCTGGCGCGCCGGACGCCGCAACATAAGGAGACGCTGATGACTATTGCAGAATATCTCGAGCAGCAAGGGCTGGAGCGCGGTTTGCTTCAGGGACGGCAAGAGGGCCGGCAAGAAGGCCGTAAAGAAGAAGCACAGCGTATCGCCGCCGCGATGTTACGTAGCGGTCTCGCCCCCGCGCTGGTGGCGCAGCTAACCGGGCTGGCAGAGCAGGAACTGGCGTCGCTTTCGGCCTAAAGCTTCAGGATCTCTTTAACAAATGGGATCGTCAGTTTTCGTTGAGCGGTAATTGACGCGTGATCGAGCTGATCGAGCGTCATAAACAGCGAGCGCATTTCTCTATCCAGACGCTTGAGCAGGAAACGGCAGACATCTTCCGGCATCTCGAAACCGCGCAGTCTGGCGCGCAACTGCAGCGCCTGCAGCTTATCTTCATCCGACAGCGGCTGTAGCTTATAGATTTGCCCCCAGTCAAGGCGCGAGGCGAGATCCGGCAAGCCAAGATGCAGCTGTCGCGGCGGGCAATCGCCGGTGATCAGCAGGCGAGTTTTACCTGATTCGAGAATACGGTTATAGAGGTTGAAAATAGCCATTTCCCAGGGCTCATCCCCGGCCACGCACTCGATGTTATCGATGCACACCAGCGCCAGTTGCTCCATGCCGTCCAGCACTTCCGGCACGAACCACGTGCGCTTATCCAACGGCACGTAGCCGACGGCATCGCCACGCTGGGATAGCTCAGCGCAGGCGGCATGCAAAAGATGGCTACGCCCCGCGCCTTCGCGTGACCAGATATAGATGTATCCGCTGTGTTCCTGCCGCAACACGTTCTGCAGAGCGGCAAGTAGGGAAGGATTATCACCCGGCCAGAAACTCGCGAACGTTTCGTCGTCAGGAAGATACAGTGGCAAAGAGAGCTGTGCCGGAGCGTTCAGATGGACCTCAACATAGGCTTACAGAAAAACGCGAAGAGTTTAACACAGTTTTAGGTCAGGAGAGAACCGGGCAGGATCGCTGCCCGGTATGAGGATCGTTATTTCGCTTCTTCGCTATCCGCGGCGTCCAGCACCACTTCTTCCGGACGCAGAACGCTGATCAGTTTAAAGATCAGGCTCAGGCAAATACCGACGATCGTCGCCAGCGCCATGCCTTTCAGCTCCGCCGCGCCAATATGTACTTTGGCGCCGCTCACGCCGATGATCAGGATGACTGAGGTCAGAATCAGGTTCTGCGCTTTGCTGTAATCGACTTTTGATTCGATCAGCACGCGGATACCGGATGCGCCGATTACCCCGTACAGCAGCAGAGAAACGCCGCCCATCACCGGAACCGGGATAATCTGGATCGCCGCCGCCAGCTTGCCGACGCAGGAGAGCAGAATCGCGATAATCGCCGCGCCGCCAATAACCCAGGTACTGTATACGCGGGTAATCGCCATCACGCCGATATTTTCCCCGTAGGTGGTGTTTGGCGTTGAGCCAAAGAAACCGGAGACAATCGTCGACAGCCCGTTGGCGAACATCGAGCGGTGCAGACCCGGATCGCGGATCAGGTCGCGCTTAACGATATTGGCGGTCACCACCAGGTGCCCCACGTGCTCGGCGATCACCACCAGCGCGGCAGGCAAAATGGTGAAAATGGCAAACCACTCAAAGCGCGGGGTGTAGAAGGTCGGCAGTGCAAACCAGTGCGCTTCGGCGATAGGCGTCGTATCGACAACGCCCATCACAAAGGAGAGCGCATAGCCCACCAGCACGCCGATAAGAATCGGGATAATCGCCAGGAAGCCGCGGAACAGTACGGAACCAAAAACCGTCACCGCCAGCGTCACCATCGAAATAATAATAGTTTTGCTGTCAGGCGATTGACCGTCAGCCGGCAGCAGCCCGGCCATGTTCGCCGCCACGCCCGCCAGTTCCAGGCCGATAACCGCCACGATGGCGCCCATCGCCGCCGGCGGGAACATCACATCCAGCCAGCCGGTACCGGCTTTTTTGACAATAAAGGAGACGATGCAAAACAGGACGCCGCACATAATGAAACCGCCGAGCGCCACTTCATAACCCAGCGGCAACAACAGCAGCACCGGGGAGATAAAGGCGAAGCTCGACCCCAGATAGGCCGGAATTTTGCCTTTACAGATAAAGAGGTACAACAGCGTACCGATGCCGTTAAACAGCAGTACAGTAGCCGGGTTAATGTGGAACAGGATAGGCACCAGAACCGTTGCGCCAAACATGGCGAACAGATGTTGCAAACTAAGCGGGATTGTCTGTAAAAGCGGCGGTCTTTCACTCACCCCGATTGCACGGCGCGTCATAATATTATCCTCTGAGAGTCGTTTGTTATTTGTTGTGGGCGTGATTTATTCAAAAAAAAGCCGACTCTCAAAGTCGGCTTTTTATCACTTCATCATTTATTTGGTACCGAAAATCTTATCGCCAGCATCGCCGAGGCCCGGAATAATGTATCCGTGCTCGTTGAGGCCCTGGTCGACGGAGGCGGTGTACAGCTCGACGTCAGGATGCGCTTTCTCCAGCGCGGCAATGCCTTCCGGCGCCGCCACCAGCACCAGCACCTTAATGCTCGAGCAGCCCGCTTTTTTCAGCAGGTCGATGGTCGCGATCATCGAACCACCGGTTGCCAGCATCGGGTCAACCACCAGCGCCATACGCTCGTCAATGTTTGAAACCAGCTTCTGGAAATAAGGAACCGGCTCCAGCGTTTCTTCATCACGGTAGATACCAACAACGCTGATACGCGCGCTCGGCACGTGCTCCAGCACGCCTTCCATCATACCCAGACCGGCACGCAGGATAGGCACCACGGTAATTTTCTTACCTTTGATCTGCTCAACTTCGACCGGACCGTTCCAGCCTTCGATAGTGACACGCTCGGTAGCGAGATCGGCGGTTGCTTCGTAGGTCAGTAAGCTACCAACCTCTGAGGCGAGTTCACGGAAGCGTTTAGTACTGATGTCATGCTCACGCATCAGGCCCAGCTTGTGTTTGACGAGTGGATGTTTCACTTCCACGATCTTCATTCTCTTTCTCCTCTGAGGGGCAGCCACAAAAAAAATCGCGGGATTATACCGCTTTTTGCGGATTGCGCCATACCCATCTTGCTTGACGTATATCAAACAAAGTGATTTATGGATTGTTACACATTATAAAACAAACAAAAAAAGCCGGAGGTTCCCCTTCGGCTTTTATCTTTAGCAACGTGACGCTTGCTGGCGGCTATAGGTTTTCGCCGTTACTGGCAATAACCTGCTGATACCAGGCAAAGGATTTTTTACGGCTACGGGCCAACGTGCCGCAACCGTCGTTATCTTTATCGACAAAGATAAATCCATAGCGTTTTTTCATCTCGCCGGTACCGGCGGAGACCAGATCGATACAGCCCCACGGGGTATACCCCATCAGATCGACGCCATCTTCCACTACCGCTTTTTTCATTTCGGCAATATGGGCACTAAGATACTCGATACGATACTGGTCATCCACGCTACCGTCAGCTTCACGCACGTCAATGGCGCCAAAGCCGTTTTCAACGATAAACAGCGGCAGTTGATAGTGATCCCAGAACCAGTTGAGCGAGTAGCGCAGACCAACCGGGTCAATCTGCCAGCCCCAATCCGATTTCTTGACGTAGGGATTGGAAACCAGGCTGGTGCTTTCGTCGTAATCCAGATGCGGATTATCGTCAGTCGCTTTGGTGGCGAAGGACATATAGTAGCTAAAGCCAATATAGTCGACGCAACCCTCTTTTAACGCCAGGCGATCGGCGTCGGTGATATCCAGCGTAAAACCGCGGCGCGCGAAGTAGTTGAGCAAATGCTGCGGATAGCGGCCACGCACGTGCACATCGGTAAACCAGTAACGACGATGCATAGCGTTCATCGCCATCATGATGTCGTCCGGCGCGCAGGTGAGCGGATAGATAGGACACATCGCGATCATACAGCCAATCTGCAGGTCCGAATTAATCTCGCGTGCCGCCTTCACCGCTAGCGCGCTGGCCACCAGTTCATAATGGGCGGCCTGAAACATCACCGGCTCACGGTCTTCTCCGGGCTGATACTTCAGACCGGAGTTGGTAAAGGGGGCGAAATCTTCATGGAAGTTGGCCTGGTTGTTGATCTCGTTAAAGGTCATCCAGTACTTCACTTTGTGCTGATAACGGGTAAACACCACCTTCGCAAAGCGGACGAAGAAATCAATGAGTTTACGGTTGCGCCAGCCGCCGTATTCAGTCACCAGGTGGTAAGGCATCTCAAAATGGGAGAGCGTGATCACCGGTTCAATACCATATTTCAGGCACTCGTCGAACAGATCGTCATAGAATTGCAGGCCCGCCTCATTGGGCTCCAGCTCATCGCCCAGCGGAAAAATGCGCGTCCAGGCAATTGAAGTACGGAAACACTTAAATCCCAGTTCGGCAAACAGCGCCACGTCTTCTTTATAACGATGATAAAAATCAATCGCCTCATGGTTGGGATAGTTATGGCCGGGCAGTACGCCGTCGGTGATCGTTCGCGGCACCCCATGGGCGCCTGCGGTCATCACGTCAGCGACGCTAATCCCCTTCCCTCCTTCTTGCCAGCCGCCCTCAAGCTGATGCGCCGCTACCGCGCCGCCCCACAGAAAACCTTCTTTGAATCCGGACATATACTCTCCCTATAGACGATCGTTATGCGCTTTTCACCAAACAGAAACCGGTTTCATTGGCATAATGATCATTCATTAAAGGCGAGGCAAGCAGAAGACTGTACCCGGTTTCATTTTCGTGAACAGTATCAAATTTGCTCATCTGTAAGCCGTTTTAAATCGAGTGTAAAGCAGGCTCGCAAACGTTTGCTTTCCCTGTTAGAATTGCGCCGATTTTTCTTGCTACCGCAAACGCGTGGAGACTTCGCAGTGACCGATAAAACCTCTCTCAGCTATAAAGATGCCGGCGTGGATATTGATGCAGGCAACGCTCTCGTCGACCGTATTAAGGGCGTGGTGAAGAAAACCCGTCGCCCGGAAGTGATGGGCGGACTGGGCGGATTCGGCGCGCTGTGCGCTCTGCCGCAGAAATACCGCGAACCGGTACTGGTCTCCGGTACCGACGGCGTCGGCACCAAGCTGCGTCTGGCGATGGACCTTAAACGTCACGACACTATCGGTATCGATCTGGTCGCCATGTGCGTCAATGACCTCGTAGTTCAGGGCGCCGAGCCGCTGTTTTTCCTCGACTACTACGCGACCGGTAAACTGGACGTGGATACCGCGGCAAGCGTGATAAGCGGCATCGCCGAAGGCTGCTTACAGTCCGGCTGCGCGCTGGTTGGCGGCGAAACGGCAGAGATGCCGGGTATGTACCATGGTGAAGATTACGACGTGGCCGGTTTCTGCGTCGGCGTGGTAGAAAAATCAGAAATCATCGACGGCAGCAAAGTGGCTGACGGCGACGTACTGGTCGCCCTTGCCTCCAGCGGCCCGCACTCTAACGGCTACTCGCTGGTGCGTAAGATTATCGAAGTCAGCGGCGTTGACCCACAAACCACCGACCTCAACGGCAAACCGCTGGCCGACCATCTGCTGGCGCCGACCCGCATTTATGTCAAATCGATTCTGAATCTGATTGCCAACGTCGACGTCCATGCTATCGCTCACCTGACCGGCGGCGGCTTCTGGGAAAATATCCCGCGCGTACTGCCGGACAACACCCAGGCGGTGATTGACGAGTCCTCCTGGCAGTGGCCGGAAGTCTTCAACTGGCTGCAAACCGCCGGTAATGTCAGCAGCCACGAAATGTACCGCACCTTTAACTGCGGCGTCGGCATGCTGGTCGCTCTGCCGGCAGCCGAGGCGGATAAAGCCATCGCCCTGCTGAACGAGCAGGGTGAAAACGCCTGGAAAATCGGTTACATCAAGGCATCCGATGCCGAACAACGCGTGGTCATTGAATGAAAAACATTGTGGTGCTGATTTCCGGTAACGGCAGTAATTTACAGGCGATTATTGATGCCTGCGCCCGGAAGCAAATCAACGGCACCCTGCGTGCGGTATTCAGCAATAAGGCCGAAGCATTCGGCCTTGAGCGCGCCCGCGAGGCCGGTATTCCAGCCTTTGCGCTCTCGCCGAAAGCGTTTGATAGCCGCGAAGCATTCGACCGCGAGCTGATGCAGCAAATCGATGTCTTCCAACCCGATCTGGTGGTGCTGGCGGGCTACATGCGTATCCTTAGTCCGGCCTTTGTTGGCCACTATCAGGGGCGCTTGCTGAATATCCATCCTTCTCTGCTGCCGAAATATCCGGGGCTGCATACTCATCGCCAGGCGCTGGAAAACGGTGATGAGGAACATGGCACCTCGGTACATTTCGTCACCGACGAACTCGACGGCGGGCCGGTGATTTTACAGGCTCGGGTGCCGGTATTTCCGGAAGACAGCGAAGATGACGTTACCGCCCGCGTTCAGGCGCAGGAGCACGACATCTACCCGCTGGTGGTGAGCTGGTTTGTTGATGGACGCCTGCGTATGGAAGCTAACTCTGCGTGGCTGGATAATCGCAAGCTGCCGCCGCAGGGCTATGCCGCCGAAGAATAAGTTCGACCTGCCCCGGAGCAATCGCCGGGGCACCTTCCTCTCTTATTTCCTCGCTAATTATCGCCGTTTTCCAGACATAGCGCGTTAGGGTTCCAGGCTGCCGGTAATGGTATCGGGCGCTGATAATCAAATTCGCGCAGTGTCAGACCCGCTACGCCGTTGGCGTACAGTACTGGCAAACCGCCGGGATAAGGTTCGACACCCCAAACGCGGCCGCTTTGCGGATTCAGACACCAGGCGTTATCAATCCCCATCCCGGTCGGCGACATCGGATTGCACGGCGGGCGGATATCATAAAGCCCCTGCTCCGCTGCCAGGTTCAGCTTCTGGGTTAGCTGCACGCCGTCAAACAGAATGCGCCGGATCTGACCTGGCGTTTCACTATGCAGGTTTATCGCGCCTTCGCACTCGCCAACCAGCCCGCGGAACTGGATCTGTGAGATTTCGCCGGGTTCAATCGCCGGATCGCGACGGCACGCGGAAAGGAAAACAGGGTCCGCCTCGCCCCAGTGACAGGCCGGCGCGCTCACGCAATCAAAAGCAATGCTGCTAAAAATCATCCGCCGTAGCCGCCCGCCGTCGCGGGATATCAGGCCGATGCCGCGATTGGAGTCAAAGATAGTGCAGTTACTCACCAGCACATCCTCAATATCCTGCCAGGTTTCAGTACCGATTTTAAAGGCGCAGCTTTTCGAGCGCAGCGTGCAGTTAACAATGGTTACCTGACGCAACGGTCGCTGGATGCGCTCAGGTTTATCGGTGGTCTTCAGACAGATGGCATCATCCGCCGCGCTGAAATAGCTATTGGCGATATGTACCTGCTGGCAGCTGTCGATATCCAGCGCATCGGTATTAGCCATCGTCAAATCATTGTCAACGGTGACACCGTCAACCACCACGCCCGTGCAGGAGACCAGATGAATTGTCCACATCGGGGCATGTCGTACGGTGATGTTTTCTAGCCGGACGCGAAGGCAATTTTCCAGCAAAATGATCCTCGGGCGCGCCGTGGCTGGCGTGCGGTAACCCATGGCATCAACGCGACGGGAAAACCAGCCGTCAGCGCTGCCGTAAATCTCACCGCCGCCGCAGATGGTAATATTCTGCGCATCCACAGCATACAGAAAGGCCCGATCTGAAGATTCCGCCCGGCTCAGCGCCGTCGCCTGGGCAAAGTCATCATAGTTTTCGCTAACGATAAGCTCGGCGCCCGGCGACAGCCACAGACAGGTGTTCGAGCCTATCCGTAAACCGCCGAGCGCGTACCTGCCGCAATCAACCACCAACCGGCCGCCGCCCGCCTGCGCCAGTTCGTCCAGCGCCTGTTGAAAGAGTTCGGTATCAGGCGTCACGCCATCCGCATGGGGATGGCGCTGCGAAAGATAAATGTTCATAGCATGTCCTGGAAAATCAACGTGGAGGCTATCTCACCATCTCTCTCACCCTCAGCGTAGGGTCGAAAGCGATATCGCGGAAATATCTGCGTACCCTTTCACAATCGCCGTCACGACCAGGGGCAAAACGTGATAACACCCGCAAACTTTACCCCTGACAAAAATGAAAAAAGGGTCCGCATCACATTTAAGGCCTGATTCAACCACAGAAAACGTGAGGCGCATCGCGGGGTTTATTTCATTTTGTCGCCATTTGGCATGCTGCTCGCAGAACGGTACGAAAAACCGTCTATCGGGATTTTCGCCCCCATCTCCCTCTTTTACTGTGCAACCTCTCATCCCTGATAAAAGAGATACGCGCATGACGAGGACAGTAACCCCGCAACGAGAAGTCAAAACCCGCAATATCCTCTGCTGGGGGATGGGCGATATTTTCGGCAGCGGCGCGATGACCATCACCGGCCTGTGGCTGCTCTACTTTTATATTGAAGTCGCCGGGCTCTCGCCCGCCGCCGCGGCCTCTATTTTCGCCATCGCCAAGATTTGGGACGGCATCACCGACCCGGTAATGGGCTACATTACCGACAACATTCGCACCCGTTGGGGACGGCGACGGATCTTCTTTATTGTCGGCGCGCCGCTATCGCTCTGTTTCGCTCTGATGTGGATAAGTGGTTTTGGCTACGCTTGGTACCTCGGTACCTATCTACTATTCAGCACCGTCTTCACCCTGCTGATGGTGCCTTACGATACCCTGCCTGCAGAGATGACCGCGCGCTATGATTTGCGCTCGAAAATGTCCGGGGCACGAATGCTATTTGCTCAGGCGACAGCCTTTCTCGCGGCGCTAATCCCCGGGCAAATCATGGCCCACGTCGCCGATAAATCGCAGGCGTTTCTCTATATCGGCATTATCTTTGCCCTGCTTTTTGCCTTGCCGTGGATCTTCGTCTGGCGCGGTACCTGGGAACGTGAGCATCTCCCACCACCGCAGACGCAGCAAGGTTTAGGTAAAACGCTGCGCTCGCTGTATCGGGAAATGGCCTCTACCTTCCGTCTGCGGACCTTCCGTATCCATATCATGATGTACGTCGGCGGCGCGGTGGCGCTGGATATTTTCGGCTCGCTGTTTATGCACTACATGACCTACGTGCTACGTGTCGGCACCTCGCTGGCTTCGCAGGCCATGAGTCTGATGACGCTGTTTCAATTCTTCGCGATCCCTTTATTTACCTGGCTTTGCATCCGCGTCGGCAACGGCAACGCCTATAAGGTCGCCATCGCGCTGATCCTCTGCGCGCTACTGTGGTTCAGCCAACTAACCGCTTCTTTCAGCCATCTTTCCTGGCTGCTGCTCGGCGGCGCAATCGTGATGGGCATCGCCCGCGGCGGCACCTATCTCATCCCATGGAATGTCTACAATTTCCTGCCCGATATCGATGAAGCCTACACCGGCGTGCGCCGCGAAGGGATCTACGCGGGGGTGATGATGCTGACGCGCAAATTCTCCCAGGCGCTGGCGCTGTTTATCGTCGGCCTGGCGCTGGAAACCTTTGGATTCACCAAAGGCGCCGAAACGCAGAATACCGCCGCGCTGAATGGTATCTGGTGGGTATTCCTCGTTGGCCCCGGCCTGCTGGCCTTACTGGCGATGTATGGCGCGTTTCGTTTTCGCTTGAGCCAGCCGCGACATCAAATCCTGATTAGCGAACTGGAGCGTCTGCGCGCCGGTGGTCATCCACAGAATGCCAGCCCGCTGGCACGCGAAACCATCGAGCTATTGACCGGCCATCCACATCACAACGATCGCTGGCAACACGCCGCTGTTTCTACTCAAGGAAATCACTATGTCGCAGAAAAACAACCGTCCTGAATTACAGTCACTCATCGAAGCGCTAATCGGCAACTTAACCGCGATTACCGATGATAGCGGCGAGTATTTGCAGCGGCTGGCGGATGGCCGGGTGGTTGATACCAAAGGTTGGGACGGCTGGGAGTGGACGCATGGCATCGCCCTGTTTGGCCTGTTTCGCTACCAGCACCTGACAGGATCGCTTCGGGCTGATGAACTTATCGACGGCTGGTTTAGCGCCCGTTTCGCCGAGGGCACGCCGGAGAAAAACATCAATACCGCTTGCCCGTTTTTAACCCTGGCGCTGCGCTATCAACAGACGCCTCGCAGCGACTGGCGCGCCTATCTGGAAAGCTGGGGAGACGCTATATATCGCCAGATGCCGCGTACCGATGAAGGCTGCCTGCAGCACGTCACCTATGAGGCTCCCCATCATCAACAAATCTGGGACGATACGCTAATGATGGCGGTGCTGCCGCTGGCGATGCTCGGCAAAATGTTTGCTAAATCGCGCTGGGTAGAAGAGGCGAAATTTCAGTTTTTGCAGCACCTGCACTATTTAAGCGACCGCCAAAGCGGCCTGTGGTTTCACGGCTGGCATTTCAACGGCAGACACCATTTCGCCGGCGCGCTGTGGGCTCGCGGCAATAGCTGGATAACGCTGGCGATACCGGAGCTACTGGAGATGCTCGCGCTCGACGAGCACGACGCCTTTTACCGCCAGTTGCAAAATACTCTGCAGATTCAGGTCAGCGCCCTTGCCCGCTGCCAGGCCGAAAACGGCCTATGGCCAACGCTGCTCAACGACCCCGATAGTTATCTGGAAGCCTCTGCGACGGCGGGGTTTGCCGCGGGTATTTTTAAGGCGGTGCGCCTCGGCTACCTCGACGACGCGTTTCTGCCGGTCGCCGAGCGGGCCTGCCGGGGTATAATCGAACATATCTCACCGCAAGGAGAGCTAACGCAGGTGTCGTTTGGCACAGCGATGGGCCGCGACCTCGACCACTATCGTAACATTCCCCTGACCGCCATGCCCTACGGCCAGGCAATGGCGATACTGTGCCTGGTTGAAGCGCTACACCGCACGCTTTAATACGGCTATCTGAGCGCCGTCAGTTCGGTGCTCAGGCTATCAGCCAGATGACGTGCTCGTACGGGATCGAACATCACGTAAAACGCCGGCGAGGCCTCTCCTGTCTGCTGACAAAGCGTTTCCATTTCCGATGCGCAGCGATACAGCGCCTGTACGTTGATATGACAAATTTCCCGCATGCTCCAGCTGTTTTCCACCTCTCGGGCGAAGTGCAGAGTAAAGAAGGCCTTTTGCGCGTGGGTAAATGTCTGGCAATAAAGCGCCAGTCCCTGCCACTCTTCACGCCACCGAAGCGCCAGCGCGGCGGGAAAATCCGCCGTGAGAGCGAACGCTTGCGCCGCTTTCCCCAACTGCTGCGCGCTGGCTGCGACGTCATCTTTTTCTTGCGCGATTTGCGTGAGATTAGCCATCGATTTCTGCGGATCGTCACGCTTGAAGTGGATATCGTGCGCCGAACCGGGTAACCAGTGACTGCGCGCCAGTTGTCCGTAAAGGCTCCACACCGCCTGGCCGTAGCTTTCAGGCAATTGGCTATGGCGATGGAACACATGGTCTCGCACATATATTGACTGATAGAGTGTCTGCGTCGCCTGCTCAAGCAGCGACTGGAACTGCTGCGCGACATCGGCTGGCGGACACCAGCCGTAACGCTGCGCCAGCCATTGCACCAGTAACTGCTGCTGATTTTTTGCCGCCCCTTCGCCCAGCAATTGGCTGCAGGCGAAGAGGTTACATTCGCTTAACGTCGCAGGGATCCAGTGATTATCGATGCTTTCCCAACTGGTTTTGCAGATAGCGCCGGTAATGCGCGGATTGCGGCTCTGGCACCACAGCAGTCGCCCCTGTAGCTCATCAATACGTAAAAACGGCATGACTCCCCATCCCACTTCCTCGCCGGCAAGATCGATATCGATCCATACATCTCGCGTCTGCACCGCCAGCAGCGCCGGATTATTAGGGAATGCAGGCCAGAAACGTTCCGGCGTGAGTTTTATCGATACCGAAACCGCAGGCGGCAGCGGTTCAATCGCATCCAGCACGGCGCTGAGATCGTCATTGCTGGCCGGGAAAACGCGCAGTACCAGATGTTTATTTTGCGCGGCTACCGCCTGGCTCAGGGCATTAAAGCAGCGGCGATACAGCATCAAGCTTTGCGCGGGCTGGCGGGGATCGTCGTGTTGTCTGGCCCACTGCGGGTGAGAGATTGGTAATAAGCCGTCGGTACTGGAGAGCGCGATAATCAAACCGGTGAGCGCTGGCACGCTTTGGCACACGGCGCGGATTTTGTCAGTTAACCAGCGGCTCCAGAAATCGACATCGAAACGCACCCCGCGCGGGGTATCCAGCAGTTCCGGATGCGCTAATAACAGTTCGGTTGGAAAGCTAAGTTCTTTCGCCTGCAGATAAAATCGCAACCCCTGTTCACGGCAGCGTAACGCCAGGCGATTGAGATAGATACAGCGCGCTCGTTGTTGGCTCGACAACCGGTCGTTATAGTCAAAAGGCGTATACCCCTGTGGCGAAACCAGCTTGCCAAACAGCTCGGCCTGCCCCACCACCACGGTATTAAAATCATGCTCAAGTGCGTATTCAATCAACCGGCAGGCCGACGGCCAGTGCCAGATATCCTGGTTGTTAAGCTCCAGCGCCCGCGTTTCCCACATCGTTTCGCCCTCCATTTCGCCCCTGACTGAACATAACGTAAGCAAACAAACGCGTCCGCTTTTTCCTGACATCTGATTGAAAGAAAACTGTCATATTGCTTTGACATAGTTGGACATTCAATGGCAAAGCTCGCCATAATGAAAAAGCGACGTCAATGATCCGGAGTGTGAGTTGTAATGGGCCAGGAAAAGCTATACATCGAAAAAGAACTCAGCTGGTTGTCCTTTAACGAGCGCGTACTTCAGGAAGCGGCGGACAAGAGCAACCCGCTTATCGAGCGCATGCGCTTCTTAGGAATTTACTCCAACAACCTTGATGAGTTTTACAAAGTGCGCTTCGCCGAACTTAAGCGACGCATTCTTATCAGTGAAGAACAAGGTAGTACCGCCCATTCACGTCATCTGTTAGGCAAAATCCAGGCCCGCGTGCTAAAGGCCGATCAGGAATTTGATGGTCTTTACAATGAACTGCTGCTGGAAATGGCGCGTAATCAGATCTTCCTGATTAACGAACGCCAGCTGTCCGTTAACCAGCAGTCCTGGCTGCGCAACTACTTCAAACAGTATCTTCGCCAGCATATTTCGCCGATTCTGATCAACCGCGAGACGGACCTGGTTCAATTCCTGAAAGATGATTACACCTATCTGGCGGTGGAGATTATCCGCGGCGACACCATTAATTATGCGCTGCTGGAGATTCCATCTGATAAGGTGCCGCGCTTTGTGAACCTGCCGCCGGAAACGCCGCGACGCCGCAAGCCAATGATTCTGCTGGATAACATTCTGCGTTACTGCCTGGATGATATCTTTAAGGGCTTCTTTGACTACGATGCCCTGAATGCATACTCGATGAAAATGACCCGCGATGCCGAGTACGATCTGGTACACGAAATGGAATCGAGCCTGATGGAGCTGATGTCCTCCAGCCTGAAGCAGCGCTTAACCGCCGAGCCGGTACGTTTTGTCTACCAGCGCGATATGCCGGACGCGATGGTTGAAATGCTGCGCGATAAGCTCTCCATCTCCAACTACGATTCAATGCTGCCGGGCGGGCGTTATCACAACTTTAAAGACTTTATCGGTTTCCCGAATGTTGGCAAGGCCAATCTGGTCAACAAACCGATGCCGCGCCTGCGCCATCTGTGGTTCGATAAATTCCGCAACGGCTTTGACGCTATCCGCGAACGCGACGTACTGCTCTACTACCCATACCATACCTTCGAGCATGTGCTTGAACTGCTGCGTCAGGCGTCGTTCGACCCAAGCGTGCTGGCGATCAAAATCAATATCTACCGCGTCGCTAAGGATTCACGGATTATCGATTCGATGATCCACGCCGCCCACAACGGTAAAAAAGTGACCGTGGTGGTTGAACTGCAGGCTCGCTTCGACGAAGAGGCCAATATTCACTGGGCCAAACGTCTGACAGAAGCCGGCGTACACGTTATCTTCTCGGCGCCGGGGCTGAAGATCCACGCCAAACTCTTCCTCATTTCGCGTAAAGAAGGCGATGAGGTAGTGCGTTATGCGCATATCGGCACCGGCAACTTCAACGAGAAAACCGCTCGTATCTACACCGACTATTCACTTCTCACCGCCGACGCGCGCATCACCAATGAAGTTCGTCGCGTATTTAACTTTATCGAAAACCCTTACCGGCCAGTTAGCTTCGACTACCTGCTGGTGTCGCCGCAGAACTCGCGTCGTCTGCTGTATGAAATGATCGACCGCGAAATCGCCAATGCGCAGAATGGGCAACCGTCCGGAATTACGCTTAAATTAAATAACCTGGTCGATAAAGGGCTGGTGGACAGACTCTACGCCGCCTCCAGCACCGGCGTGCCGGTGAACCTGCTTATCCGCGGCATGTGCTCGCTGATCCCCGGTCTTGAGGGAATAAGCGAAAATATTCGCGTGATTAGTATCGTTGACCGTTTCCTTGAGCACGACAGGGTCTATTGTTTTGAAAACGGCGGTGATAAACAGGTGTGGTTATCCTCCGCCGACTGGATGACGCGCAATATCGACTATCGTATCGAAGTCGCCGTACCGCTGCTGGACCCGCGTCTGAAGCAACGCGTACTGGATATTCTCGATATCCTGTTCAACGATACCGTAAAAGCGCGCTATCTTGATAAAGAACTGAGTAATCGCTACGTGCCGCGCGGCAATCGTCGCAAAGTACGCGCACAGATGGCGATTTACGATTATCTCAAATCACTCGAACAACCCGATTAACCTATGCCAATAAACGAAAAAACCCCTCGGCCGCAGGAGTTCGCTGCGGTCGACCTTGGTTCGAACAGTTTTCATATGGTGATCGCCCGTGTCGTCGACGGGGCAATGCAGATCATCGGTCGCCTGAAGCAACGCGTCCACCTGGCCGATGGCCTGGATGAAAACTCGGTGTTGAGCGAAGAAGCGATTACTCGCGGACTGAACTGCCTGTCGCTGTTTGCTGAACGTCTGCAAGGGTTCTCCCCTTCCAGCGTTTGTATCGTCGGGACGCATACCCTGCGCCAGGCGGCCAACGCGGCGGACTTTCTCAAACGAGCGGAAAAAGTTATTCCTTATCCCATCGAGATAATCTCCGGTAACGAAGAAGCGCGTCTGATTTTTATGGGCGTTGAGCATACGCAACCGGAGCGCGGTCGTAAGCTGGTTATCGACATCGGCGGCGGCTCGACTGAGCTCGTGATCGGCGAAGATTTCGAACCCCGCCTGGTGGAAAGCCGACGTATGGGCTGCGTAAGCTTCTCCCAGGCCTATTTCCCCGGCGGCGTTATCAATAAAGAAAACTTCCAGCGCGCGCGCCTGGCGGCGGTGCAGAAGCTGGAAACGCTGGCATGGCAGTTCCGTATTCAGGGATGGAACGTGGCGCTGGGCGCCTCTGGCTCCATCAAAGCCGCGCATGAAGTGCTGATCGCCATGGGGGAAAAAGACGGATTTATTACGCCTGATCGCCTGGAAATGCTGGTTAGTGAGCTGCTGAAGAATAAAAACTTCGATTCATTAAGCCTGCCGGGATTGTCGGAAGACCGCAAAGCGGTATTCGCTCCGGGCCTGGCGATTTTGTGCGGGGTATTCGACGCGCTGGCGATCAAAGAGCTGCGCCTGTCCGACGGCGCCCTGCGCGAAGGCGTGTTGTACGAGATGGAAGGCCGCTTCCGCCACCAGGATATTCGCAGCCGAACGGCCCAAAGCCTGGCGAACCAGTACAATATCGATCGCGAACAGGCCCGCCGGGTACTGGAGACCACCACTCAGATGCTGGAACAGTGGCAGGAACAAAACCCGAAACTGGCGAATCCGCATCTGTCTGCCCTGCTGAAGTGGGCGGTAATGCTACATGAAGTGGGGCTGAACATTAACCACAGCGGTATGCATCGCCACTCCGCCTATATCCTGCAAAATAGCGACTTGCCGGGCTTTAATCAGGAGCAGCAGATGCTGATGGCCACGCTGGTGCGCTATCATCGCAAGGCTATCAAGCTGGATGATTTGCCGCGTTTTACCTTGTTCAAGAAAAAACAGTTCCTGCCGCTTATCCAACTACTGCGTCTGGGCGTGTTACTGAACAATCAGCGTCAGGCGACGACGACGCCGCCAAAACTGACATTGAAGACGGAAGCCAACCACTGGACCTTAATTTTCCCGCACGACTGGTTTAGCCAGAACGCGTTGGTACTGCTGGATCTGGAAAAAGAGCAACAGTATTGGGAAGGCGTGCCGGAATGGCTGCTGAAAATTACTGAAGAAGAAGCGTAAAGCTGACATCTTTGACTAAAACGGCCGGGTCATACGCCCGGCCGTTTTTTATGCGACTTCAGCCGCACAGGCCAACTGTTCTATCGGAACCGGCATACCAATGTCATAGCCCTGCATATAATCAATCCCCAGAGAAATCGCCGCCTGGCGGATCTCCGGCGATTCCACATACTCCGCCACTACCTGCATATTTTTGATTTGCGCCAACCGGCAAATCGACGCCACAACCTGATAATCCAGGCTACTGGTCACCAGATTACGGATAAAGCTCCCATCAATTTTCAGCATGTCGACGTTGAGCGTTTTCAGCCGCGCATAGCTGGCATAGCCGGTCCCGAAATCATCAATCGCCACCCGGCATCCCAACTCCTGCAACCGCGCGAGCGTTTGTTGCGCCTGCTCCGGATTACTGAGCGAGTGATTTTCCGTCAGTTCAAAAATAAGCTGCCACGGCTCGATATTATAATGATGCAACATTTCCTCGACTTCGTCCGGGAACCGGCTGCGGCTGACCGAGACTGGCGACAGATTGATGGCCAGACGCATGCCTGGCAGCGTATGTCGATTATCGTTCATAAAAGCCAGCGTATTGTCGATAACCCAGCTGTCGATGCGCGAAGCCAGGCCAAATTCGTGCGCCGCGGGCAAAAAATTATCCGGCGCAACCAGTTCGCCCTGCTCGCCCACCATACGCAACAGGACTTCATGATAGCTATCGCCACGCATGCCGATAATGGGCTGCGCCATCAGCCGAAAGCGATTCTGCTCCAGCGCCTGCAGGATCTGGTTCATCATGGACACGCGTTCTTTTAATCCCTGCTGGACGTGAACGGCGCCGCGGCGCTGCACGTTTTCCGGTTGTCCGCTGGTTAACGACATATCGGCAATATTATTCAGTTCGCCGAGCAGTAAATACAGATGCTTGACCGGAGAGCGCACGTTGCAATAGCTGATCCCGACGGGCGGCTGCAGCGGAATACCATCCCAGATGAAACGGAACTGCTTAATCCGCACATCCAGCATCACGATGCGTTTTTGATGATCGTCGCTATTCAGGCGTACCACCAGATCATGGCCCGAAAGGTGATAGACCATTTCATTCGGCTGCAGCATGTGACTTAAGTATTCCGACAGCTGCTGCTTATACTGAATGCGTAGCATCACGCCATAGTGCCGACCAAGCAACTCCAGCTCCGGCATGCGTAAAAAGCATAGTACCGACCAGGTCGAGTGGTTTAGCGCTCGGCTCAGGGCCCGTAAATTTGGCATATGAACGACCGGGTCGAGAAAGGCCATCCTACGAACCCGACGGTGGATCATCCGCTGCTGCGTCGCCAGCATCGCCATATAAGCGATAATAAAGGAGAAAACCAGGTAGCTGGAGGAGGTAATCGCCAGCTGGTTATTGTAGATCGGGGAAAATGGCAGATAGCTGTAATGAAAATGGATAACCAGAATTAATATCGGCGGCCACACCAGGGAAATAAAACGATAACCGAAACGCATCGCTCCCCATAGCATGACCGGCATAAGTAATGAAAGTGTATAATTTGTGCTAAATATCGTGCTGTTGGCATTTAACGGCATGAATAATAAAGCCAGTATTATTAACAATACTATTGCCCAGACAATAATTTCCAGCGGTTTTATTTTTTGGTCGATTTGTAAACGTACCTGGGATATAAAGCCGCGTAAGTGTAGCGGATTACGAATAACGCGAAGCAAAAAATAGCACAGCGGCACGCCGGTCAGACAACCGACCATCAGCGCCTGAAAAGTGATTAACGATCGTAAACTAAATGGCGTTGTCCCAACCAGTTCCGCCGCACGCGGATGCAGGCCAAGATACTCAGCAAGTTGAGAAATAATGAGAAAAATCACCGAAGGCAGCAGCATTTGCCAGAACAACCGATGCGGCATCAGGGCAACATTGCCGTGGGAAATCTGCTGACGGCGCGGAACGAAAATACGATACCCGCCCCAGCACAGCACCGCGGGGATCAAAAAATGAAATAACACACCGATGGCTTGCTCAAAGGTCATGCCGCGCGTAATGGTCAGCAGCAAACCGATAACGATTCCCGGCAGCGCCGCCCAGCCAAAAAAAAGCATCAGGCTTAATACTAGCGCCAGTGGAAGGTAATACAGGAAGACGGTATGACCGTTAAGATTTGCAAATGTATTCGCGGCGCGCGCCAGCGGCAACAGCAGCGTAGGCAGGATGAGCGGTAGCGCCCACCATTTATCCTGATATCGTTTGTATAGTTTAATAATACTCATAGATGCTCGACAGATTACCCCAACTCCTGCGGAGTATATTCAGACAGGCATCCAACCCGACCAGGCTAACCGCGAAAGTAATAACGATGCGGAACAGATGGACGATTTTAGTGAGCAATGGAATCAAGCAATTGACGCAAATCAATAAACTATTTAGCTAATATTAATAAAACTTATTTTTTTGCGACCTCGTGCAACAACCAAAATCTGTGTAAATACGATATTCATCTTATATAACATTAAGTAATGTTTTAGCACTACGATTTTTACACCGCCGACAATTGACCCCACCGCTATACTATGACTTAATACCCCCATCGCCCGTCTTCGGGTATACTTCAAGGAACCTTTTGTGAGTCAGGCACCCAGTATGCGTAAACGACATCGATTTAACCGTCGCATGACCCGTATCGTACTACTTATCAGTTTTCTCTTCTTCTTTGGACGCTTTGTCTACTCCTCTATCGGTGCCTGGTACCATCATCAGGACAAACAAGAGTCGCAGCAATCGACCATCACCATTGACGCTCCGGCGACGCCAACGACTCCAGCCCAGGAATAACGCCTACGGCAAAATTTTTAGTTGTTGCAGCAGACGCAGCATCTCCGCTATCCCTTTGTTGATAACTTTATCCTGACGCATCACCACGCCCAGTTGGCGATAGAGCCGCGGCGATAGCGACTGTATACGTATTCCGGTGCGGTCATCTTCATCCGCCACCGCCATCTTCGGTACGATACTGTATCCCAGACCGGCACGCACCATACGCTTGATAGCCTCAATGCTACCGAGTTGCATCACCGGCGCCGAGTTTACCCCGGCAGCGCGAAACCAGCCATCGATTAGCCCACGGGTCCCGCTGCCGGCTTCAAATGCTATTAGCGAAAGTGCCTGTAGCAGTGAAGGCGTCACTTGCCCCACTAGCGGTTCATCATCGTTGGCAGTAATAAATACAAACTCTTCCTCCAGCACTGGCGTTACCGCCAGGCTGCGGCCGCTGGCAGGTAAGGTCACCAATCCCAGATCAAGCCGGCTCTCTTCCACCGCACGTACAATGTCAAGCGTATTACCGGTCGTGACGCCAACCGTTAACAGCGGATGCTTCTCGCGTAGATGGCGCAATAGCGGCGGCAGCAAATGAATACAGGCCGTCGCCCCGGTACCGAAGCTCATCGTGCCGTGCACTTCATGGTTAAACTCAGCCACCGACTGCACCGCCGTATTCACCGCCTGCTCAATAATTTCACTATGGGCCAGTAGCGCCAATCCGGCGGCAGTGGCTTTGACCCCTCGGCCGGTACGCTCAACCAACCGCGTCTTCAGGAACTGCTCAAGCTGGCGAACCTGCTGGCTTACCGCCGGCTGCGATATTCCCAGTACATCAGCGGCGGCGGAAAAACTGCCGCGCTGCGCCACCAGCCGAAAGGTCGTCAGATTTACCAAATTCAGCATCGTCATCACAAAGTTTCTCTTATGCAGGCTATAAGCCCCAGGGACTGCCTGCACAATAGCGCGCGCGATATGCTGCCGACAACTGCATAACGCTTTGGAATTCAATGAAAACGTCAACCTTGCCTGGCACCGCGCCTCTTTCCCTTACTCTCGCAGCCGGCGGCAACCAGCTCATCAACTGGGGGATCGTTTTTTATATGCCCGGTACCTTTGCCGGCGCTATTGCTAGTGATACTGGCTGGGGCGGAACGGAGATCTATCTCGGTTTGACCTTCGCCATGCTGATGATGGCGGCGATCTCGCCTTTTATCGCCCGCCTGTTGGCCTGGTTTGGCGGTCAGCGGGTGGTGTTCATCGGTTCATTAACCATCGCGGCAAGCTGCCTGGCTATGTCGCAGGCAGACAGCCTGATCTTCTGGTACGTCGCATGGCTACTGGCCGGTGTCGGTATGCGGCTGGCGCTATACGATGCGCTGTTCGCCGCGCTGGTTAACCTGTATGGTCAACGCGCGAGAATGACTATTTCACGGGTGACCCTGGCTGGAGGACTGGCCTCAGCGATATTCTGGCCGCTGGGCACCGCGCTGCTCGCGCTAATGGGATGGCGTGGAGCGCTGGTAATCTACAGCCTGTTTGGCCTGTTTAGCGCACTACTGCTGTGGCGGATGCCTAATCAACGCTTGCCCGACCGGAGCGCTCATCAGGAGAAAGTGCCGCTTTCCCGCCGCGACCAGCGCACAGGCCTGCTGTACGCCTCGCTTATCGCTTTGGTCACCTTTATTTCTAACGGCACATCCACCCATCTGCCTGAGTTTATCGCCAGCTACGGTCTGCCGGTAACAATAGGCGTACTATGGGGCATCGGACAGACCGGCGCCCGCTTTCTTGAGGTGATTTCAGGAGCGCGACTCACCCCACTCCGGCTAACGCTGTTGACCACAGCGCTATTGCCGCTCTGCTTTTTACTGGGCCTCAACGCCACCTCGCTAAGCTGGACCGTTGGCGGTTTTGTTTTCGCCTATGGGGCAATTAACGGCCTGACAACGGTATTTAAGGCAACATTACCGTTGCAGCTATTCGCAGCGGAAGATTACGCGCGGCGTACCGGACGGCTGCTGATCCCTGCGCAACTGCTGGCCGCCGTCTCGCCATTTGCCTATGCCTGGCTAAATCAACATCTGGGGATAGAAAGGAGCCTTGCTATTTCGGGTCTATTATCGCTGGTCGTACTGGGGCTGGCGCTGAGAATCGGCTGGCTGCAGCGGCGGCAGGTTGTGCGGATAAATCAGGGACAAAATGAAGAGAGGGTATGAAAAACCCTCTGTAAAACACACACATTTAGGGCTATCAGGCCATGATCAGACGATTAAACAGCAGCTGCTGGACGTCCTGACGATGTGCCAGGATCGCATGCGCGGTCACTAACGTTCCGTGTACGGAATACAAAACCCGGTAGCCTTCAGCGTGATTAAACTCCCGGTATTTGGCGCAGCCAATTTTCAGCAATTCGGGGCAAATCTGGCAGCCCAAGGGGAACTGGCCTACGGTGCTCTCAAACTGTGTAAGAATATCTGCGATAACCCAACCGAAATTTATCACATGGTACTTTTTCAAACCTGAATTCTAAATCAGAGAGTACCATCAAAAATTCCATTGAAAAAACAGTGCTTCCCGTTGCTAAAAGCTGCCAAAAAGTGCCAGGCACACAAAAAAAAGCCCGCATTTACGCGGACTTAGAGGTACTTTACTGCTTTTACGTGCAGGCTGTTGCCAGACGCGAAATCATTCCCACTCAATAGTCGCTGGCGGCTTACCGCTGATGTCGTACACCACGCGGGAAATACCGTTAACTTCGTTGATGATGCGGTTGGAAACACGGCCAAGGAAATCATACGGCAGGTGCGCCCAGTGCGCGGTCATAAAGTCGATGGTTTCTACCGCACGCAGGGAGACGACCCAGTCGTATTTACGGCCATCGCCCATCACGCCGACGGAGCGAACCGGCAGGAACACGGTAAATGCCTGGCTCACTTTGTCATACAGGTCGGCTTTGCGCAGTTCTTCAATGAAGATAGCGTCCGCGCGACGCAGCAGGTCGCAGTACTCTTTCTTCACTTCGCCGAGTACGCGAACGCCAAGGCCCGGCCCAGGGAACGGGTGACGGAACAGCATGTCATACGGCAGGCCCAGCTCCAGGCCAATCTTACGCACTTCGTCTTTGAACAGCTCTTTCAGCGGTTCAACGAGGCCCATCTTCATCTCTTTCGGCAGCCCGCCCACGTTGTGGTGAGACTTGATGACGTGCGCTTTACCGGTCGCGGAAGCGGCGGATTCGATCACGTCAGGGTAGATAGTGCCCTGCGCCAGCCATTTCACGTCTTCCAGCTTCAGCGCTTCTTCGTCGAACACTTCAACGAAGACGCGGCCAATGATTTTACGCTTCGCTTCCGGATCGTTTTCGCCCTTCAGCGCGGTCAGGAAGCGGTCTTCCGCCGCAACATGCACGATGTTCAGGCCGAAACGGTCGCCGAACATATCCATAACCTGCTCGGCTTCGTTCAGGCGCAGCAGGCCGTTATCCACGAATACGCAGGTCAGGTTTTTGCCGATGGCGCGGTGCAGCAGCATCGCGGTAACGGAAGAGTCAACGCCGCCGGACAGGCCGAGGATGACTTTATCTTCACCCACCTGCTGACGAATACGCTCAACCGCGTCGTCGATGATCTTCGCCGGCGTCCACAGCGCTTCACACTGGCAGATATCGCGCACGAAGCGCTCCAGCATACGCAGCCCCTGACGGGTGTGGGTGACTTCCGGGTGGAACTGTACGCCGTAGAAGCGTTTTTCTTCATTAGCCATGATGGCGAACGGGCAGCTTTCAGTGCTGGCGACGGTCACAAAGTCGGAAGGGATAGCGGTGACTTTATCACCATGGCTCATCCACACGTCCAGCAGCGGCTTACCGTCAGCGCTCAGCGCATCTTCGATGCCCTTGATCAGCGCGCTATCGGTCTGCACTTCCACCTGCGCGTAACCGAACTCACGCTCGTTGGAAGCTTCAACGTGGCCGCCCAGCTGCATGGCCATGGTCTGCATGCCGTAGCATACGCCGAATACCGGTACGCCGGCTTCGAAGACGTACTGCGGCGCGCGCGGGCTGTTGTCTTCGGTGGTGCTTTCCGGGCCGCCGGAAAGAATAATGCCGTTCGGGTTGAACTCGCGGATTTGAGCTTCGGTCACGTCCCAAGCCCAGAGCTCGCAATAGACCCCTAATTCACGTACGCGACGCGCAACCAGCTGGGTGTACTGAGAACCGAAGTCCAGGATAAGAATGCGATGTTTATGAATGTTATCCGTCATTGACGTTAATTCCAGAGAAGTAGCGATGATTGAATAAAAATCGCCCGGCGCGTAGCCGGGCGATGAAAATCAGGAGCCCATGCGGTAGTTCGGGGATTCCTTGGTGATCGTCACGTCGTGAACGTGGCTCTCCTGGATGCCCGCGCCGCTGATGCGCACGAACTCTGCTTTGGTACGCAGTGCGTCAATAGTACCACAACCGGTCAGACCCATACAGGAGCGCAGGCCGCCCATCTGCTGGTGAATGATCTCTTTCAGGCGGCCTTTATAGGCAACGCGGCCTTCGATACCTTCCGGTACCAGTTTGTCAGCGGCGTTATCGCTCTGGAAGTAACGGTCGGAGGAACCTTTGGACATCGCGCCCAGGGAACCCATACCGCGGTAGGATTTGTAAGAACGACCCTGATAGAGCTCGATTTCACCCGGGGATTCTTCGGTACCGGCCAGCATGGAGCCAACCATCACCGCGGCGGCGCCTGCGGCAATCGCTTTTGCGATATCGCCGGAGAAGCGGATACCGCCATCGGCGATAACCGGAATACCGGTGCCTTCCAGCGCTTCAACCGCGTCGGAAACGGCGGTGATCTGCGGAACGCCTACGCCGGTAACAATACGGGTAGTACAGATGGAGCCTGGGCCGATACCCACTTTCACCGCGCTGACGCCAGCTTCCGCCAGGGCACGAGCGCCCGCGCCGGTCGCCACGTTACCGCCGATGATTTGCAGGTCAGGATATTTAGCGCGCGTTTCGCGAATACGCTGCAGAACGCCTTCGGAGTGACCGTGAGAGGAGTCGATCAGCAGAACGTCAACGCCTGCGGCAACCAGCGCGTCAACGCGCTCTTCGTTACCGGCGCCAGCGCCAACGGCCGCGCCAACGCGCAGACGACCGTGCTCGTCTTTACACGCATTCGGTTTACGTTCCGCTTTCTGGAAATCTTTTACGGTGATCATGCCGCGCAGATGGAAGCTATCATCCACTACCAGCGCTTTTTCTACGCGTTTTTCGTGCATTTTAGCGAAGACCACTTCACGGCTTTCGCCTTCACGCACGGTAACCAGGCGCTCTTTCGGCGTCATATAAACGCTGACCGGCTGATTCAGGTCGGTAACAAAACGCACGTCGCGGCCGGTGATAATGCCGACCAGTTCGTTGTCTTCGGTCACTACCGGATAACCGGCGAAACCGTTACGTTCGGTCAGTTCTTTCACTTCGCGCAGGGTGGTAGTCGGCAGAACGGTCTGTGGATCGCTTACCACGCCGGATTCATGTTTCTTCACGCGACGGACTTCTTCAGCCTGGCGCTCGATTGACATGTTTTTATGAATAAAGCCGATGCCGCCTTCCTGGGCCAGGGCAATCGCCAGGCGCGCTTCAGTTACGGTATCCATCGCCGCGGAGAGCATAGGAATATTCAGACGAATAGTTTTCGTCAGCTGCGTGCTGAGATCGGCGGTATTCGGCAGAACGGTAGAATGAGCGGGAACAAGGAGGACGTCGTCAAACGTCAGGGCTTCTTTAGCGATACGTAGCATGGGCAATATCTCGACCAGGGTGGATAAATATTGCCGTGGCATTATACAGAGCGTAACCGATTGCATCCACCCTTTTTTGCAAATAATACTTGCGATCCCCTCTCAGCGCGTTACTATCGACTGAATAACCTGCTGATTTAGAATTTGATCTTGCTCACATGTTGCCATCTCAATCCCCTGCAATATTTACGGTCAGCCGCCTGAATCAGACGGTTCGCTTACTGCTGGAACGCGAAATGGGCCAGGTCTGGATAAGCGGCGAAATCTCTAACTTCAGCCAGCCCTCTTCCGGCCACTGGTACTTCACCTTAAAAGACGATAACGCACAAGTGCGCTGCGCGATGTTTCGCAACAGCAACCGCCGCGTCACGTTTCGCCCGCAGCATGGCCAGCAGGTGCTGGTTCGCGCCAACATTACCCTTTACGAGCCGCGCGGCGACTACCAGATCATCGTCGAAAGCATGCAACCCGCCGGTGAAGGCCTGCTGCAGCAGAAATATGAGCAGCTCAAGGCGCTCCTGACGGCGGAAGGGTTATTCGATCAAAGCCACAAGCAGGCGCTCCCCTCTCCCGCGCACTGCGTCGGCGTCATCACCTCCAAAACCGGCGCCGCGCTGCATGATATTTTACATGTTTTGAAACGCCGCGACCCCTCGCTGCCGGTGATCATTTATCCAACGGCGGTGCAAGGCGATGATGCGCCGGGGCAAATCGTGCGCGCGATAGCAGTAGCCAACCTGCGCCAGGAGTGCGACGTGCTGATCGTCGGGCGCGGCGGCGGTTCGCTGGAAGATTTATGGAGCTTTAACGACGAACGGGTGGCGCGGGCGATTTTCGCCAGCCGCATTCCGGTAGTGAGCGCCGTCGGCCATGAAACCGACGTCACCATCGCCGATTTCGTCGCCGACCTACGGGCGCCGACGCCCTCTGCGGCGGCAGAGATCGTCAGCCGCAATCAGCAGGAGCTTCTGCGTCAGCTACAGTCAGGCCAGCAGCGCCTGGAGATGGCGATGGATTATTTCCTCGCCAACCGCCAGCGCCGCTTTGCGCAGTTGTTTCACCGCTTACAGCAGCAACATCCTCAGCTGCGCTTAGCGCGTCAGCAAACCGAGCTGGAACGCCTGCGGCAGCGGATGCGCTTTGCGCTGGAAAGCCAGCTCAAACGCGCCGACCAGCGTCAGCAGCGCGCCGCGCAGCGGTTGAATCAGCAAAACCCGCAGCCGCGCATCCATCGCGCGCAGTCGCGTATTCAGCAACTGGAGTATCGTCTGGCGGAAAATATTCGCGCCCGCCTGAGCGAGCAGCGCGAGCGTTTCGGCAATACCGTGACGCATCTGGAAGCCGTCAGTCCGCTGGCGACGCTGGCTCGCGGCTATAGCGTCACCTCAGCCGGTGACGGCAAAGTGCTGAAAAAAATTAAACAGGTGCAGGCTGGCGATGTCGTGACTACCCGGCTGGAAGATGGTTGGGTCGAGAGCGAAGTGACAACCATCACTCCAGTGAAAAAAACGCGCGCCCGCAAAAAAGTCTGATTATCCTCCCGATTCATGCGGGGATAACTATACTGCTGTCATGCCCTTTTAAAACCGTTCATCCGGCCAGGGAGCGTGATATGCCAGATACTTGTCCTCGTTTCGTGATTCCACCCTACATTTTACGCCGCATTGTCGATCATGGTTCCGTTCAGCAGCAGCGCTGCGCGCAGCAAACGCTGAGCCATGTACAAACCCTGATGACGCACGTGCCGGGCCGCCCCGCCGCCGCCCATGTCGCCACGCCAGGCCAGCTTGAGCGCGACATTTACGATGCCAGGCAGACTCAGGAACTTCCAGGATTCCAGGTGCGCTTTGAAGGACAGCCTTCCAACGGCGATGTCGCCGTGGATGAGGCCTACGACTATCTCGGCATCACCCATGAGTTTTTCTGGACAAGCTATCATCGTGATTCGCTGGACAACCGCGGATTGAAGCTGACCGGCAGCGTCCACTATGGTCACGAATATCAAAACGCTTTCTGGAACGGGCAGCAAATGGTGTTTGGCGACGGTGATGGTGAAATCTTTAATCGCTTTACTATTGCGATTGATGTGGTGGCGCACGAGTTAAGCCATGGCGTTACGGAGAGCGAAGCCGGGCTTATCTATTTCGAACAATCCGGCGCGCTCAATGAATCGCTTTCCGATGTTTTTGGCTCACTGGTCAAACAATATCAGCGCCAGCAAACGGCAGATAAAGCAGACTGGATAATTGGCGAGGGGCTACTTGCGAAAGGTATTCACGGCCAAGGACTGCGATCGATGTCGCATCCCGGAACCGCCTATGATGACCCCATTCTTGGTAAAGACCCGCAACCCGCCCATATGAAAGATTTTGTGCATACCCAGCAGGATAACGGCGGCGTGCATATTAACTCCGGCATTCCTAATCATGCTTTCTATCTCGCCGCCAGTGCGCTGGGTGGTTTTGCATGGGAAAAAGCGGGATATGCCTGGTACGACGCGGTTTGTGATAAGTCACTGGCCAAAGACGCCGATTTTTCAGCCTTTGCCAGACTGACGATTCAACATGGCGAAAAACGTTTTGGTAAAACGGTCGCCGAGGCGATTCGCCAGGCCTGGGAGGGCGTTGGAGTCACATCATGAACGAGGCCGACCTCAGCGATGACGCAATTATTGAACTGGCGCGCGAGGGCGGCGTCGCCTGGATCCCGACGCTGAGCGGCATGCGTAAGATTGTCGTGGCGCAGCTTAACGAGCAACAAAAACAGCGCATCGCCGCAATACTGCAGCAGTCGTTGCCGCTGGGCAAGCCGCCGGGGCAGCCGGATTCTCCGGGTAGCGGCGACCAGCGTTTTTTTCGCATTCAGATAATCAGCGCCCAGCACTATCACAGCCTGATTATTCTCATCCCGGAAGAGCGCGCGCCGCAGGCGCTGGTTGAACTCTGGCGTAATGGTGAAGGCTGCGTTAGCGATTAGACAGGCACAAACTCGACGCGCTTTTTCGAGATCAGCCCGTGGCCTTGCTGGCAGAAATAATCCACCGCGCCGCAGGCCTTCAGCACTTCCAGCGGCTGATGGCAGTCCGGGCAGCGCGCCTCTAAAGCAAAATTTTTCTCACAGTGCGCGCAATGCGCGCTGTTGCCTTGTGCTTCCAACCGGGCATGACAAACGGGGCAATTGAGTTCCATGGCGTCTCCTTCTCATAATGAATAGCATGAGTTTATCACGTCATACGTCAGCGTTGCTGACCCGGCGAAGCGTTGAATAGGGTAGATAAAAAAACCCGCCGGCGGCGGGTTTCTGCATTATTTGCTTTTCTTGATATGCTTAATCAAGCGTTTACGCTTACGCATCTGGTTCGGCGTCAGGGTATTACGTTTATTGGCAAACGGGTTCTCCCCTTCCTTGAACTGAATGCGGATCGGCGTTCCCATGACATCCAGGGATTTACGGAAGTAGTTCATCAGGTAACGCTTGTAGGAATCCGGCAGGTCTTTCACCTGGTTGCCGTGAATCACCACGATCGGCGGGTTATAACCACCGGCGTGCGCATACTTCAGCTTCACGCGGCGACCGCGTACCAGCGGCGGCTGATGGTCTTCTGCCGCCATGGTCATAATGCGGGTCAGCATGGCGGTACCCACGCGACGGGTGGCGCTGTCGTAAGCTTCGCGCACCGATTCGAACAGGTTGCCAACGCCGCTGCCGTGCAGAGCGGAGATAAAGTGCACGCGGGCGAAGTCGATGAAGCCCAGACGGAAGTCGAGGGTCTCTTTCACCTGCTCTCTCACTTCCTGGCTCAGGCCATCCCATTTGTTAACCACGATAACCAGGGAACGACCGCTGTTAAGAATAAAGCCCAGCAGCGACAGATCCTGATCGGAGATGCCTTCACGGGCATCAATGACCAGCATCACCACGTTGGCGTCTTCAATCGCCTGCAGCGTCTTGATGACCGAGAATTTCTCCACGACGTCGGTAATTTTGCCGCGCTTACGCACGCCGGCGGTATCGATAAGCACATATTCGCGTTCATCGCGCTGCATCGGGATGTAGATACTGTCGCGGGTTGTACCCGGCATATCGTAAACCACCACGCGGTCTTCGCCGAGAATACGGTTAGTCAGCGTTGACTTACCGACATTTGGACGACCGACGATCGCCAGCTTAATCGGGAGATCTTGCGGGTTGAAGTCGTCTTCCGGCTCTTCAACTTCTTCGCCGTTTTGCTCGGCTTCAAACTGCGCCCAGTATGCGGCGTCTTCATCCACTTCTTCCTGAGGATTAACCTCATCTACCCACGGCAGCAGCACGTGTTCCAGCAGGCTGGTGACGCCGCGGCCATGCGAAGCGGCAATCGGATAAATATCGCCCAGCCCCAGCGACCAGAAGTCGGCCATCGCCTGATCGACGTCGATGCCGTCAGTTTTGTTCGCCACCAGGAAGGTCGGTTTTTCGCGAGAACGCAGATGTTTGGCGATCGCGGAATCCGCCGGCATCAGGCCCGCGCGCGCATCAACCATAAACAGCACCACGTCGGCCTCTTCAATCGCCAGCAGAGACTGTTCCGCCATCCGGGTTTCCACGCCTTCTTCCGTACCGTCGATACCACCGGTATCGATACAGATGAATTCGCGGCCTTCCACTTCAGCACGACCGTACTTACGGTCGCGAGTCAGCCCCGGGAAATCCGCGACCAACGCGTCACGAGTGCGCGTTAAGCGGTTGAAGAGCGTGGATTTTCCAACGTTAGGGCGCCCGACAAGCGCGACCACAGGTATCATGTTAAATGCCTCATACAAATTGCAATACAACCTCATTTTACGAGGTTTTTTAAAAAATCAAAACGGCCCCTGTCTGCCAGGAGCCGTTTATTAAAGCGATACTACCGCGCGAGTTAACGCGTGATCGAATACAGCGTACCGTCTTTGGCCTGGATAAGCAGGCGACCATCGGCGATAACCGGGTCGGTCAGGAAGCCGGAACTATCGACTTTCTGCTGCGCCACAAAGTGGCCGTCTTCCGGATTAATCCAGTGCATGTAGCCTTCGCTGTCGCCTACCACCAGGCTGCCGTTATACAGCGCCGGAGCGGTCAGCAAACGGTGCAGCAGGTCGCTCTGGGTCCACAGCGTTACGCCGCCATCGGTGGTCAGCGCCAGCAGGCGGTCATTCTGATCGACCAGATAGATACGGTTGCCGTCAACGATGAAATCGTTCACTGAACCCAGTTCGCGTTTCCAGATAATCTGGCCGCTGCGCAGATCCAGCGCGGTCAGGTTGCCATTATAAGCCAACGTATAAACAACGCCATTAACGATAACCGGCGTGGTGTCAACATCGTTCAGACGGTCGATTTCAGTCGGGCCGGTGGCCGTAGAAATACGCTGCTGCCAAATCATCTGCCCCTGTTGCATCAGCACGGCGCTGACACGACCGTTGTCGCCGCCGACAATCGCCGCGCCATAGGCGGTAGCCGGAGCGGATTCACCGCGCAGGGAGAGCGCAGGCATGTCCAGGTTCACGGTCCATTTCACCGCGCCGTCGGTTTCGTTCAGCGCCTGCAGCTGACCGTTACTGGTATGCACCAGTACCATGCCATCGCTAACGACCGGACGAGAAATCGCTTCACCCGCAACACGGCTCTGCCACGCGACGGTACCGTCACTGGTATTCAGCGCGAACAGCTGCGCCTTTTCAGTACCAACATAAACGTGGCCGCCGGAAACGGTCAGCCCGCCGGAGAGCAGCGCCGGAGCGCGCGAGAACCAGCCGTCTTTTTCCGCCAGGTTCACTGACCAGACTTCTTTACCGTCTTCAGCGTGCAGCGCTTTCACGGTGCCTTTACGGTCAGCCGCATACACAACGCCGTCGGCAAACGCCGGGTGCAGGTTGGAATAGAAATCACCGATACCATCGCCAACTGAAGTGCTCCAGGACGTGGACGGCGTAAACTGATTTTCCACCGTCGGCAGCGGTGACATTTTCACCACATCTTCTTCGCTGTTAAACAGCGAGCAACCGCTCAGTAAGGTGACGGAAAGCAGCCCTGGCAAAAGTAATTTACGCAATTGCATCGAGTCCCTCTCAGATGGACAAATTATTTATTTTCATACGCATCATTTCGCTGAGCGCTGGCGATGCATCGCTTTTCACGCCTGCTTCCCAGGCCGCGCGGGCGCCCTGCTTGTCGCCTTTGCTCAGCAGAATTTCACCACGCAAATCGGCGACGATAGCGGTCCAGCCTTCGCCTTTAATGCCTTCCAGGGTTTTCAGCGCCGCATCCGGCTGCTTGAGCTGCAGCTGTACGCGCGCCAGACGCATATTGATAACTGATTTCAGATTATCATCAGAGGCGGCAGCCAGCCCTTGTTGCAGCTGCTTCTCCGCGCCCTGCAGATCGTTTTTATCGACCAGACGCTGCGCGAGCTCCAGCGATGCGAACGCGCCATAGGTGTTTTTACTGTCGGCGGCGAATTTCTCCGCCGCGGTCAGCGTTTCAGGCGAACCTGACTTCAGCGCGGAAATGGCATTCTCATAGGCCAAAGAGGAATCCCGGGCCGAATCCAGCTGATGGGAAGTCCAGTAGCGCCAGCCAACCAGCGCGCCGATCCCTAAAATCACCCCGACGGCCAGCGCTTTACCGTTCTCGGCAAAGAAACGCTTGAGGGCGTCGACCTGCTCGTTTTCGTTGTTGAAAGTTTCCACGCAGTCCTTCTCCTGACTAATGGTTTCCGGGAAATTAACCCAGAAGTGTGCGCAAATGCGCGGCAACGCTATCCTGCGTTACGGTAGTTTGCTCACCTGAGCGTAAATCCTTCACTACCACGTTTCCGTCAGCAATTTCTGACTCACCGACCACCAGCGCGACGCGCGCGCCCCACTTGTCAGCGCGGGCGAACTGCTTCTTAAAGTTACCGCCGCCGTGGTTAGTCATCAGCTTAACGCCGGGCAGCGCATCGCGAACCTGCTCAGCCAGACGCATTGCTGCGGACTGAGTATCGGTACCGGAGGCTACCAGGTATATATCGACAACAGGATCGGCTTTAAATTCCGGATTGACGGCCTGAACCAGTAAAACAAGACGTTCCAGGCCCATCGCAAAGCCAACGCCAGGCGTTGCGCGACCGCCAAGCTGCTCAACCAGACCGTCGTAACGGCCGCCGGCGCAGACGGTGCCCTGCGAACCGAGGCTGGTGGTGACCCACTCAAATACGGTGCGATTGTAATAGTCAAGCCCGCGCACCAGACGCTGGTTGACGGTATAGCGAATTCCGGCCGCGTCGAGCAGCGCGCACAGACCGGCGAAGTGTTCTTTGGACTCGTCGTCCAGATAATCGCCCAGCGCCGGCGCATCGTTCAGCAGCGCCTGTACTTCCGGATTTTTAGAGTCCAGCACACGCAGCGGGTTGGTATACATGCGGCGTTTGCAGTCTTCATCCAGCTTATCTTTGAATTGTTCCAGATAGGCCACCAGCGCGTCGCGATAGGCGGCACGCGCCTCCAGCGAACCGATGGAGTTCAGCTCAAGGCTGACGTGATCGGAAATGCCAAGCTCGCGCCACCAGCGCGCGGTCAACATGATAAGCTCGGCGTCGATGTCCGGGCCCTGCAGGCCAAAGACTTCCGCGCCAATCTGATGGAACTGACGGTAGCGCCCTTTCTGCGGACGCTCGTGGCGGAACATCGGCCCCACGTACCACAGACGCTGTTCTTGATTGTACAGCAGACCATGTTCGATGCCGGCACGTACGCAGCCCGCCGTTCCTTCCGGACGCAGCGTCAAGCTATCGCCATTGCGGTCTTCGAAGGTATACATCTCTTTTTCAACCACGTCGGTCACTTCGCCGATCGCGCGTTTGAATAACGGGGTCTGCTCTACAATCGGCAAACGAATTTCGCTGTAACCGTAGCTACCGAGCACCTGCTTCAGTGAGCCTTCAATGCGCTGCCAGAGAGCGGTTTCGCCCGGCAGATAATCGTTCATGCCACGGATGGCTTGAATGTTCTTTGCCACGTTTATTCTCTTTATATATAAAAATGAACCCCGGCGCCTTGCGCCCGCAGGTTCAATCATACACGGGAAGCGTATTGCTTCCCAACACGTTATTTTGCTTCAACCTGCTGAACTTCAATACGACGCGCTTCATCCAGCATGGTAGCTTTCGCGCGGATACGCGCTTCCAGCTGGTCGATCATGTCGTTATTGTCCAGTCGGTCTTTGCGCACGCCGTCTTCGTACAGGCCGCTTTTCTTGTTGCCGCCGGTGACGCCGAGGGTGGAAACCAGCGCTTCGCCTGGGCCGTTAACCACGCAACCGATGATCGAAACATCCATCGGAGTGATGATATCTTCCAGACGCTGTTCCAGCGCGTTCACCGTACCAATGACGTCAAATTCCTGACGCGAGCAGGTCGGGCAAGCGATGAAGTTAATACCGCGAGAGCGGATGCGTAGCGACTTGAGGATATCGAAACCGACTTTGATCTCTTCCACCGGGTCGGCGGCCAGCGACACGCGCAGGGTATCGCCGATCCCTTCAGACAGCAGCAAACCTAAACCGATTGCGGATTTCACCGCGCCGCTACGCGCGCCGCCGGCTTCGGTGATCCCGAGATGCAGCGGCTGATCGATCTGCTTCGCCAACAGGCGATAGGATTCAACGGCGAGGAAGACATCAGAGGCTTTTACGCTAACTTTGAACCGATCGAAGTTCAAACGATCGAGATGATCGACGTGACGCATGGCGGACTCTAACAGCGCCTGCGGCGTCGGCTCGCCGTATTTTTCCTGCAGATCTTTTTCCAGCGAACCGGCGTTGACGCCGATGCGGATAGGAATGTTTTTGTCGCGCGCGCAGTCCACGACCATGCGGATACGCTCTTCGTTACCGATGTTGCCTGGGTTGATGCGCAGGCAATCAACGCCATATTCCGCGACTTTCAGCGCAATACGGTAGTCAAAGTGGATATCGGCGACCAGCGGCACGTTGACCTGCTGTTTGATGAGCTTGAAAGCTTCCGCTGCGTCCATCGTCGGGACGGAAACGCGGACGATGTCCGCGCCCACGCGCTCCAGCGCTTTAATTTGATTTACCGTCGCGGCCACATCGGTGGTGCGAGTATTGGTCATCGACTGTACGGCGATGGGAGCCCCATCGCCAATCGGCACATTACCAACGTAAATGCGTTTGGACTTTCTACGTTGAATCGGAGCCTGGTTATGCATGAAAAATCTCCCGCGTTACCCGTCTGTTACTGCGCCGGTGATTGTTCGGCATTTAGGGTCAGACGCGCAACCTGGTTAGTTCTGATAAAACGACTCAAATCGACTGGTTTGCCCAGATACTGGATTTGTACCGCAGCCGGGGCGCCGATTTTCAGCTTATATGGCGCCTGACCGCTCAGGTTCAGGTTCCCGCCTTTACGCTGCAGGCCGCTGAACAGTTTTTTACCGGTCGCATCGCTCACTTCCAGCCAGCAATCGGCGCTAAAGTTCATTACCAGATCCTGAGCGGAAGCCGCCGCTGCGGCATTCGCCTGATCGGTCGGCAACGCGGAGGTCGGGGCTGGCGAAGCCGGCGCGGCGGCGGCGGTATCGACGTTAGCCTGCGAAGGGGCGACCACGGCGTTGTTATCCACCGGCGCGGAGGTAGCCGCTGGTGCGCTTGGCGCAGGTGCGGTGGAGGTATCGACCGGCGCGCTATTGGTATTGGCTGCCGTCGTATCCGGCGCGTTATTCGCCGAGCTGGTATCCAGCGGAATTGACTGACTGCCGTTCAGGTCGCTGGTGGATTGATCGGCCATGCTGGTGATCTCTTCCTGCTGCGCTTTGTGGTCTTGCCACCACCATGCGCCGCTCAGGCCGATAACCACAAACAAAATCAGCCAGGTAAAGCTCATCAGCCAACCGTCGCGTTTTTTACGACGTTTACCCAGCGAGAAGCTCTGCATCGGCGCCACTTTGGCGGCGCGAATTGGCGCTTGCTTCGCCATCATCGGCAGCAGTTCTTCTTCCGGGATATGTACGAGGCGAGCGTAGGAACGGATATAGCCGCGCAGGAAGGTCGAAGCGAGATCGGCTGGCGCCTTATCTTCTTCAATATCACGAACCGTGGAAACCTTCAGGCATAAGCGTTCAGCCACCGCTTGCTGGCTGAGTCCGAGTTGTTCGCGGGCGTTACGCAGGCGCGCGCCCGTAGAGTTTGCTTCTTGATGGTCTTGAGTGGCTTCAGTATTCATTCGCTACAACTACTGGTACGTGAAATTTAAAGTTCAGCGCGGGAAAGAGCCTGCGCCGCGAGACACTGCTCAACGTCAACCGACAGTATAAGGCTGTCCGGGCGACTATCACAGAGACTTATCAATATTGAATGCTAAGCGGTTGTTGTACCGCTACATACTGCCTCAAAGTCGACAAAAACGCACCGTAATTATTAACCGAATCAGCGTATTTCGCCTGGCAATTCGACATATTTATGCAGCGCGCAACGAAAGCTGTGCGCTGCATAACTTATCAGACGGCTTTAACGTCGATCGCTTCGCCCTGCATACGCTTACGCAGCGTACGTTTGGTGCGGTCGATAACATCGCCCGCCAGCTGGCCGCAGGCAGCATCGATATCGTCGCCGCGGGTTTTACGCACGATGGTGGTGAAACCATATTCCATCAGCACTTTGGAGAAACGATCGATACGGCTGTTAGAACTACGGCCATACGGCGCGCCCGGGAACGGGTTCCATGGGATCAGGTTGATCTTGCACGGCGTATCTTTCAACAGCGCCGCCAGTTCGTGGGCGTGCTCGGTACCGTCGTTGACGTGATCCAGCATGACGTACTCGATGGTCACTCGGCCCTGGTTGGCGTTGGACTTCGAAATATAGCCGCGCACCGAGTTCAGGAAGGTCTCAATATTGTACTTTTTGTTAATCGGTACAATTTCGTCACGGATGGTATCATTCGGCGCGTGCAGAGAAATCGCCAGCGCAACGTCGATCATATCGCCGAGTTTATCCAGCGCCGGCACCACGCCGGAAGTGGACAAGGTCACGCGGCGTTTGGAGAGACCAAAACCGAAATCATCCAACATGATTTCCATCGCCGGAACGACGTTGTTGAGATTCAGCAGCGGCTCGCCCATACCCATCATTACCACGTTGGTAATTGGACGCACGCCGGTAGTCTTCACCGCGCCGACGATTTTCGCCGCGCGCCAGACCTGGCCGATAATTTCGGAAACGCGCAGGTTACGGTTGAAGCCTTGCTGAGCGGTGGAGCAGAATTTACATTCCAGCGCACAGCCAACCTGTGAAGAGACGCAAAGCGTGGCGCGGTCTTCTTCCGGGATGTAGACCGTTTCAACGCGCTGATCGCCAACGGCAATCGCCCATTTGATGGTGCCATCGCTGGAGCGCTGCTCTTCAACGACTTCCGGGGCGCGGATCTCGGCGACTTCCTTCAGTTTGCCGCGCAGGACTTTGTTGATGTCGGTCATTTCATCAAAGTCATCGCAGCAGTAGTGATACATCCATTTCATCACCTGATCGGCGCGGAAAGGCTTCTCGCCCATGTTTTTGAAAAACTCGCGCATCTGCTGACGGTTTAAATCCAGCAGGTTGATTTTGGCATCTTTATTCGGCACCGTCAGAGCGGCGGTATCAGGTGTGACAATTTGTTCAGACATAATTTTTCCGGCCTCGTTATTACACGTTATGGCCCCAGGTGGGTTGAAAAAGAAACGCCCCGGAGAGCGACTGCTCGTCCGGGGGCGCTATATTCTACAAATTCTGGCGCATAGAAGCCATGCCTACACGCAGTCAATGATGAAAAAATCTGTTGCTGCGTACTTAATCCTCTAAGGCTTTTCGATTGTCGCAAGGCGGCAAGCTAGTGAATCCCCGGGAGCATAGATAACTATGTGACCGGGGTGAACGCGCGCAGCCAACGCCGCGACGGTCGAAAAGACGACGAGGATTAGCGAGTACGCGGGCAAACCTCGCCTTCAGCAAAGAAGAACGCGATTTCGCGAGCCGCAGACTCTACAGAGTCGGAACCGTGGGTGCCGTTCTCGGTGAAGCTGTCAGCGTAGTCAGCGCGCAGGGTACCAGCCAGGGCGTTGTCCGGGTTGGTGGCGCCCAGCAGGTCACGGTGACGCTGAACCGCGTTTTCGCCTTCCAGTACGGAAACCACGATCGGACCGGAGGTCATGAACTCAACCAGACCGTCGAAGAACGGACGGCCTTCGTGCTCAGCGTAGAAGCCGCGAGCCTGCTCAACGGTCAGATGCAGCATTTTGGTGCCGACGATTTTGAACCCTGCAGCTTCAAAGCGAGAAAAGATGCTGCCAATAACGTTTTTTGCCACCGCGTTTGGTTTGATGATGGAAAAAGTACGTTCAATAGCCATGATTACCTCTAATTAAATGTTCTGTTGTTGCACATACGATCGTATGGCCTGGCGCGCATTATAATGAGCAACGTCGGCGATGCCTACGGATGAAGGTAACATTTTGTTAAAATAAGATGAGTATTAGCAACACAAACCGCCAACAACAGATTTACCCTGTTTATTGTAAGGTAAAACTGGCGGCTGCCGTTTGCCCTGCCTCATCCATTACCACCAGTTGCCACTCGCCAGGTTTATCTATCGTAATTGTCGTTCTTGCGCCTGTCGCCTCTAACGGTTCGCCGTTAATAAACCACCAGCGCCGCCCTTCTCCACCGCTCGTTTGCACGGGTAACATCACCCGCGCCTCGCCCGGGAGCCGTTTTATCACCGCCCCTTCGCGAATGCCGGAAAGCACCAGCGGCGCGGCATCCTGAGTTTGCAGCGGCGGACACGTCCTCGATGCCATGCCCAGCCGCGCGCGGCGGCGCTCGCTAACCGGCAGCCAGGATTCCAGCGGTAGCGGCCAGACATCAACAGAAGTTTCTGTCGCGCCAGGACAATCCGCGGCGACCCTTTCTCCTGCTGCGTTGCGCCATACCGGGAAGCGGATACCGCGCACGCCCTCCTGACCCGGCAGCAGCAGCGTCGGCGGCTGGCTGGCATCCAGTAGCCAGCTGGCTAAGCGCCGGCGGCAGTTGCTATCGCCAACCGGCAGATCCTGCCCACCGGGCCAGCAGATAGTGCCGCGGCTGACCGACTTTGGACGCGGGTCGACCGGCAGCCCGCCACGGCTCATTAACGGACGCGCCAGCAGCATATTATTGACCTGGTTTAACAGCGGCACAGCGCTGGCAAAACCAAACTGCCCCACCACCGGCGTACCATCTGGCCGTCCGGTCCAGATGCCAATCAAATAACGCGCGTTGAGGCCTACCGCCCACGCATCGCGATAGCCGTAGCTGGTACCGGTTTTCCACGCCAGCGGCACCGCTTGCGGCAGCGACGCATCGGGTAACGGCTGGGCTTCGCCTGCCAATATCCGCCGGGTGATCCACGCCGCGCCCGGCGACATTAGCGCTCTTTCCACCAGCGGGTCGTCGGGTTTCATGCGCAGCCGCGCCGCCTTGCCATGGCGGGCGAAAGCGCCGTACGCCGCGACAATATCTTCCAGCCGCGCCCCGGCGCCGCCGAGGATCAGCGACAGATTCGGTTCGGCGCCGGAGGGTAGCATCAGAGGGAGCCCGGCATTACGTAAATTAGCCGCAAAGCGTTTTGGTCCATAGGCTTCGAGCACCTGCACCGCCGGCAGATTCAACGAACGCACCAGAGCCTCGCTGGCGCTCACCGGGCCATGAAACCCGCTGTCGAAATTACCTGGACGATAATCGCTAAAGCGCCGTGGCACATCCTGTAATAGCGATGCCGGGTGAATCAGCCCGTCATCCATCGCCATCGCGTAGATAAAGGGTTTCAGCACCGACCCCGGCGAGCGCACCGCCGAGACCATATCAATGTGGCCAAAGCGGCTATCATCGCGGATATCCACCGATCCCACCCAGCCGCGGACTTTCATATCAGTATGATCGACGACAACAATCGCCAGTGAGCTGCGCGGCGGCAGACGTGATTTCCAGTTCATCGCCAGATCTTCAAGCTGCCGCTGGAGCCCGGCATCGAGCGTTGTCGTCACCTTTTCATCACCGCTTGTCGCCAGCGCCCGGCGCGCAAACAGCGGCGCCAGCTGAGGCATCTGCCGTGGGAATAGCCATACAGGTTCTTCCATCGCTTCCTGTACCGCTCGCTGCGGCCAGACGCCCTGGCTGAGCATCCGCCCCAGTACCTTATCGCGAGCGGCCTGGGCCCGCTGCGGCCAGCGGTCCGGGCGTAAACGGCTCGGCGCCTGCGGGAGCACGGCCAGTAGCGCCGCCTCGCCGTAGCTAAGCTGAGCGGGCGGTTTACCAAGATAAGCCCAGCTAGCCGCGCCGATCCCCTGCAGGGTGCCGCCAAACGGCGCGCGGTTCAGATACAGGGTAAGAATTTCGCTTTTTGACAGATGCCACTCCAGCTGCAGCGCCCGCCATAGCTGGCGTAGCTTGCCGCCGAAGGTGCGTGGATGAGGGTCGAGCAGACGCGCCACCTGCATGGTGAGCGTGCTGCCGCCAGAAACCACCCGCCCGGAAGTCAGATCCTGCCAGGCGGCGCGCAGCACCGCGAAGGGATTGACCCCCGGATGTTTCCAGAACCAGCGGTCTTCATACTGAATGAGCGCCTGCAGATAGCGCGGCGAAACGTCGTCGATGGTGACCGGATAACGCCAGACGCCCTGCGCATCGGCAAAGCGCCAGAGCGGCGTGCCGTCTTCCGCCACCACCACGCGGGCAGGCGTGACTTCATGCAGCGGCAGCGGCCACAGACGATCGGCCGCCAATAGCGCCAGCCACACTAGAAAAATAAACGCCGCCAGCCAGCGCCAGCGACGTTTTATGCGAGGTAATGCGCGCATTTACGGCGTAACGGTAAGCGGGCCGCTGGCCGTTCCGGTTGCCCGCCACTGCGGTACATACATCGATTCCACCTGCGGTTGCGGAACCTGATAGGTGCCCGGCGTCACCGCCCGCGCCAGATAGACCAGCGTCACCGGCTGACCTTCATTAATGGCGACTGCGGCGACAAAGCGGTCATCGCGGAACTCGAGATGCTGAATATCCGCCTGCTGCATCTGGTTAAGCAGGTTTTGTACCGCTTCGCCATTCTCCTGCAGGCTGGCGCTGCTATTGGCCAGGTTCTGGTTTTCCAGCTCAAGTCCAGCCGGCAGCAGATCGACCACCAGCGCGTCAGGAACGTTACGTTTGGCGGTCACCTCCAGCTTGACCAGCACCAGTTCGCCGCTGCGCAGCGAGGTCAGCGATTTCTGCTGTCCGTGGGTATCGAAAATAGCGCGTTCAATCCCCAACACGTTGCCTCCCGACTGCGGCGCGCTTTGCGGATAACCGCTGCTATCGAGGCGCAGCCACAGCGGCTGATTGCCGGTATTCGTCACCTGCAGCGACGCCAGCCGATCGCCGTCGAGATTGCGGGTTTGCGCTTTGTCGCTGGCAAGCGGCTCCGCCTGCAGCGAGGTTTGCGCCTGCCAGTTGCCCGGCAGGTCGGCAAGCGTACGCCCGGCAAGGAACAGCGCGTTGGTTTCCTGCGTCGACAGCCAGCGCTGGCCATAGGCCTCTTCCGACAAGCTGCCCAACAGCTGGTTTTGCACCTCCGGCAGCAGCTTGTTTTCTTCCAGCAGCGCCAGCTTCAGCGCATCATCGCGAAGTTGGCTGCCGTAATCGCCCAGCCAACGATTCTCATCCTGGCGCGGCGTGGCAACCGCCAGCTTCATAGCCTCAGCGCCGCGCGGCGCATCGCCCATGGTTTTCAGCGCAATACCGAGTTGCAGCAGCGGCAATCCGGAGCGCGCCTGTTCGTGACGGCTCCAGATTTCACGCAAGGCGCCGAGCGGCGCTTTTTGCTGACGCGCCAGTACCAGCGCGGCGTATGCCTGAGCGGCAAATCGGCTGGCCTGGGCATCGTCGCTGTAGCGCACGGTCATCAACCCCGGTTCCTGCAGATAGCGCAGCAGGCGCTCGTTGCCTTTATTAAGGGCGTTGACCGGAACGCTATAGCCCTGCTCGCCCGCGCGGACGAGGAAGTCCATGGCGTAGGCGGTCAACCAGTACTCTTCCGGGCCCTCTTTATCCCATAGCGCAAAGCCGCCATTTTCCAGCTGCATCTGCAGCAGGCGCGAGATACCTACATCGACCGCCGCGCGGCGTTTTTCATCGCTATCGCCGCTGATCCCCAGCGCTTTTAGCTGCGCCGCGCTGGTGTATAAAGAAGGGAACAGGCCGCTGGCGGTCTGCTCAAGGCAGCCGTAAGGATAGGCTTTCAGCTCGCGAATATAGCGGGCGAGATTCAACGGCGGTTTACCGCTGAGCAGCAGTTGGCCCTGCAGCGTTTGCGGGGCGAACCCCTGACTCTGCGCCGCCGGCGCCAGCCAGCTTTCGCCAGGTTGTAGCACCGCGCCGCTATTGACGGTCTGCGCCGGGAACGCCGGACGCACGCCGATTTTCCACTGTTTTTGCAACGGCGCGAAGGTTTCGCCCGGCAGGTTCAGGCCGCTGATGGTGGCATTGACCTGACCATCGCCGAATCCCGCTAACGCGGTCACCGGTATAAACAGCGTGCTGCGCGCGCCCGGGGCCAGCTGTACCGGCGGCAGTTGGCCATCGGTCAACGTGACCAACCCGCTGGCGGTAAGATGCACCTGCAGGGTTTGCGGTTTGTCGGTCAGATTGCTGAGATCCAGCGCCAGACGCGTGGCGTCGCCGCTGGCAAGGAAACGCGGGGTATTCAGTTCCGCGATAACCGGGGCGGCAACCACCACTTTATCTTCGCTGCTGCCGAAGTCATCTGCCGTCCACGCCTGGGCCATCACCCGCAACTCGCCGTTAAAATCGCCGATGGGTAACGTCACCGTGCCTTCTCCCTGGTCATTCAACACCACCGGCTGCGCCTGCTGGGCGACGATCGTCACGTGATTAACCGGCGGTTTGCCGCCGCGTTTTAACTCGTCGCCATCGCCGCCGAAACGCAGGCTGGCTAAGCGTCCCTGCCCTTCGATCACCTGGCTGTAGATGTCATAAATATCCGCGCCGTAACGTTTCTGGCCGAAGAAAGCGTTCCACGGATCCGGCGTAGCGTAATCGGTAATATTCAGCACCCCGCTATCCACCGCCGAGAGCAGAACGTTAATCTGTTTCGGCACCTCGCCCTCTTTCACGCTGGCCTTCACTTTCACCGTCAACGGCTGATTCGGGCGCATTTTATCCGGCGCCTCCAGCGCCAGAGACAGACGGCGGTTTTCATCGCCCAGCGGCAGATGCAGCAGGCCGACCGCGCGTTTCGGCGTCGCCGAGCGCGATTTATCGCCGGGGCGAACCACCAACGTGCTGAGGTAGAGATCGTGGCGATTCCAGGCTTTATCGACCGGAATAGACAGATCCATGCCCTCCGCCGGGACGTCAATTTCCTGCCACCACAGCGGCCCTTCGCTGGATTCGACCATCGCGTAGCCTTTACCCGCCGCCGGGGCGGCAATATGCAGCTTGATGGTGTCGCCCGGTTTATAGCCAGGTTTGTCGAGCTTCATCGTTACGCGGTCAGGACGCGCCGCGCCGGCGCCTTCGCTGTTATCCTGCCAGCTATAGCCCGCCCAGAAGCGCACGCTGCTGACAACGTCATCCGGCCCTTTCACCTCCAGACGATACGAGCCCCACTCTACCGGGAAACTCACTTTACCTATCTGCCCGGCCTGCAAATCCAGCGACTCCTCGCCCTCCTGCAGATCTTTTTGATCGAACTGCGACTGCCAGCCTTCGCTATCGGACCAGTTCCAGTAGTAGTCGCGCCGCTCGCGGATCAACCGCACCTGCAGACCGGAGACCGCTTTTTTCTCGCCTTTGGCATCGGCATAGACGATGTCAAACGCGGCGTTACTGTTTTCATCGACTACCGGCTGTTTCACCGTGGTATCGGTGCGGTAGTCGTAAACGTCCTTCAGCGTAAATTGCGGACGGATCCCCGGCAGCGCCTCGGCAGGCCAGATCGGCTGCTGTACGGTACGGGTCACCGGACGGCCGCCGGATTCCAGCAGGCTGGCCTGCAACACGACCTGCAGCGGCGAATGGCTATCCTGCCACTGGCTCGCGGTGGTCACTTCGCCATGGCCTTTTTCATCCAGCGTCAGTTGGACTTCATCGAGGCTACGGGAGAGGTTTTCTTCCGCGATATCGCCGAACTGGAAGCCCGGCAGCGCAGCGACGGCATCGCGTAGCGGACGCAGGAATAGTTTGCCCTGCAGCTGATTGCCGCTGGCTGGCGCGCCGTAGAGATAAGCGCCGCTGACGCTAAAGGCGACGTCGGCATCAGGGGCGATAGGCGCGGCCTGCGGCGTCAGATTCAGCGCCATGCGCTCGGGCATAAAGTCTTCGACGTGGAAATCCCACTCGCGGGGTTGATTATCGCCGGTGCTGGCGCGAATGTGCCACATACCGGTGGCCGCGCCGCTGTCGAGCGGATAAGTAAACTGATACAGGCCATTGACCGGTTTGCTCATCACAGAGCGAATCACCTGGCCATCCGGCTGCACCACTTCCAGCTTCACCGGCTGCTCCGCCAGCGGTTTTCCATCGCCGTCACGCAACAGCGCGTTAAGGATAACCGTTTCCCCCGGGCGATAGAGATCGCGCGGGCCAAACATAAAGAACTGTTTGCTGAAGCCAGGAGCGCCAGCGATGGAGAACTCCGCCAGATCCAGCGCCGGCAGTTTAAGGTCAAGCAGCGTAGTCTGCCCGTCTTTTCGCGCCAGCAGCAGCGCCGCCTCTTTATCGGTTTGCAGAGTAACATGACCCTGGCTATCGCTTTTCGCCTGCGCCAGCGTCTGCCCTTTGGCGTTTAGCAATTGCACTTCAATTCCCGACTGCGCGGCGCCATTTTCGAGGCTCTGGGTAAAGACATCAAGCCGGTTATGGTAGCGATGCGCGGAGACGCCGATATCGCTGAGGGTGAACAGCGTTGCCGCGTTACTGTAGCTATAATGACCGGCCGGGTTCATCACCGCCACATAGACGCCTGGCTGCTGGAGCGGCTTGATGTCGTTAAGCGGCAGCAGCAGCTTTTCACGGGTATTCCGCGCCGGGTTGAGATCGAAGCGTCCGCTATAAACCAGGTCGGCCATCTTCAACAGTTCGTCTGATTCCCAATTGCTTAACGAGTTCCGGTATTCCCACTGACTGACGAAGGCCGAGAGTGATTCCGGCTTGATACGGAAGAAATTAACATCGACATTGTCGACGTTCAGCGCCATCACCGGCAGCCCGGCGACCACTTTCCCCGGCAGCAGCGAACCGCGGCTGGCGAAACCGACGCTCGGCGCGATATCGCGAGTGGCGATGGTTTTTTCAAAAGGGCTGCCGAGGGTGGCGTCATTGAGGGCAATGAGCGTTGGGTCAACGGTGACGATCAATTCACGCTTTGGCTCGAGGTGGCGCAGACGCAGCTCTTTGAGATTCGGCGCCAGCTCCCACGCGCCGTCAACCTTGCCGCTTTTCTTATCGACCAGATGGACGCTGCGAGAAAAATCCTGATCCGGTTTGAGCGGAATGGAGAAGGTCAGCACCAGCGTCGCCGCGCCATCTAGCTGTACTTCAGAAGCGTCGAGCAACGTCAAAGCCTTGCCCTGGCTTTTTTCTTTTAACGTCGCCAGCTGCGCGCTATCCGGCTTTTTCGCGCTATCGGTAGCGCCTTTATCGGCCGCCGACACGGCCTGCGGCTCACCGCTGTTATCGCAGCCGCTTAATGATAGTGCGGTAAGGAGCGCCAACGAAAGCGCCGCTAAACGAAATGGTTTCATCCTTCTAACCCCTCGGCCCAGAGCCTGATGCAATCAATAACGTTCTATTATGCGTCATCACGGCGATTCTCAACAGCTACCAGCATAGAAACCACCGATGAATCGGGAAACTACGTGACCTCCTCCCCACTCCCGTGACCTTAACTTGTCAGCCCTTTATAAAACGCCGACAATTCATTGATCGATAATAAAACGGAGGCACTCATGTCCACCTCATTCTTTGTTGCGGCCGACTGGCTGGCGGAACATATTGATGACCCGCAGATTCAAATTCTGGACGCGCGGATGGCGCCGGCGGGTCAAGAAGCGCTGCGCGATATGGCGGCGGAATACCGCGACGGGCATATCCCCGGCGCGGTTTTTTTTGATATCGAAGCGCTGTCTGACCACACCAGCCCGCTGCCGCATATGATGCCGCGGGCGGAAACCTTCGCCGTGGCGATGCGCGAGCTTGGCGTCAGCAGCGATAAGCACCTGGTGGTTTATGATGAAGGCAATCTGTTCTCAGCGCCGCGCGCCTGGTGGATGTTACGCACCTTCGGCGTCGAAAGAGTGTCGATTGTCGCCGGTGGCCTCGAAGGCTGGCGCCGCGATGAATTGCCGCTGGAGAAAGGCGAACCGGACCTGCCGGAAGGCGAATTTGAGGTGAACTTCGATCCGGAGGTGATCAAACGCTTAACCGATGTGCTGCTGGTCAGCCATGAAGGATCGGCGCAGATCGTCGATGCCCGTCCGGCGGCGCGTTTTAACGGGCTTGCGGATGAGCCGCGTCCAGGCTTACGCCGCGGGCATATCCCCGGCGCGCTTAACGTCCCGTGGACCGAGCTGGTGATTAATGGCGAACTGAAAACCGTCGATGAGATGAACGATATCTTTAAGCGTCAGGGCGTTGATTTTTCACGACCGATTATCGCCAGCTGCGGCTCCGGGGTAACGGCGGCAGTGGTGGTACTGGCGTTGACCACCCTCGGCGTCAACGGCGTGTGCCTGTACGATGGTTCGTGGAGCGAATGGGGCGCGAGAACGGATTTGCCGATCGAGCCGGCACAGTAAAGGTAAAATATCCGGGTAGTGGCTGTGCCCTACCCGGTTGGCTTTAAATAATCCGGTTCTGCTTGAAATCGCGCAGGAAGCTACCCCAGCGCTTTTCATAGAACGGCGCGATATGGGCAATCATAAAGTGGCTGATGCCCTTCTCGCCTTCTACCACCTGGCAAATATCGATAGGTTCATCGCCCGGCAAGGTATCGGTGGCCACGCTGCCGGTGGTCTGGATAATGGATTCAATATCCCCTTCCGCTTCAATCCCGATCAACAAGTTGGCCGGCGCGTCGGCGCTCTCTTTAATCGAACACAGAAACGCCCGCTTGACGGTCTTCAGCGTTTTGAACAGCGTGGTCAGCGAATCCACCATCTGCGCCGGCGGTTCGGCGACTTCAGACAGCAGCAGCGCTTCGCCGCCTTCCAGTACCGTCTGGGTACTGAGCGGGCTGCCCTCTTCACCCAGCAGATGGCTGATTTCCCGCGGGGTAAATTCTTTGCCGCTCGGCAGCTTCGGGTTGAGAAACAGCGATTCGCCCAGCGTCATCGCCATCAGCGTGCGCGCCGGCATCATCACGAAGGCCTGTTCCTCTTCTACCGCCTGCTGTAGCGCCTCCAGCGAGGTGAAGAACGGAATGACCGACGTGCCGTCATCTTTTTCCCAATGCTGGAGATCGAGGGCGCTATCTTCGACAATCTGCTCGCCGTCCGCCGCGCTACCCGGCACCCAGACGGTGGCCTCAAGCAGCGCGGTGAAAAATGCCGGACGATGAGCAGGCTCGGTCGCCGCCTTCTCCAGCAGAGTTTCTAATTCATTTTTAGTATCAGACATAGATTCGCTACTTCAAAAATCGCCCGTCCGCGCGGGCCTACGGTTTTCCAGGCCGGGTAAGCGTAGCGCCACCCGGCAAGGCCATTACTCAGCCGTCAGCAGATTAGCGATAGTGCGCACGCCAAGGCCCGTGGCACCCGCCGACCACTGTTCAACCGCAGCTTTACGGTAAGTCGCGGAGCAGTCGATATGCAGCCAGCCCTGGTGGTAGTTTTCCACGAAGTGGGACAGGAAACCCGCCGCGGTGCTGGCGCCGGCCGGATACGCCGCGCTGCCGGTGTTGTTCAGCTCAGCGAAGTTAGACGGCAGCTGGTTGCGGTGGAATTCGGCCAGCGGCAGACGCCAGAAGGCTTCATTTTCCGCCTGCGCGCTCGCCAGTAGTCGGTTCACCAGCGCGTCGTCAAAGCTAAACAGCGCGTGGTAGTCGTTACCCAACGCGGTTTTCGCCGCGCCGGTCAGGGTGGCGGCATCGATGATCAGCTGCGGCTTCTGCGCCGAGGCGTCGATCAGGCCATCCGCCAGCACCAGGCGGCCTTCGGCGTCGGTGTTCATGATTTCAACGGTTTTGCCGTTACGGTAATGAATGATATCGCCAAGCTTGAAAGCGTTGCCGCTAATCAGGTTATCCGCGCAGCACAGGAACAGCTTCACACGTTTGTTCAGACCGCGGGTAATGGCGAAAGCCAGCGCGCCCGTCACGGTGGCCGCGCCGCCCATGTCGGATTTCATCGAATCCATAAAGGCGCTTTGCTTGATGCTGTAGCCGCCGGAGTCGAAGGTGATGCCTTTGCCGACCAGACAGGCGTATACCGGCGCGTCTTTATCGCCAGTCGGGTTATAGTCCAGCGCCAGCAGGACCGGCGGGCGCTCGGAGCCGCGGCCAACGGTATGCAGGCCAAGATAGTTTTGCTCACGCAGATCTTCGCCTTTGGTGATGCGATAGCTGACCTTTTCGCCCGCCACGCCGCACAGCAGATCGACGGCGCGCTGCGCCAGCTGTTCTGGCCCCAGCTCTTCTGCCGGCGCGTTGATGGTGTCGCGAACCCAATCAATGATCGTCAGACGGTTATCCAGCTCGCTGCGCTGCGCGTCGTCCAGGGTTGGCCATTCGACCTGGCGCTGACCTTTCGGCCCTTTATAGCCGGCCCAAAAGGCCCAGGCGCGATCGGTATTCCAGCCTTCGCCGCTCAGGGCGACGTGCTTGATACCCATACCGTCAATTTTGCGCGCCGCGCGCTGGATTAACCCCAGGTCGTCTTTACCGTTGAGATGTAAGGCGATACCGTCGTTATTGATACTCCAGGTCGCTTTTTCTCCCCAGCGCGCATCGGCAGGCAGAGTAGAAAGCGTAATCTTCATGGCTTCGGTCATTATCTTTATCCTTATTAGCAAACGGGCCACCCTATGGCAGCCCGTTAAAATTTTTCCGCTTGAGGCGAAAATTATTCGGCTTCGTCTAACCAGACTAGCAGAATCGCCTCCAGAATTTTTTCATTGGATGCGTTTGGGTCGTCATCGAACTCTTCCAGGTCGCAAATCCACTGATGCATATCGGTGAAGCGAACGGTTTTCGGGTCGAGATCCGGGTAAGCGTCATACAAGGCTTCGCCGATTTCGCGGCTGTCGGTCCATTTCAGTGCCATATTAGTGCTCGCGTGCGTGGTTGATGGTGTAACGCGGGATCTCAACGACCAGATCTTCGTCGGTAACGCGCGCCTGGCAGCTCAGACGGCTGTCAGGTTCTAGCCCCCAGGCTTTATCCAGCATGTCGTCTTCATCTTCGCTACTTTCCGCCAGCGAGTCAAAACCTTCACGCACGATGCAGTGGCAGGTGGTGCAGGCACAGGATTTTTCACAGGCGTGTTCAATCTCGATACCGCTACGCAGCGCCGCATCCAGAATGGTTTCACCGCTCTCAGCTTCCACAACTACGCCATCCGGACACAGGTCCTGGTGGGGCAGAAAAACAATTTTTGGCATTTTAAACCTCGTCCACGGATTGGCCTTTCAGCGCAGCGCGGACCGACTGGTCCATGCGGCGTGCGGCGAATTCCTGGGTTTGTGTGTCGATATTTTTAATGGCTTCTTTAATCGCGTCGGCATCTTCGCCTGCCGCGGCGGCGCGAACTTGCTCCGCGGCGGCATCGATAACCTGACGCTCTGCGGCGCTTAACAGCGCGGCGTCGGCGGCCAGCGCGCTTTCCAGGCTCTCCAGTACGCGAGCGGCTTCGACTTTCTGTTCAGCCAGCATACGCGCCTGGATATCCTGTTCGGCGTAGCTCATCGAATCTTTAATCATGTTGGCGATTTCGCCATCGGTCAGGCCGTAAGACGGTTTCACCTGGATTGAGGCTTCCACGCCGGTCGATTTTTCCATCGCTGTAACGCTCAGCAGACCGTCGGCATCAACCTGGAAGGTGACGCGAATATGCGCCCCGCCCGCCGGCAGCGCCGGGATACCGCGCAGCGCGAAACGCGCCAGCGAGCGGCAATCCTGCACCAGCTCACGCTCGCCCTGCATCACGTGAATGGACATCGCCGTTTGGCCATCTTTGAAAGTGGTAAACTCCTGCGCGCGGGCCACCGGAATGGTGGTATTACGCGGGATCACTTTCTCTACCAGGCCGCCCATGGTTTCCAGCCCAAGCGACAGCGGGATAACATCAAGCAGCAGCAGTTCGCTGTCCGGTTTGTTGCCGACCAGAATATCCGCCTGAATCGCCGCGCCGATGGCGACGACTTTGTCCGGGTCGATAGAGGTCAGCGGGTTACGGCCAAAGAATTCGCCAACGCGCTCACGCACCAACGGCACGCGGGTGGAACCGCCGACCATCACCACTTCCAGCACCTCTTGCGCTTCAACGCCGGCGTCTTTCAGCGCGCGACGGCAGGCCATCAGGGTACGTTTTACCAGTGGGGCAATCAGATCGTTAAACTGGCTACGGGTGATATCGCCCTGCCAGCCGCCGACTTCGACGTGCGCCACGTCGGCGTCGCTTAAGGCGATTTTCGCCGCAATGGCGGCATCCAGCAGCTCACGCTGCAGGCGGTTATCGCTACGGTCGCTGAGGCCCGCCTGCTCGCGCAGATAGTCGGCCAGCAGATGGTCGAAATCATCGCCGCCGAGAGCGGAATCACCGCCGGTCGCCAGCACTTCAAACACCCCACGGCTTAAGCGCAGAATGGAGATATCAAAGGTACCGCCGCCGAGATCGTAAACCGCAATCACCCCTTCTTGGCCGGAATCGAGGCCGTAGGCGATAGCCGCCGCGGTCGGCTCATTGAGCAAACGCAGCACGTGCAGGCCCGCCAGACGCGCCGCGTCTTTGGTTCCCTGACGCTGAGCGTCATCGAAATAGGCCGGAACGGTAATGACCACGCCGTCGAGATCGCCCGCCAGCGCTTCAGTGGCGCGGGCGGCCAGCGCTTTCAGGATGTCGGCGGAGACCCGCACTGGGTTCAGCAGGCCGCCGGCGGTCTGGATCATCGGCAGTCCATTTTCACTGGCCTGCAGCTGGTACGGCAAGTGCGGATAGCGGGTTTGAATATCGGCGAGGGAACGCCCCATCATTCGCTTCACCGAGCTGATGGTGTTCACCGGATCCTGAGCGGCATTGAGCCGGGCTTCATAGCCGACGGTCAGTCCAGAGGCGTGGTAGTTCACGACCGACGGCAGCAGGTAGCGGCCTTGATGGTCGGGCAGAGTTTCGGCCTGGCCGCTACGCACGGTAGCAACCAGAGAATTGGTGGTGCCAAGGTCGATACCTGCCGCCAATCGACGCTGATGCGGCGCGGCGCTCAGACCAGGCTCACTAATTTGTAATAGGGCCATAATTGCTTCCGAAAATTAAAAGTCGAGCAGTTTTTCTTCGAGTTCTTCAGCACTGCTGCGCAGTTTATCGAGAAAACGGAGCTTGCGTACAGTATCAGCCGCCGCATCCCAGGTCTCGTTTTGCAATTGTTCAACCATCAGTTGATGGCGGGTATCAAACAGCGCTTTTACCCGTTTGATAAAGGTTTCCAGCCGCGCTTCGTCTTTCGCCTGGCCGATTTCATCGAGCTCTTCGCGCAGTTCCAGCTGTTCCATCAGGAACGCGGTGTCGCGGACGGTGTGCTGCTCGCTGGCGAGGTCAAAACCGTGCAGCGAAAGGAGATATTCCGCACGGGTCAGCGGATGACGCAGAGTCTGCCAGGCCTGGTTAATGGTGGCGGAGTGCTGAACCGCAGCCAGCTGTTCCGCAGCGGGCGCGCTGGCAAATTTATCCGGATGGTACTGGCGCTGCAGATCCTGATACCGGACAGCTAGTTGTTCAAGCGAGAGGGTATAGCTGGCTGGTAACCCGAAGAGGGTGAAATAGTCCATAGTAACCTCAGGGTCATGCATCTAAACTAAAACCCCACGCGCGGCGTGACCGCGGTGGGGTTGGGGATTACCGATTATACGTTAAAGCTTTCGCCGCAACCGCACTCATCTTTCACGTTCGGGTTGGTAAATTTAAACCCTTCGTTAAGGCCTTCTTTGACGAAGTCCAGTTGAGTGCCGTCGAGGAATTGCAGGCTCTTACCGTCGATCACGACTTTCACGCCTTTGTCTTCAAACACGGTGTCTTCTGCCGCCGGCTCGTCAACAAATTCCAGTACATAAGCCATACCTGAACAACCGGAGGTTCTTACCCCCAGACGCAGGCCAAAGCCTTTACCGCGGTTCGCCAGGAAGGAATTGACTCGCGCTGCTGCACTGTCGCTTAAGGTAATCGACATAACAAACCTCAACTCTTAATTATTTTGCTTCACGTTTGCTTTTGTAATCCGCAATCGCGGCTTTAATCGCGTCTTCCGCCAGGATAGAGCAGTGAATTTTCACCGGCGGCAGTTCCAGTTCATCGGCGATATCGGTGTTCTTGATAGCCTGCGCTTCGTCCAGCGATTTACCTTTCACCCACTCGGTGACCAGGGAGCTGGAAGCGATAGCAGAACCGCAGCCATAGGTCTTGAAGCGCGCGTCTTCAATGATACCTTCATTGTTGACTTTAATCTGCAACTTCATGACGTCGCCGCACGCCGGCGCGCCAACCATACCGCTACCGACGCTGTCGTCGCTGTTGTCGAAAGAGCCGACGTTGCGCGGGTTTTCGTAATGATCGATGACTTTTTCGCTGTATGCCATGATGAATTCTCCTTATCGGTGCCGAATTAGTGATGTGACCATTCAATGCTGTTCAGATCCACGCCCTGCTTGAACATTTCCCACAGCGGAGAAAGATCGCGCAGACGGCCGATGGAGTTACGAACCAGTTTGATGGTGTAGTCAATCTCTTCTTCGGTAGTAAAACGACCTAAAGAGAAACGAATAGAACTGTGCGCCAGTTCATCAGTCATGCCTAACGCGCGCAGCACGTAGGATGGCTCAAGGCTCGCGGAAGTACAGGCTGAACCGGAGGAAACCGCCAGGTCTTTCAGCGCCATAATCAGCGACTCGCCTTCAACATAGTTGAAGCTGACGTTGAGAATGTTCGGCGCGCCCTGCTCGAGATCGCCATTCAGATAAACTTCTTCCATATCTTTCACGCCGTTCCACAGACGGTCACGCAGGCCGCGCAGGCGCGCCATTTCGCTTTCCATCTCTTCTTTGGCGATACGGTAAGCTTCGCCCATACCGACGATCTGGTGGACAGGCAGGGTGCCTGAACGCATGCCGCGCTCGTGGCCGCCGCCGTGCATCTGCGCTTCGATGCGGATACGCGGCTTACGGCGTACGTACAGCGCGCCGATACCTTTCGGGCCGTAAATTTTGTGACCGGAGAAGGACATCAGGTCAACTTTCAGCTGGCTCAGATCGATAGGCAGCTTGCCCACGCTCTGGGTGGCGTCAACGTGGTAAATGATACCGCGGGCGCGGCACATCTCGCCGATGGTAGCGATATCCTGCACCACGCCGATTTCGTTGTTCACGTGCATAATGGAAACTAGGATGGTGTCGTCACGCATCGCCGCTTCCAGTTCTTTCAGATCGATAATACCGTTGCTCTGCGGAGCAAGGTAGGTCACTTCAAAACCTTCGCGCTCAAGCTGACGGCAGGTATCCAGTACCGCTTTATGCTCGGTTTTGCTGGTGATGATGTGCTTGCCTTTTTTCTGATAAAAGTTGGCTGCACCTTTAATCGCCAGGTTATCGGATTCCGTTGCGCCGGAGGTAAAGACGATTTCGCGCGGATCGGCACCGACCAGTTCGGCAATCTGATTACGGGCGATATCTACCGCCTCTTCAGCCTGCCAACCGAAACGGTGAGAACGTGAGGCCGGGTTACCAAAGGTCCCGTCCAGGGTCAGGAACTGCATCATTTTCTCGGCAACACGCGGGTCCACCGGCGTTGTTGCGGAGTAATCGAGGTAAATCGGTAATTTCATTGCTCTTAAACTCCGTACATCACTCAATGCAAGGAACCAGGCAACCGGCTTGATGTACGACCGAGTACACGAGATGCCTCAACATCCCGGCCTGATTCTGAAAATCTTTATTATTGCTATCTACCCTGCCGTTTCACCTTGCAGCCCGTAAGCCGCAAGCTGAAACTAAGCCTCGTGCTAGGCGCGCAGTTTTACGTCAATGGCGTCCTGAGAACGCGTAGTACGCTGAGATTCATGATTGTGCTGACGACCAGAAACATCGAGGATTTCCTGGTTATTCACCAGTTCGCCCAAGGTGATGTTGTTGAGGAAACCGGTCAAACGTTCGCTCAGATCGCGCCATAACGCGTGGGTCAGACACTTATCGCCACCCTGGCAGCCGCCTTTACCCTGACAACGGGTGGCGTCAACGGATTCGTCTACGGCGCTGATCACTTCGCCTACGGCGATGCTGCCAGCTTCTTTACCTAACAGGTAACCGCCGCCTGGCCCACGAACGCTGGATACCAGACCATTTTTACGCAGGCGAGAGAACAGCTGTTCCAGATAGGAAAGCGAAATTCCCTGACGCTCTGAAATATCTGCCAACGGAACCGGGCCCGTTTCAGAGTTGAGCGCAACGTCAAGCATTGCGGTCACGGCATAACGCCCTTTAGATGTCAGTCTCATGTCTTACTTAACCTCAAACTCGCCCCTGCCCGGGCTTTTTATTAATATGGGTATTGCATAGCAGGGCCAAGTCTGACATTCCCGAGTAAATTGGTCAACTATTTACTTGACTGTTTTAGTCAGGTATTTGGCTTTCCGTGCCGTTATTGATTTCGAGCCGCTCCCGGGCTACAACAGCGATGTGGATTCGTAGGCCGGATAAGCAAAGCGCCATCCGGCGTTAACGCGCTTACTTACCTTTATTCTGCTGCTCAATAGACGCCAGCATCCCGCGCAGGATGTTCAGCTCCTGGCTTTCCGGACGCGCGCGTGTGAACAGACGACGCAGCTTGTTCATCACCTGCCCCGGATGATTCGGGCGGATAAAACCGGTCGCCAGCAGCGTCTGCTCAAGGTGGCCGTAAAAACGTTCTAAATCATCGACCAGCGGATACGGCGTTTCTTCATGTTCAACCGCCGGCTGCGCCTGCTCCTGAGTCGCCAGCCAGGCCATCCGCACTTCATAGGCGATAACCTGCACCGCCATCGCCAGGTTCAGCGAGCTGTACTCCGGGTTGGCGGCGATCGCCACGTGATAGTGGCACTTCTGCAGTTCGTCGTTAGTCAGGCCAACGCGCTCGCGACCAAAGACCAGCGCGACCGGCGCATGTTGGCCTTCGGCGACGCTTTTCAGACCGCATTCGCGCGGATCCAGCATCGGCCACGGCAGCGTGCGGGAACGTGCGCTGGTGCCAACCACCAGGCTACAGCCCGCCAGCGCTTCATCAAGGGTATCGACGATCTGCGCGTTGCCAATCACATCGCTGGCGCCAGCGGCCAGCGCGATGGCCTGGGAATCAGGTTTCACCAGCGGGTTGACCAGCCACAGGTTAGTTAAGCCCATGGTTTTCATCGCGCGGGCAACGGAGCCCATATTGCCGGTGTGTGAGGTTTCTACCAGTACGATTCGAATATTTTGCAGCATTATGGTTCTTCGGCTAAAGATTATTCGTGCATGCTAACATAAAACGGAGACATAAGCAGAATTCGCTGTTACTATATGCGCCGTTTTTTCCCGTTCTTTAACATCCAGTGAGAGATACCGATGCATCCGATGCTGAACATTGCCGTGCGCGCAGCGCGCAAGGCGGGTAATTTAATTGCCAAGCACTACGAAACGCCAGATTCCGTAGAAACCAGCCAGAAAGGCAGCAATGACTTTGTGACTAACGTCGATAAAGCTGCAGAAGCGATTATTATCGAAACCATTCGCAAGTCTTACCCACAGCACACCATCATCACCGAAGAAAGCGGCGAGCACGCTGGTGAAGATCAGGATATTCAATGGGTTATCGATCCACTGGATGGCACCACCAACTTCGTTAAACGTCTGCCACACTTCTCTGTTTCCATCGCCGTACGCATTAAAGGCCGTACTGAAGTCGCGGTGGTTTACGATCCAATGCGTAATGAACTGTTCACCGCCACCCGCGGTCAGGGCGCGCAGCTGAACGGTTACCGTCTGCGCGGCAGCAACGCTCGCGATCTCGACGGTACCATCATCGCCACCGGTTTCCCGTTCAAAGCGAAGCAGCACGCTACCGCTTACATGAACATCCTCGGCAACATGTTCACCGAATGCGCTGACTTCCGTCGCACCGGTTCCGCCGCGCTGGATCTGGCCTACGTTGCCGCTGGCCGCGTTGACGGTTACTTTGAAATCGCCCTCAAACCGTGGGATTTCGCCGCAGGCGAATTGATCGCTCGTGAAGCAGGCGCCATCGTTTGCGACTTCACCGGTGGTCATAACTATATGCTGACCGGCAACATCGTAGCCGGTAACCCGCGCGTCGTGAAGGCGATGCTGGCGAACATGCGCGAGCAGCTGAGCGAAGCGCTGAAGCGTTAATTTCTCACTGAATGTAAAAAGGAAGCTGCGGCTTCCTTTTTTATCCCCTAAAACGGCCGCAAGCCGCCGCCCGGCGGGATCGCGCTACTCCACATCACGACAGCCGCCGTCAACAGCGCCACGCCGCCGGCCAGCGCCAGCGTCGCCCAGCCAACCTGTTTCCACATCGCCGGCGCCTGATGGCGACTCAGGCGGATAGCCAACTGGCGGAATCCATGCACCAATAGCGCCAGCCCGCTTATGGTCAGCGACGTTCCCGCCGCCATTACCAGCGCGGCAGCCATGCCCCAGCCAAAGACGCCGATCACCTTGCTGAACAGCAGCACCATAATCGCTCCCGAGCAGGGACGCATGCCCATCGACAGCACAATCGCCAGCCTGGCGCGCCAGTCGTCGCCACTCTGTAGTTGATCCGGCGCCGGAAGGTGCTGATGGCCGCAGCCGCAATGTTCATCATGGACGTGATGCGGGGTAAAAGCGGTAAACGTTGGCCACCGCAGCAAGACTCGCAGTTTTTTCAAAGCCCGCCAGCACAGTAAAAGCCCCAATGCGCCGACCAGCAGATAGCTCCCCTTCTCCAGCCAGAAGCTGCTGAGATGCAGTTGACGCGCCGGAAGCTGCAGCAGCGTCAATACCACCACCACGAGTACTATCGCCACCATTCCCTGCAACAGCGATGCCGCCAGCGTCAGCGCAATACTCGATTTCAGCTTTGAGGGATGGGTGGCAAGCCAGGTGGTAATCACGATTTTTCCATGACCGGGGCCAAGCGCGTGCAGTACGCCGTAGACAAAGCTGAACCCGAGCAGCGACAGCCCCGCCGCTGACGGATTATCCGCCACCGCCTGCAGCAGTTGGCTGAGCTCAAGATTCAGTGAACGCTGCCAGACCGCGCTTTGCAACAGTACCTGCGGCCAGGCGAGCCACAACCAGATACCGCCCACGACGCTCAGCGTCAGAAACAGCGCCAGCGGCCAGAGTGATTTCCAGCGCGGCGCCCGCGCTCGCGGCGTAAAAACTACTGACATTTCAAGGTCACCTTCTGGGCGAAGTAGTTACCCAGTTCCATGTCTTCCGGCGGCGCGTCCTCTTTATCGAGCGACTGCGCATAAGACAACATTTTGTCGTTGGGTTTCGGCGTCATTACCGTGGCCTTGCAGGAGGCCCGCAGCGCGGCAGGCAGTGAAAAATCGCTATCCTGCTCATAAAACATATCGACGTAGTAGGTCGGATCGAAGGTGGATAACGTAAAGGTTTGTCCGGCAACAGGTTCCGGCGTCGCCAGCGGCAAGGTGAAGGTGAGTACCGCCTGCAGCCCGCTCCGTGCAAGGCCGTAGCCATCCGGACGGTTAGCAAACTTAACACGCTGGCCGTTATGCCACAGTTCGCTGAAGTAGTGCTGGCCGAGTACGTTGGCCATGACCTCCGCCGCGAGTTTTTTCCATACTTCACTGCCCGGCTTTGCATTGCCGGCATCATAGAGCAGATCCGCTGAGGTTATTTCGTCCATCGTCCAGCGCATGTTAAAGCCGGTCAACAGACCGTCTTTCACCACGGCTTCACTCTGCAAATTAATGAAGCTGTGCGGATGCGCAACGGCTGACAATGATAAAACCATGAAAAATGCCGCACCGACGCAGTGTTTCACTCTCTTCATCTGTTCCTCGCGTGAAAAATTCTGTGAACTTCGCCAGCAATCCTGATCTAAAGGCCGCGGTCCGCCCTGCTCACCCTGCATCCTTTGGCTATTCTTAGCTGAAACCCTAACTGGAACTTACCAGATGATGACAGTGATTGAACCACCATCTGCGCTTTCCAGTCCACAGCGCCGTAGCCAGGTGCTCCTGATGTTCTATCTTCCGGGACAATCCGTCACGCCGCAACAGCTGGTCAGGCTCAACCAGGTGGATGAGGCGACGGCCCAACAGGATATCGCGGAGACGGGGCGCGAAATTCAGCGTTATCATCGACTGACTCTCGCGTCGCAGATGGACGGCAGCTATCGGATTGAAGGCGCCGCGCTCGATCAACGCCTGTGCCTGCTGCACGCTCTCCGGCGTGGGCTGCGCCTGTGCCCGCACTTCGTTCACCACCATTTTACCCCGGCGTTAAAAACGCAGCTTAAACAGCAGGGTATCGCGCGAACCTTATATGATGATACCAATCTTCAGGCGCTGGTGAATCGCTGCGCGCGCACGCTTAATCGGCAGTTCGACTGCCGGGATGGTCAGTTCCTGCGCCTGTATCTTCAGTACTGCCTGCTACAACATCATCTGGGCCAGTCGCCGGATTTCACCCGTGAGCAGCGCAACTGGGCGCAGGCCGCGGCGGAATTTAACCTCGCCGCCGAAATCGTTCGCCACTGGCAGCGCCGGGTCAGCGCCACGCCACACGCCGGCGAACAACATTTTCTGACCCTGCTGTTTATGTTACTGAAAACACCGGATCCCATTCACGACGGTCATCAACAGGACAGACGCCTGCATCTGGCGATCTCCCGCTTGATCCATCGTTTCCAGGATCTGGCGGGACGGCCATTCAGCGATGAACAAGGGTTGAGCGACCAACTCTATATCCATCTTTCGCAAGCGTTGAACCGCAGCGTATTCGCCATCGGTATTGATAACGCTTTACCGGAGGAGATCGGACGCCTGTATCCGCGCCTGATGCGTACCACCCAGGAGGCATTACGCGATTTCGAAGCGGCCTATCATATTCAATTTAATCAGGAAGAGGTCAGCTTAATCGCGGTTATTTTCGGCGCGTGGTTGATGCAAAAAGCCGACCTGCATGAAAAGCAGGTGGTGCTGCTGACGCGGGAAAATAGCGAACTGGAACAGGCGCTGGAAATGCAATTGCGGGAATTGACGCTGCTGCCGCTGAATATTAAGTACTTAAGCGTGACCCAGTTTCAGCAACAAGGCGCGCCGAAGGATGTGACCTTGGTGGTCACGCCTTACACCACCGCGCTACCGCTGTTTTCGCCGCCGCTGTTTCATGCTGAAGAGAATTTTAGCGATCACCAGCGGCAGCAGATTTGCAAAATGCTTGAGGATTAGGCGCTCACCGCCTTCGGTCGCACGACCAGCGCCGGTAGCGCCACCAGCGCCATCACCCAGAAGACGCCCTGATGCAGGTGCTGGTAGAGGAAACCAGCAAACACCGTCATCACCGCGATGCTGCCGCCCATCGCCACCGCCGAGTAAACGGCCTGCAGGCGGATAACCTCACTTCCCTGCCGCGCGGCGATATAGCGCATGGCCGCCAGATGGCAGACGGTAAACGTACCACAGTGAAGGATCTGCGCGACCAGTAGCCATGGCAGCGCGGTCGTCCAGCCCATAATCGTCCAGCGCGCCACCCCACACACCGCCGAGAGCAGCAGCAGGTCGCGGGCGCTAAAGCGACGGAAGACTTTTTTACTCAAGGCGAAAATCACCACTTCGGCGACGACGCCAAGCGACCATAAATAGCCGACGGCGGAAGCTGAATAACCGGCCTGCTGCCAGTATAGCGCGCTGAAGCCGTAGTAGGCGGCGTGCGCCCCCTGCAACAGACAGACGCAGGCAAGAAAACGCCAGCTTTGCCGCACCAGGCTAAGCCACGCCGATAGTCCGGCCGCCTCCTGATGTCGGCTCTCCCCTTGCGGCATCACTGAAGGTTTCAGCAACATGCCCAACAGCATCGAGGCCGTGCCCAGGCTTAACAACAGCAGGATCGCCCGATAATCAAACAAACTCACCAGTTTACCGGTCAGCGCAGAACCAATGACGAAAGCAATCGATCCCCACAACCGCACCCGGCCGTAATCCATGGTGATTTGTTTTTGCCAGGTGTTGGCTAACGCATCGGTTAGCGGCACCAGCGGCGAGAAAAAGAGGTTGAATCCGACGATGACCACCATCAGCCAGGCTACCTGGCCGCCGACCCAGAAGGCGAGAGCAAATAGCAGCGTCAGCAACGCGAGGATTCGCAAGGCGCTAATCAAACGAGAAGGATCGCTGACCCGCGGCGCAATCAACAGACTGCCCAGAAAACGCGCCACCAGCCCGGCGCCGAGCAACACGCCAATGGTTTCCGGCGTCAGGCCTACGCCTGCCAGCCAGACGCTCCAGAATGGTAGAAAAATACCGTAGCTAAAAAAGTAGGTGAAGTAACTTAGCGCCAGCCAGCGCGTGGAGTGCAAGACCATGATTCCCTCCCGAATGGAAGCTCTAGTCTGGCGATAAAGCGCATACTGAGCAAACCCATGTCTCACTATCTTCATGGTCGTTAAGTACATTTCTCTTAAAATCGTGAGCATTGTCACGCGATGAGTGTGCAATATGGTGGGCAGTATGAAAAAAAATCCGATAACCGGGCATCAGAGTGTTTCCCGCGTATCGACTTAATCGCCGCTCAACGAGGTGCAACAATATTATTTTCCCAGCGTGGCGGGGAGTAAAAATGTGTATTACGTTTAGATCACACGCCTGTGATAAAGGACTGATTATGAACACGCTACGCTATTTTGACTTTGGCTCTTCCCGCCCTGTCCTGCTGTTAATCGCACGTATTGCGATCGTGCTGCTGTTCATTATTTTTGGCTATCCGAAACTGATGGGGTTTAGCGGAACGGTACAATATATGGCTTCTTCCGGCGCGCCGATGCCGACGCTGGCGGCGATCATCGCGGTCATCATGGAGGTACCCGCCGCTATACTGATTATTTTAGGTTTCTTCACCCGCCCGCTGGCGGTGATCTTTATTTTTTACACCCTGGGTACCGCGGTTATCGGCCATCATTACTGGGATATGACCGGCGATGCGGTATTGCCGAATATGATTAACTTCTATAAGAACGTCAGTATCGCCGGGGCCTTCCTGCTGCTGGCGATTACCGGACCGGGTTCGATTTCGCTGGATCGTCGATAACCAGCAGACACAAAAAAGGCCGCAATCGCGGCCTTTTTTATCTTAACGCGGCAAGATTACGCGTAAACCGGGAAACGGGCGCAGATATCCAGCACTTTACCTTTGACGCGCTCAATAACAGCTTCGTCGTTGATATTGTCGAGAACGTCGCACATCCAGCCAGCCAGCTCTTTCACTTCCGCTTCTTTAAAGCCGCGGCGAGTCACAGCCGGAGAACCGATACGGATACCGGAAGTCACGAACGGGCTCTTCGGATCGTTCGGTACGCTGTTTTTGTTAACGGTGATGTTGGCGCGGCCCAGGGCGGCGTCAGCTTCTTTACCGGTCAGGTTTTTATCTACCAGATCCAGCAGGAACAGGTGGTTTTCAGTACCGCCGGAAACCACTTTGTAACCGCGGTTCAGGAACACTTCCACCATCGCTTTGGCGTTTTTGGCAACCTGCTGCTGATAAACTTTGAACTCTGGCTCCATCGCTTCTTTCAGCGCCACCGCTTTCGCGGCAATTACGTGCATCAGCGGGCCGCCCTGCGCGCTTGGGAACACGGCGGAGTTCAGTTTCTTGTACAGCTCTTCGCTACCGCCTTTCGCGAGGATCAGGCCGCCGCGCGGACCCGCCAGGGTTTTGTGGGTGGTAGTAGTAACAACGTGGGCGTGCGGAACCGGGTTCGGATAAACGCCGGCGGCAATCAGGCCCGCTACGTGCGCCATATCGACGAACAGATAAGCGCCGATGCTGTCAGCGATTTCACGCATTTTCGCCCAGTCAACGATACCGGAGTAAGCGGAGAAGCCACCGATGATCATCTTCGGTTTGTGCTCCTGGGCCTGCTTCGCCATGTCTTCGTAGTCAATTTTACCGGACTCATCGATACCATAAGGAATGATGTTGTACAGTTTACCGGAGAAGTTAACCGGGGAGCCATGGGTCAGGTGGCCGCCCTGCGCCAGGTTCATACCCAGCACGGTATCGCCTGGCTGCAGCAGTGCGGTGTAGACGGCAAAGTTAGCCTGCGAGCCGGAGTGCGGCTGCACGTTAGCGTAGTCGGAGCCGAACAGTTCTTTCGCGCGGTCGATAGCCAGTTGCTCAACGATATCCACGTACTCGCAGCCACCGTAGTAGCGCTTGCCCGGATAACCTTCGGCATATTTGTTAGTCAGCTGGGAACCCTGAGCCTGCATCACGCGCGGACTGGTGTAGTTCTCGGAGGCGATCAGTTCGATGTGCTCTTCCTGACGTACTTTTTCCTGCTCCATAGCCTGCCACAGTTCGGCATCATAATCGGCAATGTTCATTTCACGCTTTAACATCCGCATCTCCTGACTCAGCTAACGATAAAATTTTGGCCTAAAAAGGCGGTCCTGATGGACAACGGCCCACAGTATAACCGAATCATTCTGTGATAACAGGTCTTGACAAAGGATTTTACGCAAACGATTGGCTCCACAGCACACAAGGCTTTGAGCAATAACGCATCAAACATTATCAACGGATTTCTTTTCAGGTTTGTGATGCAAATTCTTCATGTTGTAACTGCTTTGCGGCAAAGTGATAAAGAACCATTTACATAGCAGGGTTATTTATATAAGATGCATTTGAAATGCATCAATAGGATAACATTTAAGGAAGCTGCTATGCTCGACGCTCAAACCATCGCCACGGTCAAAGCCACTATTCCCCTGCTTGTAGAGACCGGCCCAAAGCTAACCGCGCATTTTTATGACCGTATGTTTACTCATAACCCGGAGCTCAAGGAGATCTTCAATATGAGTAACCAGCGCAACGGCGATCAGCGTGAAGCGCTGTTCAACGCTATCGCCGCCTACGCCAGTAATATCGACAACCTGCCGGCCCTGCTGCCGGCGGTCGAAAAAATCGCCCAGAAACATACCAGCTTCCAGATTAAACCGGAGCAGTACAATATTGTCGGCAGCCATCTGCTGGCGACCCTCGACGAAATGTTTAGCCCAGGCCAGGAAGTACTCGACGCCTGGGGCAAAGCTTACGGGGTGCTGGCGAACGTCTTCATCAACCGCGAAGCGGAGATCTATCAGGATAACGCCAGTAAAAATGGCGGCTGGGAAGGTACCCGCGCGTTCCGCATTGTTAAGAAGACCCCGCGCAGCCAGCTTATTACCAGCTTTGAACTGGAGCCTGTCGACGGCCAGCCGGTCGCCGATTACCAGCCAGGACAGTATCTGGCTATCTGGTTGAAGCCGGAAGCCTTCGAATATCAGGAAATTCGTCAATACTCTCTGACCCGCAGAGCGGACGGTAAAGGCTATCGCATCGCGGTGAAACGCGAGAATGGCGGCCAGGTGTCCAACTGGCTGCATAACCACGCCAGCGAAGGCGACGTAGTCTACTTAGCCGCGCCGGCAGGCGACTTCTTCCTCAACGTGGAAGCGCAGACGCCGGTGACCCTGCTCTCCGGCGGCGTCGGCCAAACGCCAATGCTGGCGATGCTGGATACGCTGGCGAAAAGCCATCATCAGGGCCAGGTGAACTGGTTCCACGCGGCAGAAAACGGTGACGTTCACGCCTTTGCGGACGAAGTGAAGGCGCTTGGCGCGGCGTTGCCGAAGTTTACCTCTCACGTCTGGTACCGCAGCCCGAACGAGGCCGACCGTCAGGCAGGACGTTTTGATAGCGAAGGTTTGATGGATTTAGCGCCGCTGGCGGAAAATATTCGCGACCCGCAGATGCAATTCTATCTCTGCGGCCCGGTAGCGTTTATGCAGTTTGCGGCGAAGCAGCTGGTAGAATTAGGGGTCAATAAAGACAACATTCATTACGAATGTTTCGGCCCGCATAAGGTTCTGTAAGCCCAACGACGCGGGGATTTGTAGGCCGGGTAAGCGCAGCGCCACCCGGCAATACTGCAGCGAGCGGCGAGGATTAAATCGCCGCGTCGTCTTCTTCACCGGTACGGATACGAATCACCCGCGCCACGTCGAAGACAAAGATTTTACCGTCGCCGATTTTACCGGTCTGGGCGGTACGAATGATGGTATCGACGCAGGTATCGACGATATCGTCCGTCACCACGATTTCAATTTTCACCTTCGGCAGAAAATCCACCATATATTCCGCGCCGCGGTACAGCTCGGTATGCCCTTTCTGACGACCAAACCCTTTGACTTCCGTCACCGTCATACCGGTGATACCGACTTCCGCCAGCGCTTCACGCACGTCATCCAATTTGAACGGTTTAATAATCGCATCAATCTTTTTCATGGTTTTCCTGTCTTTGTCGCGTAACCGGTTGCTTACCGTATCATAGCTTGCGCTATGCCGCGGGGCTACTCTTTAAAGTCGTTGGCGTCGAGCTCGTGGCGCGACAGCAGTTTGTAAAACTCGGTGCGGTTGCGCCCGGCCATCCGCGCGGCATGCGTCACGTTGCCTTTGGTTATCTGCAAAAGCTTACGCAGGTAGTTGAGCTCAAACTGATTACGCGCCTCGACGAAGGTCGGTAGCGCGGTATTCTCACCCTCCAGCGCCTGCTCCACCAGCGCATCGCTGATCACCGGCGATGAGGTCAGCGCCACACACTGTTCAATCACGTTAACCAGCTGGCGCACATTGCCCGGCCATTTGGCGGCCATTAGCCGCTTCATCGCATCGGTGGAGAAGGCGCGCACGAAGGGTTTGTGACGGTCGGCGGACTGGCGCAATAGATGATTGGCCAGTAGCGGGATATCCTCCGCGCGCTCGGAAAGCGGCGGGATCTTCAGGTTAACCACATTGAGCCGATAGAACAGATCTTCACGGAACTCACCGCGCGCCATCGCCTTCGGCAGATCGCGGTGGGTCGCCGAGATAATGCGCACGTCGATATCGATATCGCGGTTGCTGCCCAGCGGGCGCACCTTACGCTCCTGCAGTACGCGCAGTAGCTTCACCTGCAGCGCGACGGGCATATCGCCGATTTCATCAAGGAAAAGCGTACCGCCCTCAGCGGCCTGAAAAAGCCCTTCGCGGTTGCTGACCGCGCCGGTAAAGGCGCCGCGCGCGTGGCCGAACAGTTCGGATTCCAGCAATTGTTCCGGCAACGCGCCGCAGTTAATCGCGATAAACGGTTTTTCGTGGCGCGGACTGGCGTTGTGGATCGCCTGGGCGACAATCTCTTTCCCGGTACCGCTCTGGCCGATAATCAGCACGCTAACGTCCGACTGCGCCACCATACCGGCCTGCTCCAGCAGCCGCAGCATCTGTGGGCTGCGGGTGACAATCGCCTGTCGCCAGCGCTCGTCGGTGGCCGGCGAGCTCTGCTCGAGAGCATCATCAATCGCTTTATACAGCGCGTCTTTATCGACCGGTTTAGTCAGAAAACTAAACACCCCTTGTTGGGTAGCGGCAACGGCGTCAGGAATGGAGCCGTGGGCAGTCAGGATGATGACCGGCATGCCGGGCTGCGCCTTTTGGATTTCAGCAAACAGCTGCAGGCCATCCATTTCATCCATGCGTAAATCGCTCACCACCAGGTCCACCCGCTCGCGCGTCAGCACGCGTAGCGCCTCGGGCCCGCTTTCCGCCGTGACCACGCTGTAACCTTCGCTGACCAGACGCATCCCTAGCAGCTTTAACAGCCCCGGATCGTCGTCCACCAGCAGCAGGTGGGCGGGTTTACGGATCGTCATGGATCACCTCCGGTACCTTATCGCTACCGCTATTAAAATTGCCGCCGGGCTTACGGCTGGAGAGCTGGCGCTCAATATCGGTAAGGTTTTCCAGCTTGCGGGTGGTCAGCTCCAGTTGGCTACGCAGCTGTTGCTCCTGCTGACGCAAGGTTTCCAGTTCAGCATCGCTTGATTGCTGGAGTTTGCCGTAGCGGGAGCGCTCCTCAAATAACTGCAATTGGCGGGCCTGGCCGTCGCGCCACAGCCGGTACAGCGGGCGAACCTGGGCGGCGATTTGCGGGCTAAAGCTGTCGATGCGGGCAACCATTTCGCGACGCTCGTCGGGGGTGATTTTGGCGTCGGCCAGCAGAATGCCGCGTTTCAACGCATCCTGCCAGTTATCATCGTTATGCAATTTGGCTTCGGCGCGGGCCTGTACCGGCGCCAGGCGATCCGCGCAGTCAATGCCGCGCAGCCAGTACAGCGGGTTTTTATCACTGGCATCGTTTTCCAGCGACCAGATATTGGCGCAATCTACGGAGAGAAAATCCGCCACCTGATGTTCCGGCAGCTCGGGCGGCGCATTGCCGTCTGCGGCGCGCGGCGACATAGCGGCGGAACAACCCGCCAGCGTCAGGCAGCATAGGCCCGACAGCAGCCATCCCCGTAAAGGACGGCGCAATGCGAAAAAGTGGGACATATTCACCCAATGTTGATTCATGTGTTGGTTTTTCCCGGCTCAGCGGCGGGGAGCGAGATGCGAAAACAGATGAACCCGGGATTATCATCGACCAGGCTCAGCTCTCCCTGCATTTGCCGTACGCAGTCGCGGGCGATACTTAACCCCAGACCGCTGCCTTTTACTGCCCCTTTACGCAGGTGGCTTCCCTGATAAAAAGGCTCGAAAATCATATTTCTTTCGGCGGCGGGGATCGGCTCGCCGCTATTGGCGACATCGATACGAACCTGCTCGCCGTGGCGGTAACTATGAATCCGAATGTTACCGGATTCAGCGCCATAGTGCACCGCATTGGAGTACAGATTATCAAGCACGCTGGTCAGCAACGTCGGCTCCGCCAGGCAGAAGCGTTCACCCAGCGCAAGCTCGGTAGACATCATCTTGGCTCTTGCCGGTAAACTATGCGCGGAAACGACGGTCTGCGCCAGTTCGGCAATATCCACTTTCTGCCGCTCGACCGGGCCATCGGCCAGTTTGCGATTATAGTCGAGCAGCTGTTCGATCAGCTTTTGCAGATTGCGGCTGCTGTTATCGAGGATCTCAACGATTTCTTGCTGTTCCGTCGTCAGCGGCCCCGCGACCCGGTCCGCCAGCAGTTCCGTTCCTTCACGCATGCTGGCGAGCGGCGTTTTCAGTTCATGTGACAAATGACGAAGAAATTGGTGGCGTTGGGACTCCAGCCACGCCAGACGTTCACTCAACCAGATAATCCGTTTACCAACCGACCGCAGTTCGCGCGGGCCGGTGAATAGCGCCGCATCATCCAGCGATTTCCCCTCCCCCAGGCGATTGATCATCTTCTCAATGCCCTTCACCGGGCCGATGATCATGCGGGTAAACAGCAAGACCAGCGTCAGGCTCAGCAGAAACAGAACCAGCGCCTGCCAGCCGAAGAACTGCCCGCGCTCGGCAATCTCCTGCTGTAGCTGCTGGCCGCGGGAGAAAATCACCGTGCGGGTCGCTTGCACCATTTCACTGTTAGCATCGGCAAAGGCTTCGAGGCTCGCCGCGGCTTTGGCATCCGGCGCGCTATTATGGCAACGTAGTTGGGCCAGGTCGGCAAGGTTCTGCCGCAGGGTCTGCCAGATGTCAGCATCCGGCAATACGCCGGAGAGCGCCTCAAGCATTTCGCTATAACGCTTGCGTTGATTTTGATAGACCCGCTCAAGGGTAGGATCGTCCAGCACGCAATACTGGAGATAGCTACGCTCCATTTCCAGCGAGGCGTTGACCATCGCTTCGCTACGCCGCGCATCCGTCAAGGTGGTACGGTTAATATGCGCGGCCTGGGCGCTGAGCGCGTTCAGGCTTTGCCAGGCCTGCCATGCCAGCACCAGCAGCGGCAGCATGATCAGCACAAAGGAAAGCGTCACCAGTTGGCGCAAGGAACGGGGGAAAAGAGAGAATCGCTTCAAAGATATAGCCTCAACCATTAGCTCCTGAAGATGCTAACTGAGGATGGCGGAAACATCCACGGCAGAAACAATAAAGGCAGGCTCTAAAGCCTGCCTTTATTAAGGAATGAGGCGGTGCCTTACTCGACGTTTCGCCCGATGGCTGATAAAGCAGAGCTGTTATCAGGAGTTGGACGGCAGGCACCTGTTTGTGCGTCATTCGAAGTTTATGTAGCGCTTCCCGAAGGGGCTGACATAAGAAGGTGAATGAGCCACTGCTGATTATTATGCACGAACTATGCCACCTTTCAAAACAAATTATTAACACCATGATATATAAAGAATTACATGCAAAACCCACCCAAAATAATTTGCCTGTTCTTTGACCATAGTGTCGCCAATTAGCAACAGCAAATCGACCTTCAATTACACACATTTAAAATCAATAACTTAAGTGTCGCCATTCAGAGACACCGCAAAACCACGTCTGTCGGTAATTCCCGACACTCTGATACGGCCTCGATCACAAATAAAAAAGCCCCCTGGATTAACAGGGGGCTCGTTTTCATCAACACAATACGCTAGCGGTATTAACCCAGTTGCTTACGCGCGTTGCGGAAGATGCGCATCCATGGGCTGTCTTCACCCCAGTTTTCCGGGTGCCAGGAGTTGCTGACGGTACGGAAGACGCGTTCCGGGTGCGGCATCATAATCGTCGCGCGACCGCTTTCGCTGGTCACCGCGGTAATGCCGTTCACCGAGCCATTCGGGTTCGCCGGATAGGTTTGCGTCACTTTGCCGAAGTTATCGACGAAGCGTAGCGCCACCAGGCCTTTGCTTTCAAGCGCGGCCAGGTGCGCGCTGTCCCGCACCTCCACCTGCCCTTCGCCGTGAGAAACGGCAATCGGCATCATCGAACCGGCCATACCCTGCAACAGCAGCGATGGGCTTTGGGTGACTTCAACCAGGCTGAAACGCGCTTCAAAGCGGTCTGAGTGGTTGCGTACGAAGCGCGGCCACAGATCGCTGCCAGGAATCAGCTCACGCAGGTTGGACATCATCTGACAACCGTTACACACGCCCAGCGCCAGCGTCTGCGGGCGGTGGAAGAAAGTGGCGAACTCATCGCGTACGCGTTCGTTGAACAGAATCGATTTCGCCCAACCTTCACCTGCCCCCAGTACATCACCGTAGGAGAAGCCGCCGCAGGCCACCAGCGCATGGAAGTCGCCAAGACCGGAACGACCTGCCAGCAGATCGCTCATATGCACGTCGATGGCATCGAATCCGGCGCGATGGAAAGCGGCCGCCATTTCAACATGGGAGTTAACCCCCTGCTCGCGCAGCACGGCCACTTTCGGGCGCGCGCCGGTCGCAATATACGGTGCGGCAACATCTTCATTGATATCAAACGACAGCTTAACGTTAAGACCCGGGTCGCTATCGTTAGACTTCGCCTGGTGTTCCTGATCGGCGCACTCCGGGTTGTCGCGCAGACGCTGCATCTGCCAGGTGGTTTCCGCCCACCACATACGCAGCGTGGTGCGGCTTTCGCTGAACAGCGGCTGACCGTCGGCGGTAATAACAAAACGATCGCCCGCCGTCGCCTGGCCTAAGTAGTGCACGCAATCTGCCAGACCATTCATCGCCAGCAGCGCTTCTACCGCTTCGCGATCCGCGGCGCGAACCTGAATCACCGCGCCCAATTCTTCGTTGAACAGCGCCGCCAGACGGTCGTCACCCAACGCGGCGATATCGGCTGTTACGCCGCAGTGACCGGCAAAAGCCATTTCCGCCAGCGTCACTAACAAGCCTCCATCGGAGCGGTCGTGGTAGGCCAACAGCTTACGCTGCGCCACCAGCGCCTGCATCGCGTCCCAGAAGCCTTTCAGCTGCGCGACATCACGCACGTCGGCCGGCTGGTCGCCAAGCTGACGATAGACCTGCGCCAGCGCGGTAGCGCCCAACGCGTTACGCCCTTTGCCGAGATCGATCAGCAGTAGGGCGTTGTCTTCCGTAGAGAGCTGCGGGGTCACGGTGCCGCGCACGTCTTCAACGCGGGCAAACGCGGAGATAACCAACGACAGCGGCGAGGTCATTTCGCGCTGCTCGCTACCTTCCTGCCAGCGGGTTTTCATCGACATTGAGTCTTTGCCCACCGGGATAGTCAGGCCCAGCGCGGGGCACAGTTCTTCACCGACCGCTTTTACCGCCTCATACAGACCGGCGTCTTCCCCCGGGTGACCGGCTGCCGCCATCCAGTTTGCCGACAGTTTGACGCGGTTGAGTTCGCCAATCTGCGTAGCGGCGATGTTTGTCAACGCTTCGCCGACCGCCAGGCGGGCAGAGGCGGCAAAGTCGAGCAGCGCAACCGGCGCGCGTTCACCCATCGCCATCGCTTCGCCGTAGTAGCTATCGAGGCTGGCGGTGGTCACCGCGCAGTTGGCGACCGGGATCTGCCACGGCCCCACCATCTGGTCACGCGCCACCATACCGGTCACGGTGCGATCGCCGATGGTCACGAGGAAGGTTTTCTCAGCCACCGTCGGCAGATGCAGCACGCGGTTAACCGCATCGGCAATCGTCATCGGTTGACGATCCAGCTCGCTGCCCTGCGCTTTCAGCGTTTGCACGTCACGCGTCATTTTCGGCGTTTTGCCGAGCAGGACGTCCAGCGGCAGGTCGATCGGCCGATCGTTAAAGTGGCTGTCGCTCAGGCTGAGGTGTTGCTCCGCCGTGGCTTCGCCGATCACCGCATAAGGCGCGCGCTCGCGGCGGCACAGCTCTTCAAACAGCGGCAGCTGTTCCGGCGCGACCGCCAGAACGTAACGTTCCTGGGATTCGTTACACCAGATCTCCAGCGGACTCATGCCCGGCTCATCGCTGAGGATATCGCGCAGCTGGAATTTTCCGCCGCGGCCGCCGTCGCTCACCAACTCCGGCATCGCGTTAGAGAGACCGCCCGCGCCAACGTCGTGGATAAACAGAATCGGGTTAGCATCGCCCAGCTGCCAGCAGCGGTCGATCACTTCCTGACAGCGGCGCTCCATTTCCGGGTTGTCGCGCTGTACGGAGGCGAAATCCAGATCGGCATCAGACTGACCGGAAGCCATGGATGACGCCGCGCCGCCGCCGAGACCAATGTTCATCGCCGGGCCGCCCAGCACGATAAGCTTGGCGCCAACGGTGATTTCGCCCTTCTGGACGTGCTCGCCGCGGATGTTGCCAATACCGCCCGCCAGCATGATCGGTTTGTGATAGCCGCGCAGTTCTTCGCCATTGTGGCTGGTCACTTTCTCTTCATAGGTACGGAAGTAGCCATTCAGCGCCGGACGACCAAATTCGTTGTTAAACGCCGCGCCGCCCAGCGGGCCTTCGGTCATGATATCCAGCGCGGTCACGATACGCTCTGGTTTACCGAAATCCTCTTCCCACGGCTGCTCAAAGCCCGGAATACGCAGGTTCGAAACCGAGAAGCCGACCAGGCCCGCTTTCGGCTTCGCGCCGCGTCCCGTTGCGCCTTCGTCGCGGATCTCGCCGCCGGAACCGGTCGCGGCCCCTGGCCACGGCGAAATTGCCGTCGGGTGGTTGTGGGTTTCAACTTTCATCAGAATGTGCGCCGGCTCCTGATGGAAGTCATAGCGCCCGGTCTGATAGTCGGCGAAATAACGACCGACTTCGGAACCTTCCATTACCGCGGCGTTGTCTTTATAGGCAGACAGCACATATTCCGGGTTTTTCTCGAAGGTGTTTTTGATCATTTTAAACAGCGACTTCGGCTGTTTTTGGCCGTCGATAATCCAGTCGGCGTTAAAAATTTTGTGGCGGCAATGTTCCGAGTTGGCCTGCGCGAACATATACAGTTCGATGTCGTTCGGATTGCGGCCAAGCTTAACGAATGCGTCCTGTAGGTAGTCGATTTCGTCATCGGCCAGCGCCAGCCCCAGACGGAGGTTGGCGTCAATCAGCGCCTGACGTCCCTGACCCAGTAGGTCCACGCTGGTCACCGGCGTCGGCTGATGGTGAGCAAACAGCTTCTCCCCCTCTTCCAGCTCAGTGAAAACGCTCTCCATCATGCGATCGTGCAGTTCTGCCGCAACGGCGTCCCACTGCGCGTCGCTCAGTCCCTGTGCTTCAACGTAGTACGCCACGCCGCGTTCCAGCCGCACGACCTGCGATAAACCGCAGTTATGGGCGATGTCGGTAGCTTTGGAGGACCAGGGAGAGATAGTGCCGGGGCGAGGGGTGACGAGCAGTAATTTACCGGTTGGCGTATGGCTGCTGAGGCTTGGGCCATATTTAAGCAGTCTGACCAGTCTTTCGCGCTCCTCATCGCTTAGCGGGGCGCTCAGGTCGGCAAAGTGAACATACTCCGCGTATAAGGTGCTAACCGGCAGGTTGGCCGCCTGAAAACGTGCCAGCAGTTTGTTGATACGGAATGCCGACAGTGCAGGTGAACCACGCAAAATATCCATCATAAGTCTCTCGTCTTCGAAGCTTTCAAGGTGAGCCAGGGGGAAACGGGCGCCATTATAGAGAATCCTGAGCCCCGACGAAACCGTTTGCGTAGAAATAAAATGATTCATCAGTTTTATCAATAAATGTGACATGAATCGCGAATAAGTTGCCAACTGGCGCATTCTTAAGCAAAATGCCGCTCAACTTACGGCAACCTTTTACTTTTTCCGGATATACCCAGCTGAGGAACTCCACGCTGCAGAAAATTAACTATTTGAAAAAATTAAAGATTAATTATCTGCTGATCGGCGTCGTCACCCTTTTGTTGGCGGCGGCGCTGTGGCCGTCTTTACCGTGGATGGGAAAACCGGAGAACCGCGTTGCCGGGATCATTGCTCGCGGCGAACTGCGCGTGAGTACAATTAACTCCCCGCTGACCTACGCCGCCATCAACAATAAAGACTACGGTCTTGATTACGAACTGGCGAAACGCTTCGCCGATTACCTTGGGGTGAAGCTGAAAGTCACCGTGCGGCAGAATATTAGCCAGCTATTTGACGATCTCGATGCCGGTAAAACCGATATGCTGGCCGCCGGGCTGGTCTATAACACCGAGCGGGTAAAGAACTATCAGGCGGGCCCCACCTATTATTCCGTTTCGCAGCAGCTTGTCTATCGCGTTGGCGGTAATCGCCCGCGCACGCTGGCCGGGATCAACGCCGAACAGCTCGCCATCGCCCCAGGCCACGTCGCCCTTAACGACCTGCAGGCGCTGAAGGGGAGCAAATACCCGGACCTCAACTGGCGCGTCGATGAAAAGCGCGGCACTACCGCCCTGATGCAGGCGGTCATCGACGGCACGCTGGAATATACCGTCGCCGATTCCGTCGCCGTCAGCCTGTTCCAGCGCGTGCATCCGGAGCTGGCTGTGGCGCTCGATATCAGCGATGAACAGCCGGTCACCTGGTTTAGCGAAAAAAGCGAAGACAATTCACTATCGGCAGCTATGCTCGATTTCTTTAATAGTATGAATGAAGACGGCACCCTCGCCCGCCTGGAAGAGAAGTATCTCGGCCACGGCAACGACTTCGACTACGTTGATACCCGCACCTTCCTGCGCGCGGTGCAGAATACGCTGCCGGATCTGAAGCCGCTTTTTGAGAAATACGCCCGGCAGATCGACTGGCGACTGCTGGCGGCGATTGCCTGGCAGGAGTCGCACTGGGATCCGCAGGCCACCTCGCCAACCGGCGTGCGCGGCATGATGATGCTAACCCGTAACACCGCCCAGAGTTTAGGCCTGACCGACCGTACCGATGCCGAACAGAGCCTCGATGGCGGTATGCGCTATCTGCAGGATATGATGGCCAAAGTGCCGGATTCAATCCCGAAAGAGGAGCGGATCTGGTTTGCGCTGGCGGCTTATAACATGGGCTACGCGCATATGCTTGACGCGATGGCGCTGACAAAAAAACAAAAAGGCAATCCGAACAGCTGGTCCGACGTTAAGCAACGTCTACCATTGTTGAGCCAGAAGCCCTACTACAGCCGCTTAAAATATGGCTACGCCCGAGGCCATGAGGCCTACGCCTACGTGGAAAATATTCGTAAGTACCATATCAGTCTGGTTGGGTATTTGTCTGAACAGGAAAGGAAAGCGGCGCAGGAGATGGCGATTGCCGAAGATTATCCAGCCGTCGCGCCGGAAGAACTCGATAGCGAGCATAAAGAGTATGCGATGCCCTTCTTTAAGTTTCGCGGCGAAAAGCTTGTCGACAACGTTAAACTGAAGTTGCCGACATTGGGACGTTAGCCCTCTTCCTGACGCGCTTTCTTCAATGCCTTTTTCTCTTCCCGCCGCCAGCGGAAGAAATCGCTCAGCATTGCGGAGCAAGATTCAGCCAGAATTCCCTCGGTAATTTCAACGCGGTGGTTCATCCCCGGATGATGCAGCACATCGATTAACGACCCGGCCGCGCCGGTTTTAGCATCGCGGGCGCCGAACACCAGCCGCGAGATACGGCTATGCACCATCGCCCCGGCGCACATCACACAAGGCTCCAGCGTGACGTACAGCGTGGCATCAATTAAACGATAGTTCTGCAGGACCAGTCCTCCCTGACGCAGCGCCATAATTTCGGCATGGGCGGTGGGATCGTGACGACCAATCGGCCGGTTCCAGCCCTCACCGATGACCTGATTGTTATGCACCAGCACGGCGCCCACCGGCACCTCGCCCTCTTCCCAGGCGCGTTTCGCCAGCGTCAGCGCATGGCGCATCCAGTATTCATCATTAAATTCGTGGTCAGACACAGCGGCACTCCTGCAGAAAAAGCGGGGCGCATTATACATGGGCGCTATATATCGCCCAAATAATTCGCCTGCAGCAGAATTATTCGAGCTGCTGGAGATCGCCCTGCGGCGTCACCCGCCAGCGGTGCTGGCAAAAACAGAGTAGCGGGTTATCCTGCTCGCTATCGCTATAGCCGCTATATAAGCGTAGCGGCGCGCCGATCCGCTGTTCCAGCTGCGCTACTTTCTCATGGCCCAGGCAACGCAGCGTCAGCACCCAGCCGCCGCGACGGCGGCTCATACGGCTGGCGATAAGCTTTACGCGCGGCAGCCAAAGCGTATCGGCATAGACCTGTTCCACCAGCGACTGCGGTGAGCCGGTAATCAGCCAGACGTCGGCATCGGTACTGGTTAAATAGTCGTTTAGCCGGCCCTGTACCACCGGAAAGGCGGTCACGTGCTGGCGAAACCAGCTAACGAACTCCGCCTCCAGACGCTTAAGATGGCTTTCACGCCGGCCACAGGTGGCGGCCCACAGCAGCAGGCTCATCGGCCAGCGCGCCGCGCGTCCGTTAACCAACAGCCCCAGCAGTACTATTGGCGACAAGGCCGCCACTGTCAGTACGTTGAGCGGTTGACGACGTAAGAGGTAACGAATAAAGCTGCCGAACATATCCTGCTGGTGCAAGGTGCCATCAAGATCGAAAAACACGACTCGTCGCGCGTTACTGTTCAAACCGAACTCCTTTCTGGTACGGATTTTCCTGGCGATGTCGATAGCTTAACAGGCTTGCCGCGACGAGCGCGAAATTGTCTGCCGTGGTTGAGGTAAGATTCAGAATCTGACCCGTTCGCATAATTCTTCACAGCAGAATTTTTAATTCGTATTATTCCACTTATAATCGAATACAAAATTCTTTTCGCCGCTAACGCCCTCCTTCGGAGAAGCCATGAACTGTTTAATCCGCATCCGCCAACGTTACTCGTCGCTGGCGGCGAGCGACAAAAAACTTGCCGACTTTATTCTGGCTCAGCCGGACCAAACCCGCCATCTCAGCTCGCAGCAGCTGGCGGGCGAAGCGGGTGTAAGCCAGTCCAGCGTGGTGAAGTTCGCGCAAAAAATGGGGTTCAAAGGCTTTCCGGCATTAAAACTGGCGCTCAGCGAAGCGCTGGCTAGCAGCCCGGATCCGCACTCTGTACCGGTACATAACCAAATTCGCGGCGACGATCCGCTGCGTCTGGTGGGCGAGAAGTTGATCAAGGATAACATCGCGGCGATGCACGCCTCGCTTGACGTCAACAGCGAAGAGAAACTTCTGGAGGCTGTGACCCTACTGCGCGATGCTCGCCGGGTGATCATTACCGGCATCGGCGCCTCCGGGCTGGTGGCGCGCAATTTTAGCTGGAAGTTAATGAAAATTGGCATCAACGCCGTCGCCGAGCAGGATATGCATGCGCTGCTGGCAACGGTGCAGGCGATGTCGGCGGACGATCTGCTGCTGGCTATCTCCTATTCCGGCGAACGCCGCGAGATCAATATGGCGGCTGCTGAAGCGCTACGCGTTGGCAGCAAGATCCTCGCGATCACCGGGTTTACTCCCAACGCCCTGCAGCAGCAGGCTTCGCAGTGTCTCTACACTATTGCTGAAGAGCAGGCGACGCGCAGCGCGGCGATCTCCTCCACCAGCGCGCAAATGATGCTCACCGATCTCCTCTTTATGGCGCTGGTGCAGCAAGATCTTGAACACGCGCCGGAACGCATACGCCATAGCGAAGCGCTGGTGAAAAAGCTGGTCTGAGTAGAAAATGGGCATCAGGCAATGCCCATAAACATCAAATTGTTTTTAGCTGATTGATAATAAAAGGATTTATCTGTAATAAAAGCAGCAATTTTCGCGGTGCCCCGGTTGGCTGGCGTCGTTTTGTTTCCCAGCTTTTTACCAGGTCGTAGCTCACCCCTACCGCCAGGGCAAAATCCTGTTGTTTTAAGCCCGTCGCTTCGCGAATCGCTTTCACATCGATCGGGCTAAAGGTGTGAACATGCTGCGGCTCAGGGGTTTGTTCACCTTTTTCAATTCTCACCATTTCTTCTGCACTGGCCAGCAGATCGGCAAATAATTCGTCTTTCATCTGTACCTCATCGCCCTCGTGGACACCACTGACACCGTGGTCCCGTGGAGTGATAGAAACTCAGCGTTATTCCAGCATATCGGATAACTGTTTCAGCATCTTCTTTTGTTCTTCCGTTAAATCATCCAGCTCATTTTTGGGATAGACCAATGCCAGATAAATTCGCCCTTTACGCGTCACATTGTAATAAATAATTCTCACCCCGCCACGCTTGCCCATCCCCGGTCGGCTCCAGCGAATTTTTCGAAATCCCCCAGTCCCTGCAATGGTATCGCCAGCCTCAGGATCCTCAATCAACATCTCCTGAAAAACGCGAAACTCGTCATCCGGTAGAAGCGCTTGACGCCGTTTACTGAAACCCTGCAGCTCAATAAAAGTGTACATACCGCATCCTGCGTATCATGATTATAAAATCATCATAAGTGTACAGGGTACAACAAGCAAGTTGATAAATGTACCAGGTACATATTCAGGGTCAACGGGATTATAAATATACACGCTAGCGAAGCGCTGGTGAAAAAGCTGGTCTGAGTAGAAAATGGGCGTATAATGCCCGCCCTGTTTGTGTTGTTTCTGAGATTTTCCTGATGGCGCTGTTAATCACCAAAAAATGCATCAATTGCGATATGTGCGAGCCGGAGTGCCCGAATGAGGCCATTTCGATGGGCGAGAGCATTTATGAGATTAACAGCGATCGCTGCACCGAGTGCGTGGGCCACTACGACACGCCAACCTGCCAGAAAGTGTGCCCGATCCCGAATACTATTCTCAAAGATCCGGCGCACGTCGAGAATGAAGAACAGTTGTGGGATAAATTCGTGCTCATGCACCACGCGGATAAGCTTTAACCGCGGGTTTAGCTTTCGACGATCACCGTGGCGCAGGCATAGTGGCGTTCATCGGCGAGAGTGACGTGAATAGCGCTTACCCCCATCCGTTCAGCCAATAGCTTTGCTTCGCCCCATAGCCGCAGTTTCGGCTTGCCTAATTCATCGTTGAAAACTTCGAACTGATTAAACGCCAGGCCGTTGCGAATACCGGTTCCGAGCGCTTTCGCCGCCGCTTCTTTGACCGCAAAGCGTTTTGCCAGAAAACGCACCGGCTGCTGATGATGCTCCCAAATGCTCCATTCGTGATCGCTCAGCACCCGGCGCGCCAGGCGATCGCCGCTACGGGCGATCACCGCTTCGATGCGGGCGATTTCGACGATGTCGGTACCCAGCCCGAGAATCGCCATTAGCCGCGCGCTTCCAGCATCAGGCGTTTCATTTCCGCGACAGCTTCTTTCAGGCCGCTCATCACCGCGCGACCAATAATGGCATGACCGATATTCAGCTCATGCATTTCCGGCAAGGCGGCAATGGCTTTCACGTTGTGATAGGTCAAACCGTGACCGGCATTCACCTTCAGACCAAGGCTGGCGGCATAAGTCGCCGCTTTGGCGATACGCTCAAGCTCTTTTGCCTGTTCGGCATCGGTTTTGGCATCGGCATAGCAGCCGGTATGGATTTCGATATACGGCGCGCCCACGTCGGCAGCCGCTTTGATCTGCTCATCATCCGCGTCAATAAACAGGGAGACCAGAATACCGGCATCCGCCAGGCGCTGACAGGCATCGCGCATCTTATCGCGCTGTCCGGCCACGTCCAGCCCACCCTCGGTGGTCACTTCCTGACGCTTCTCCGGCACCAGGCAGCAAAAGTGCGGTTTAGTTTCGCAGGCAATCGCCAGCATCTCTTCAGTGACCGCCATTTCAAGGTTCATTCGGGTGTGCAGAGTCTGGCGCAGGATGCGCACGTCACGATCGGTGATATGGCGGCGGTCTTCGCGCAGGTGCACGGTAATACCATCGGCGCCGGCCTGTTCAGCAATAAAAGCCGCCTGCACCGGATCCGGATAAGCGGTACCGCGCGCGTTACGCAATGTCGCAATGTGGTCAATATTGACCCCTAACAGTAATTCAGCCATGACAATCCTCGTTAATCATTATTCGTATTATCGGCTCGCGCCTTTCGCGCGGGCATAAACTGGCGAAACAGTTCCCGGCTCTTGAGCGGTTTCACTCCAAGATACGGCTTCAGGGCGATGCGGGTAAAGCGCTTCGCGGCGCGCAGCGTATCTACATCCGGAAACTCTCGGCTAGCCAACGCTTTCAAATGGTGCCCGGTAAACGTGCTGTTATCAATCACCAGGCTGGCGATAAAGCCTTTTTCTTCACGATAGCGGTAGGTCATGGTGTCATCCACCGGGTCGCCGCTGCCGGCGCAGTGGAGGAAATCAACGCCATAGCCCAGGTGCCCGAGCAGCGCCAGTTCAAAGCGCCGCAGCGCGGGCTCCGGCGAACCGCTGGTCCCGGCAAGGGCCTGAATGCAGTGCAGGTAGTCGAAAAAGAGTTCGGAGAAGCGCGTTTCGTGCTCGAGCACACGGGAGATGAGTTCGTTAACGTAAAGACCGCTGTAGAGCGTGATGCCGCTGAGCGGCAGCGCCAGCGAGACGGCTTCCGCGCTGCGAAGGGTTTTGACTTCGCCGCGGCCGCCGAAGCGAACCAGTAAGGGGGTGAAGGGCTGTAAAGCGCCTTTGAGATTAGAACGTTTGGAGCGTGCGCCTTTGGCAACCAGGCGCACGCGGCCGGACTCTTCCGTGAAGACGTCCAGCATCAGACTGGTTTCGCTCCACGGTCGGCTATGCAGGACAAAGGCGCGCTGCCATCCATCCACGTTGCGTTAACTCAGAGGTCGTCAACGTAACCGAGACTGCGCAGCGCGCGCTCGTCATCGGCCCAGCCGGATTTCACTTTGACCCACAGTTCGAGGTGCACCGGCGCTTCAAACATCTCTTGCATGTCTTTGCGCGCTTCGATGCCGATGGTTTTGATTTTGGCGCCTTTGTTGCCAATTACCATCTTCTTCTGCCCTTCACGCTCGACGAGGATCAGGCCGTTGATGTCGTAACCGCCGCGTTCGTTACTCACGAAACGTTCAATTTCGACGGTCACGGAGTACGGCAGTTCAGCGCCGAGGAAACGCATCAGCTTTTCGCGGATGATCTCGGAGGCCATAAAGCGCTGGGAACGGTCGGTAATGTAATCTTCCGGGAAGTGATGGATCGCTTCCGGCAGATGTTTACGTACGATCGACGCGATAGTATCAACGTTGGTGCCGGTTTCCGCAGAGATCGGCACGATGTCGAGGAAGTTCATCTGGCTGGCAAGGAACTGCAGGTGCGGCAGCAGATCCGCTTTTTCCTGCACGTTATCAACTTTGTTGACGGCCAGAATCACCGGCGCGCGCGCATCGCGCAGCTTGTTCAGCACCATCTCGTCATCTTGCGTCCAGCGGGTGCCTTCAACGACAAAGATAACCAGTTCCACGTCGCCAATCGAGCTGCTGGCCGCTTTGTTCATTAAGCGGTTAATCGCGCGCTTCTCTTCCATATGCAGGCCCGGGGTATCAACATAAATCGCCTGATACGGCCCTTCGGTATGGATACCGACGATGCGGTGACGGGTAGTCTGCGCTTTACGGGAAGTGATCGAAATCTTCTGCCCCAGCAGCTTGTTCAACAGCGTGGATTTGCCAACGTTTGGACGACCAACGATGGCGACAAATCCGCAATAACTTTTTTCTTCGCTCATTCCAGCTCCAGTTTTTTCAGCGCCTGTTCGGCGGCAGCCTGCTCCGCCTTGCGACGGCTGGAACCTGTGCCAACCACCGGTTCACTCAGGCCACTGACCTGGCAGTGGATAGTAAATTCCTGATCGTGCGCTTCGCCGCGTACCTGGACGACCAGGTAGGACGGCAGCGGCAGATGACGCCCCTGCAGATACTCCTGCAGACGAGTCTTCGGATCCTTTTGCTTATCGCCCGGGCTGATTTCATCCAGACGAGTCTGGTACCAGGAGAGGATTAAGCGTTCAACATTTTGAATATCGCTGTCGAGGAAAACCCCGCCGATTAAGGCTTCTACGGTGTCAGCCAGAATCGATTCGCGACGAAAACCGCCGCTCTTCAGCTCGCCAGGCCCAAGGCGCAGGCACTCGCCCAGTTCAAATTCGCGGGCGATTTCCGCCAGCGTATTGCCTCGCACCAGCGTCGCGCGCATACGGCTCATATCTCCTTCGTCTACCCGAGGGAAACGATGATAGAGCGCATTGGCGATCACGAAACTTAAAATAGAGTCGCCTAAAAACTCGAGACGCTCGTTGTGTTTGCTGCTGGCACTGCGGTGAGTTAATGCCTGTTGCAACAGCTCCTGATGAACAAAAGTGTAGCCCAGCTTTCGTTGAAGCCGATTAATTACGATGGGGTTCATGCGTTACCAATAAATGAATGCGTCAAAGATGCAGCACACGAAACCGACCTGAGCATACATACCCTTGATATATAAGGGCAGAAACTAACCAACGCGGTTTCGTGTGCAGTGTCACTCTTTCGAGAGACAACCAAAAACTTCGGGGGGATATTCTATACGCAACGACAAGGGATGTCGTTAGTTTGGATGGATTTAAATACTAAATAATTCGCGCTGCCATTATTGCACCGGCAGCGCGAATTAAGACAAGGAATTAGTGGATGCCGCCGATGCGCGATAAACGTACGCCGGTTGGCCACTCACCTTCCTGTTTTTCGAAGCTCATCCAGATGGCGGTGGCTTTACCCACCAGGTTCGCTTCCGGCACGAAGCCCCAGTAACGGCTGTCGGCGCTGTTGTCGCGGTTGTCACCCATCATGAAGTATTCACCCGGCGGAACGACCCATGTCGCCAGCGGCTGACCGGACTGACGATAGTACATCCCCACCTGATCCTGAGCGATAGGTACCGTCAGAATACGGTGGGTCACTTCGCCCAGCGTCTCTTTGCGCTCGGTCAGACGAATACCGTCGGCTTTGGTTTCGCCTTTTGGCAGCTGCCAGAAACCGCTGGTGGCTTCACCGCCGTTGCGACGGGAGAAGGTCTGAACGAAATCGCTCGGCTCAACGTTTGAGTAGGTGATCGGCAAGGCGCTCCCGCATGCCTGGCCCGACGCGCAGCCAGGCTCAATCGTCACCTGCTTAGCCACCGGATCGTAAGTGACTTTATCCCCCGGCAGACCAACCGCACGCTTGATGTAGTCAAGGCGCGGATCTTCCGGATATTTAAACACCACGATGTCGCCACGCTTCGGATGGCCGGTTTCGATCAGCGTTTTCTGGTAGATCGGATCTTTAATGCCGTAGGCGAATTTCTCCACCAGGATAAAATCGCCAATCAGCAGAGTCGGCATCATCGAACCTGACGGGATCTGGAACGGCTCATAGATAAACGAACGCACAATCAGCACAATCGCCAGCACCGGGAAGATCGAGGCGCCGGTTTCCAGCCAGCCCGGCTTTGGGCCAACCTTCTTCAGCGTTTTCTTGTCCAGCTGATCGCCAGTCGCTGCCTGAGCAGCGGCCTGACGTTCACGACGTTTTGGTGCGAATACGAACTTATCCAGGCACCACAACAGCCCTGTCACAAGGGTCGCAATGACCAGAATCAGGGCAAACATGTTCGCCATGCCAACTCCTTAGATTATTTGCCGTCTTTACCAACGTGCAGAATGGCGAGGAACGCTTCCTGCGGCAGTTCAACGTTACCAACCTGTTTCATACGCTTCTTACCTTCTTTCTGCTTCTGCAGCAGCTTTTTCTTACGGCTGACGTCGCCGCCGTAGCATTTCGCCAGGACGTTTTTACGCAGCTGTTTCACGGTAGAGCGCGCGATAATGTGGTTACCAATAGCCGCCTGAATCGCAATATCGAACTGCTGACGCGGGATCAGCTCTTTCATCTTCTCGACCAGCTCGCGGCCACGATACGGCGCGTTGTCGTTGTGCGTAATTAACGCCAGCGCATCGACGCGCTCGCCGTTGATCAGTACGTCAACGCGCACCATGTTAGAAGCCTGGAAGCGCTTGAAGTTGTAATCCAGCGACGCATAGCCGCGGGAGGTGGACTTCAGACGGTCGAAGAAGTCGAGGACCACTTCCGCCATCGGGATTTCATAGGTCAGCGCAACCTGTTTGCCGTGGTAAACCATGTTGGTTTGCACGCCGCGTTTCTCGATACACAAGGTAATCACGTTGCCGAGGAACTCCTGCGGCAGCAGCATGTGACATTCGGCGATCGGTTCACGCAGTTCCTGAATATTATTCAGCGGCGGCAGCTTCGATGGACTATCGACGTAGATAACCTCTTTAGAGGTGGTTTCTACTTCATAGACTACCGTCGGCGCGGTGGTAATCAGGTCAAGATCGTATTCACGCTCCAGACGCTCCTGAATGATTTCCATGTGCAGCAGGCCGAGGAAGCCGCAGCGGAAGCCGAAGCCCAGCGCCGTTGAGCTTTCCGGCTCATAGAACAAGGATGCATCGTTCAGACTCAGTTTGCCCAGCGCATCGCGGAAGTTCTCATAGTCATCAGAGCTCACCGGGAACAGACCGGCGTAGACCTGCGGCTTCACTTTTTTGAAGCCCGGCAGCGCCTTATCCGCTGGATTACGCGCCGCGGTCAGGGTATCGCCCACCGGCGCGCCAAGGATGTCTTTAATGGCGCACACCAGCCAACCCACCTCGCCGCATTTGAGTTCGGTACGGTCAACCTGTTTCGGGGTGAAGATGCCCAGACGGTCGGCGTTATAGACCTGACCGGTGCTCATTACCTTAATTTTGTCGCCTTTGCGCATGGTGCCGTTTTTAATACGCACCAGCGACACGACGCCTAAATAGTTATCGAACCAGGAGTCGATAATCAGCGCCTGCAGCGGCGCGTCCGGATCGCCTTCCGGCGGCGGAATGTCGCGTACCAGACGTTCCAGCACATCCGGCACGCCAACACCGGTTTTCGCCGAGCAGCGAACCGCGTCGTGAGCGTCGATACCGACGATATCTTCAATCTCGTCCGCTACGCGCTCAGGGTCGGCCGCAGGCAGGTCGATCTTGTTAAGAACCGGAACGACTTCGAGGTCCATTTCCATCGCGGTATAGCAGTTCGCCAGGGTCTGGGCTTCTACGCCCTGCCCGGCGTCAACCACCAGCAGCGCGCCTTCGCACGCTGCCAGGGAGCGCGAGACTTCATAAGAGAAGTCAACGTGGCCCGGGGTGTCGATAAAGTTAAGCTGATAGGTTTCACCATCGCTGGCTTTATAGTCGAGGGTGACGCTCTGCGCCTTGATGGTAATGCCGCGCTCACGTTCAAGGTCCATGGAGTCCAGAACCTGGGCCGCCATTTCGCGATCAGAAAGGCCACCGCAAATCTGGATGATACGGTCAGACAGCGTCGACTTACCGTGGTCGATGTGAGCGATGATCGAAAAGTTACGTATATTCTTCATATTTAGAGTTAATTATGCCTTACGAGTCTCATGAGGCCGCTGTTCTGTGCCTGACGTTTTTTAATCCGAAAACGCCGCATTCTACACTACATCCGCGAAACCAGGAAATGCTGTTAGATCCAGCATAACGGCAGAATTGTGGCGTTGTATCAGGAAGCGTAAATAAAGATGAGGGACAGTGAAATCACTGCCCCATTTCAGAGGAAGGCGTATCAACGCGCAGCAGATCCGGCGGTAAACCGACGCTTAAAATCACTGGCTGCCACGACTGGCGAGCAGCCAGCTTCGGCGACAGCCCGCGCGCCACCAGGAACCCGCCGACGCCGCCAAGCAACGCGCCGCACAGCGAAGCAATGTCGCTGGCAAACAGCACCTGGAAAATCGACGCCATCACGAACAGCCCGAACAGCGGCGCCATGTATACCAGCAGCGCCGAACCCAGCAGGCTGCTTTCAGCAATGCCCAGTTCCACTTTTTGCCCGGCCGTCAGCGGCTGGTCGCAGGGAACGCTTATGGTATGGCTGGTTTGCGGCCCCAGTTTATTGAGCACCCGGCTACCGCAGCCGGCGCGCGAGGCGCAGCTGCTGCAAGAGGCTTTAACATCGCAGTGAACCTGCGCCACGCCGTTGTGCCAGGAGACGACAGTCGCCCACTCTTTGATCATTGCGCGGCCCTGAACTTAATGCTGTCTGAGATACGTTTTGCCGTTTGCGGCGGTAATTCGCCAACCACCGAGATTTCGGCGTTATCGCGTACCGAAGTGCTGACGGTACGGCGACCGGTGCGCAGCAGCTGATCGCTGCTGTTAGCCGTCGCGCGATTAACGTTAACGGAGAAGCTAAACAGACCGTCGGAATAGAGACGAGACTCGACCGGACCGTCGAAGGTCGGTAAACGACGCTGGCTGCTGGAAACTTCCGTCACGCCCTGCGGCAGCCAGGTTGGCGCCCAGTTAAAGTTGGCTTTATTGCCGCTTTCCGGAACCGACAGTTGCGGCGGCAGGCTGGCTTTTGACAGCGCTTCCATACTCGAGCTTACGTTATCACCGATATTGAATGAGACCACCCGGAACTGCTCCAGGGTTTCACCGTCGCGGTCGAGCAAGTCGACGCGTAGCGGCAGCTTGGTCTCGGCATCCAACCACGCAATGTAGCTATAGCGCGTACCGTCGCGGGCCACCACGCGCACTACATCACATAGGCGATCGGCGATACGCGTCCGGCCAACGGAGATGAAATCATAATACGAGGCCAGCTTTTTGAAATCGGTATACACCAGAGACGGCAAGGAATCGACGATATAGTCGCCGTTCAGGGTGAAGGGATCGAGACCGGGTTCAAAATAGCTGATTTCAGTACCGCGCAGCACCACTTCCCGACGAGGACCGTCGAGCTGCAGCAACTGAGCAAGGGGCTGGTTGTTCAACCGCACGTGACGATAGCGCAGCGACTCAACGCCCTGTTTGTTGATACTGACAAAAGACAGCTCGTAGTTGAGGGACTGGCTAGCCAGGTTCATCTGCTGCAACAACGCCCCGGACGATGTATCAGCCGAGGCGTTGGTGGAGAAGAACAGGCTGCCTGCCATGAGCGACATGGCACACCAAAGTTGCTTCATTACTGCGATTGCGTTCCTAAAGTTTGATAACCCGGCACCTGAACAGCGGCTTGCTGAGTCTGGGCCTGGCCAAACTGAAGCTGCTCAGCGTGCAGGCGACGCTGCAATTCATAGTCCTGCAGCATAGCATTAATACGACGACGTTGCTCCTGAACCTGCGCCTGCTGACCGCTGCCGGCTGAGGCATCGGCCGGAACGCCCAGGCTAACCGGGCTAGCTTTGCCCATCATCGGCATGGTGTTGAAGACTGGCGCTTCCGGCTGCTGGGAGGCATCGGAGTGTCCGTTATACTGCTGGACACCGACGATAACGGCCAGAGAAACGCACGCTGCCACGCCCATTTGGGTAAGCGAGCTGGCCCACGGGCGCACTTTCTGCCAGAAAGGCATTTGACGCCACTGGTGTGGAGCGGGTTGAGATTCAGGAATAAGCGGCGCAACCTGACGAGCAGGTTCGTTCTCGATGGCGGCCATCACGCGAGCTGAGATATCAAATTGGAGCATCTCAGCGGTATCGCCTCGCAGCGTGTCGCGGATGAGATGGTAGCTCTCCCAGGTTTTTTGCATTTCAGAAGAACGACTCAGCTCATTGAGCAGCTCGTTATCCAGCGTTTCACCATCCATTAAGGCCGAAAGTTTTTCTTTCTGCATGCCTGATACCCTTTTCCAGTATTCCGCTATCGTCAACGCCTGATTAGCGGTTGAACTTTATTATCAATAGCTTCACGTGCCCGGAAGATACGCGAACGTACCGTGCCAACCGGACAATCCATGATGGCGGCTATTTCTTCATAGCTCAGGCCATCCAGCTCCCGCAACGTAATTGCCATGCGTAAATCTTCCGGAAGCGATTCAATGGTACGAAAAACTATTTGTCTCAGCTCTTCTGACAACATTAAGTTCTCAGGGTTCGAAATTTCTTTCAATGCCCCGCCGCTTTCGAAGTTTTCCGCCTCGTTGGCGTCAACATCGCTTGATGGCGGACGGCGTCCCTGAGCAACCAGATAATTCTTTGCCGTGTTCACGGCGATACGATACAACCAGGTATAAAAAGCGCTATCCCCCCGGAAAGAATCCAGCGCACGCCACGCCTTCACGAACGATTCCTGAACAACGTCAGCGATATCGCCCGGCGGTACATAGCGGGAGACCAGGCTTGCCACCTTGTGCTGATAGCGCACTACCAGTAGGTTAAAGGCTTTCTGATCTCCTTTCTGGACCCGTTCAACGAGGACCTGATCCGTTAACTGCTCGCTCATCCGAGGTAATGTCTCCCCAAACCCAATTCCCATGCGTATTCAGAACACCACCCAAGCACTGCATTATGAGCAAGCAGACGTTTGGAGTGTCTGAACACAATAAAGTTCCGTTACGCTTTTGATTTTTGTCTGACAACGGTGGACTGATTGTTATCTCTCATTATAAGTCCCGTTGTTCAACGCCAGGTAAGCTAATGAAGAAAAAGCGCAAGGCCCGCCTGAAGGGTAACGTAACCCAACTTATTTTTCACTATAAAATCTGAAGGTAACGGTCTGCTTCGCAAATATTTTCTTTCGTTTACATATTTACTTTTCCGCCTGCCTTGTTTAGCCCGCACAACTATTCACGAAAATAATTGTACGATTTAGCCCCACCAGGTGCTATGGTGAGGCCATTGTGTTTAGTAAATTAAACAGAAGCTATGAAGACGACTCCCGACTTTTCCTGCGATGTATTGATTATCGGCAGCGGCGCTGCCGGATTGTCTCTGGCGCTGCGCCTGGCGGAACGCCACTCGGTTACCGTCCTGAGCAAAGGCCCGGTTAGCGAAGGTTCAACTTTCTATGCCCAAGGAGGGATTGCCGCCGTTTTCGACGAAACCGACAGCATCGAATCCCACGTCGAAGATACGCTCATCGCCGGGGCCGGCCTTTGCGACCGTCATGCCGTCTCCTTTGTCGCAAGCAACGCCAAACCCTGCGTACAGTGGCTTATCGATCAGGGGGTACTGTTTGATACCCAGGTCCAGGCCAATGGCGAAGAGAGCTACCATCTGACCCGCGAAGGCGGCCATAGCCATCGGCGGATCCTGCATGCCGCCGATGCCACCGGTAAAGAGGTTGAGACGACATTGGTTGGCAAAGCGCTGGCACATCCGAATATCACCATTCTGGAACGTAGCAACGCGGTTGACCTGATTATCTCCGATAAGATTGGCCTGCCGGGTACCCGGCGGGTGGTGGGCGCATGGATCTGGAACCGTAATAAGGAAAAGGTAGAAACCTGCAGCGCAAGAGCCGTGGTGCTCGCGACCGGCGGCGCAGCTAAAGTCTATCAATACACCACCAACCCTGATGTCTCCTCCGGCGACGGCATCGCCATGGCCTGGCGCGCGGGATGCCGTGTGGCCAATCTCGAATTTAACCAGTTCCACCCTACCGCGCTGTTTCATCCACAGGCGCGAAACTTCCTCCTGACGGAAGCCCTGCGCGGCGAAGGCGCGCTGTTGAAACGGCCTGACGGTAGCCGCTTTATGCCGGACTTCGACGAGCGCGGCGAACTGGCCCCGCGCGATATCGTCGCCCGCGCCATCGACCATGAGATGAAACGCCTCGGCGTCGACTGCATGTATCTGGATATTAGCCATAAGCCCGAAGCGTTTATTCGCCAACATTTCCCGATGATTTATGAAAAGCTACTCGGCCTCGGCATTGATTTAACCAAAGAGCCGGTGCCTATCGTACCCGCCGCCCACTATACCTGCGGCGGCGTGATGGTGGATGATAACGGACGTACCGACGTCGACGGCCTTTACGCTATCGGCGAGGTGAGCTACACCGGGCTGCACGGCGCCAACCGCATGGCCTCGAACTCATTGCTGGAGTGTCTGGTGTACGGCTGGTCGGCAGCCGAGGACATTGCCAAACGCCTGCCGCTGGCGCAAGCGGCGGAACAGCTGCCGCCGTGGGATGAAAGCCAGGTTGAGATCCCGGATGAACTGGTGGTGATTCAACATAACTGGCACGAACTGCGCCTGCTAATGTGGGATTATGTCGGAATTGTGCGTACCACCCGCCGGCTGGAACGAGCGCTGCGGCGTATTACTATGCTGCAGCAAGAGTTGGATGAGTATTACGCGCGTTTTCGCGTCTCCAATAACTTACTGGAGCTACGCAATCTGGTGCAGGTGGCCGAGCTTATCGTGCGTTGCGCCATGCAGCGTAAGGAGAGCCGCGGCCTGCACTATACGCTCGACTATCCGGACACGCTGGAAAACAGCGGTCCGTCGGTGCTCTCGCCGCTTGCTCACATAAAGAGATAGAAATCGCGGGTCAGGGCGGTAAAGCCTTCAGAATACTGCTGCTCTGGCCCACGAACCACCAGCCGATCGCTGAAACACTCGCCGGCGCTGGGAGAGAATGCCAGCAGGACGCGATGCGGCGGACGCATTTCTGTTTCCGCCACGTCGGTGCGTAAGCGCAAATGCCATCCCATCGCTTTCGCCCTATCGACAAACGCATTACCTATATCCACCGGCAGCACTACGCAGAAAAAGCCCTCCTCGGTAATCAGATCCGCGGCGCAGGCGAGCAGCGTCGTATGATCGAGTGAGGTGGTATAACGCGCTTGTTCGCGCTGCGACGTCGCGCAAGGTACACCTTCGGCAAAAAACGGCGGATTGCTGACGATAAGCTCATAGCGCCGCGGCGGCTGCGGCTGCCACTGCTGAATCGGCGCCTGAAATACCGCGACGCGTCCAGACCAGCTGCTGGCCGCCACGTTATCCCGCGCCTGCGCCGCGGCCTCTTCATCCAACTCCACCGCATCCAATTGGACCGAATCCGCGGTACGCTGGGCTAACATTAATGCCAACAAACCGCTACCGGTTCCGATATCCAGCACGTGCTTCACCTGAGCAATCGGCGCCCAGGCGCCCAGCAGAATACCGTCGGTACCGACTTTCATGGCGCAGCGATCGTGGGCGACAAAAAATTGTTTAAAGGTAAAACCATTGCGCGGCAGCGCAAACTTCGACTGAGACATCCTCAAAACCTTGCTGACAAAAACTCCTGTGCTTAAGGCTATGCACAATACCGGAGAACAGATAGCCTTACAAACAGATGAACATTACGTCAGTAACGTCTATAATCGGCGGCCCACTCAGAGGTAGAACATGACTGTAACGACTTTTTCCGAACTTGAACTCGACGAAAACCTGCTGGAAGCGCTCCAGGATAAAGGTTTCACACGCCCGACAGCCATTCAGGCCGCCGCTATTCCGCCTGCGCTTGATGGCCGTGATATTCTCGGTTCTGCGCCGACAGGCACCGGTAAAACTGCGGCATATTTGCTGCCAGCGTTGCAGCATCTGCTTGATTTCCCGCGTAAGAAATCGGGGCCGCCGCGGATCCTTATCCTGACGCCGACCCGCGAGCTGGCGATGCAGGTTGCCGATCACGCCCGCGAACTGGCGAAGCATACCCATCTGGATATTGCCACCATTACCGGCGGCGTTGCGTACATGAACCACGCGGAAGTGTTCAGCGAAAACCAGGATATCGTGGTCGCCACCACCGGTCGCCTGCTGCAGTATATTAAAGAAGAGAACTTCGACTGCCGCGCGGTAGAAACGCTGATCCTTGATGAAGCGGACCGCATGCTGGACATGGGCTTTGCCCAGGATATCGAAACCATCGCCGGTGAAACCCGCTGGCGCAAGCAGACCATGCTGTTTTCCGCCACGCTGGAAGGCGATGCAATTAAAGACTTTGCCGAACGCCTGCTGGAAGAGCCGGTTGAAGTTTCTGCAAATCCGTCGACCCGCGAACGTAAAAAAATTCACCAGTGGTACTATCGCGCCGATGATATCGATCATAAAACCGCGCTGCTGGTTAATCTGCTGAAGCAGCCGGAAGCAACCCGCTCTATCGTCTTCGTGCGTAAACGCGAGCGCGTTCACGAACTGGCCGCTAAGCTGCACGAAGCTGGCATTACCACCTGCTGGCTGGAAGGCGAAATGGTGCAGATCAAACGTAACGAAGCGATTAAACGCCTGACTGATGGTCGCGTGAACGTGCTGATTGCCACCGACGTCGCCGCGCGCGGTATTGATATTCCGGATGTCAGCCACGTGTTTAACTTCGATATGCCGCGCACCGCCGATATCTATCTGCACCGTATTGGCCGTACCGGCCGTGCTGGTAAGAAAGGCACCGCTATTTCGCTGGTTGAAGCGCACGATCACCTGCTGCTGGGCAAAATCGGCCGCTACGTTGAAGAACCGCTGAAAGCGCGCGTGATTGATGAATTGCGACCGAAAACCCGCGCGCCGAGCGAGAAGTTAACCGGTAAGCCTTCAAAGAAAGTACTGGCGAAACGCGCCGAGAAAAAAGAGAAAGAAAAAGAGAAGCCGCGGGTGAAGAAACGCCACCGCGATACCAAAAACATCGGTAAGCGCCGTAAGCCAAGCGCTGCCGGGACGCCGTCAACGTCTAACGAAGAGTAAAAAAAAACGCCGGGATATCCCGGCGTTTTCACATCTGGCTTGAGCCTTACAGGCTTTCGGTAAAGGTACGAGCGATAACGTCGCGCTGCTGTTCCGGAGTCAGAGAGTTAAAACGTACCGCGTAGCCGGAAACACGAATAGTCAGCTGCGGGTATTTTTCCGGGTGCTCAACGGCATCCAGCAGGGTTTCACGACGCAGCACGTTCACGTTCAGGTGCTGACCGCCTTCCACGCGGACTTCCGGTTTCACGTCTACCGGGATTTCACGGTATTCGATTTCACCCAGTTTGCTCACCGCAACCACGTCATCTTCCGCAAAACCACCCTTGGCACACAGGCAGCGCGCTTCGCCTTTTTCGCTATCCAGCAGCCAGAAAGAGTTCAGCAGGTCGTCGTTTGCCGCTTTAGTAATTTGGATACCAGTAATCATTTGATGCCTCCCAGGCAGTGTTTATTCGATTTTGGCCTCTTAGCGGCCAATTGGTAAAACCATTGTTGTATGAGTGTATATATATCAGCCGCTCACCCGGCATTCATTGATTTAAATCAACAAAAACCACTCACTCAAAGTGGGTATATAGGGATAGTATTGTTTTACATCAAGTTACGCCAGTAGATGCCATAAAAAATATTGTAAATTTTCAATTTTTTTTATGCGCAATCAGTCAGGAATAACGTCGCGATTTTGTTATGCAGAAAGAAGCAGTTAAGCTATGGGCATGACACTTTGCAGGAGAGCAAGATGACCACCCCATTAACCTGGCACGACGTGCTGGCGGAAGAGAAGCAGCAGCCCTATTTTCTCAACACCCTCAAGACCGTCGCCGAAGAGCGCCAGTCCGGCATGACTATCTATCCGCCGCAGAAAGATGTCTTTAACGCCTTTCGCTATACCGAACTGGGCGAGGTCAAAGTGGTCATCTTAGGTCAGGATCCCTATCACGGCCCGGGACAGGCGCACGGTCTGGCCTTTTCTGTTTTACCGGGAGTGCAGATACCGCCGTCGCTGCTGAACATGTATAAAGAGCTGGAAGGCACCATCCCCGGCTTTCAGCGCCCGGCGCATGGTTATCTCGAAAGCTGGGCACGCCAGGGCGTGCTTCTGCTTAATACCGTGTTAACGGTGCGCGCCGGCCAGGCGCATTCACACGCCAGTCTCGGCTGGGAAACCTTTACCGATAAAGTGATAGCGCTGATTAACCAGCATTGTGAAGGAGTGGTATTTTTATTGTGGGGCGCACACGCGCAGAAAAAAGGCGCCATTATCGATCGCCAGCGCCATTGCGTTCTGAAAGCGCCGCACCCATCGCCGCTGTCGGCGCACCGAGGTTTCTTCGGCTGCAACCACTTTGTGCAAACCAACCAGTGGCTGACCGAACGCGGCGAGGCGCCCATTGACTGGATGCCGGTGCTGCCCGCTGAAAGCGAGTAAGCGACGGCAATAAAAAAGCCAGCATCAGCTGGCTTTTTGCATTCAGAGACCGATATCAGGCCTTATTCTGACGCCACCATTCCGCCAGCAGCACGCCGGTCGCCACGGAGACGTTAAGGCTTTCGACGTTACCGGTGCCGTCGATGGCGACGTTGAGGTCAGAGCTGGAGATCGCCGCATCGGACAGACCGTCGCGCTCCTGGCCTAATACCAGCACCATTTTTTTCGGCAGCTCGGCCTTAAACAGCGGCGTACCGTTATGGCTGGACGTAGAGACGATAGCGTAGCCAGCCTGACGGAACTGCGTCAGGGTATCGATAAAGCTGTCGCCGGTGATCGGCTCAACATGTTCCGCACCGCCTTCTGCAGTACGGATCGCCGCGCCAGACTCCAGCACGCCGGCATCCTGCACTACTACGCCTTTCACGCCAAAGTGCGCGCAGCTACGCATAATCGCGCCGAGGTTGTGCGGGTTGCCGACATCTTCCAGCGCCAGTACGCAATCTTCGGCTTCTGCTTTCGCCACCCACTGGGCCACGGAAGTACCATGACGTTTTTTGATCAGGAAGCAGACGCCGCCGTGGTGTTCGGTACCAGACGCCTTCGCCAGCTCGGCTTCGTCCACAACGTGGTAGGCCTTACGGTTGGCCGCCATCCAGCGCAGCGCCTCTTTAAAGCGCGGAGTGACGCTCTGGATAAACCAGGCACGTACGATGGCTTCCGGACGGCTCTGGAACAGCGCCTGACAGGCGTTCTCGCCGTAGACGCGAGTCTCTTCGGCGCGCTGACGACGCAGTACTTCCGGATCGATAAAGCTCTTACCGCTGATGCCGCCGTGATCTTCTTTTACCGGCGTCTCATCGCCAGGGGCGCGGGAAACGGTACGCCACGGGGATGCATCATCACGGTTAAAATCATTGCGCTTGCGATCGTCGCGTTTGCGATCGTCGCTGCGGCTGTTACGTTCATCGCGCGCAGGGCGGCTGCGGCCGTCAACACGTGACTTTCCTGGACGACCTCCCCCTTTCCCGGTACGCGGGTTATGGGTACGTTTGTCAGAATCATCATCACTGCGGACATACATCACTTTGACCTTGCCGCTTTTATTTTTCAGTTCGTCGCTCATCTATTTTCTCCACCTGCGCTGCGCGAAGCGCGAAGATTACCCGATGTATCTTCACTTAGCCATTATTTCATTTAAAAGCCTTGGTCTATTGTAACCATCGAACAAAAGACATTGTCCTTTATTCGCGCCTCATCGATAATATGTAACATTACAGAAACAAATCGGCCACGTGCCGCGCTGCAACCCCATAACCAGAGGTTAGTTATGAATACCGTTTGTGCCAGTTGTCAGGCTCTTAACCGCATCCCCGAAGACCGTAGCGCTGATGGCGCCAAGTGCGGACGCTGCGGCCACGATCTTTTTGACGGCGATGTCATCAACGCGACCGGGGCAACGCTGGATAAACTATTAAAGGACGATCTGCCAGTCGTTATTGATTTCTGGGCCCCGTGGTGCGGCCCATGCCGTAGCTTCGCGCCGATCTTTGAAGATGTGGCTGAAGAGCGCAGCGGCGAAATGCGTTTTGTGAAAGTGAACACCGAAGCCGAACGCGAACTGAGCGCTCGCTTCCGCATCCGTAGCATTCCAACCATTATGATGTTCAAAAATGGTGAAATGGTCGACATGCTGAATGGCGCCGTTCCCAAAGCGCCCTTCGATAGCTGGCTGAACGAAGCCAACCAGCAGTAAACCCACCGGGGCATCGCTTGTGCCCCGTTTTCTCCTCTGCGACAATAGCGTTTTTCATTAGCGACTCCCATGATTGATAACGCTGTCCTTCGGCTACGCGCCGAACGCCTCGCGCGCGCAACCCGGCCTTTTCTTGCTCGCGGCAACCGTATCCGCCGCTGTCAGCGCTGCCTGCTCCCCCTAAAACAGTGTCTGTGCGCAACGCTGGCGCCGGCACCTGCCGACAGCCGTTTTTGCCTGGTGATGTTCGACACCGAGCCAATGAAGCCCAGCAATACCGGACGCCTTATCGCCGATATTCTGCCCAACACCGAAGCGTTTCAGTGGTCGCGTACCGAGCCGCCGCAGGCGCTGCTCGATCTGGTCGCCAACCCCGATTATCAGCCCATGGTCGTCTTTCCGGCCTCTTATGCCGGAGCGGAACGCCAGGTACTGAGCGCCCCGCCGGAGGGTAAGCCGCCGCTGTTTATTATGCTCGACGGCACCTGGACGGAAGCGCGGAAAATGTTTCGCAAAAGCCCGTATCTCGATGCGCTGCCGGTAATCTCTGTCGACCTGTCGCGCATCTCCGCCTATCACCTGCGCGAAGCCCATGCCGACGGTCAGTACTGTACGGCGGAAGTCGCCATCGCCCTGCTGGACTTAGCCGGCGACGCACAGGCGGCTGCCGCGCTTGGCGATCACTTTAGCCTGTTCAGAAGCCGCTATCTGGCGGGAAAAACGCAGCATAAGGGCAGTATCACAGCACAACAGGCTGAAAGCGTTTAAAATCATTCGGTCACTGGGGATCAAAGGAGACCGGTATGAGCCAACGAGGCCTGGAAGCACTGCTGCGGCCAAAATCGATCGCCGTCATTGGCGCATCGATGAAACCGCAGCGCGCTGGCTATTTAATGATGCGTAATCTGTTGGCCGGCGGTTTTAATGGCCCGGTCCTGCCGGTGACGCCCGCCTGGAAGGCGGTGCTTGGCGTACTGGCGTGGCCGACTATCGACAGCCTGCCGTTTACCCCGGATCTGGCGGTGCTCTGTACTAATGCCCGGCGCAACCTCGAGTTGCTCGAGGCCTTAGGGCGGAAAGGGTGTAAAACCTGCATTATCCTCTCTTCACAGCCAGACCAGTACCCGGCGCTGCTCGAGTGCGCCGCCCGTTATCAAATGCGTCTGCTCGGTCCCAACAGCCTGGGGCTGCTGGCGCCGTGGCAGGGCCTGAACGCCAGCTTTTCGCCGGTCCCTATCCAGCGCGGCAAGCTGGCGTTTATCTCGCAATCCGCCGCCGTCTCTAACACCATTCTGGACTGGGCGCAGCAGCGTGAAATGGGCTTTTCGTACTTTATTGCGCTGGGCGATAGCCTTGATATCGACGTCGACGACCTGCTCGATTTTCTCGCCCGCGATAGCAAGACCAGCGCTATCCTGCTCTATCTGGAGCATCTCAGCGATGCCCGGCGTTTTGTCTCCGCTGCCCGTAGCGCCTCGCGTAATAAACCCATTCTGGTCATTAAAAGCGGCCGCAGCCCGGCGGCGCAGAAATTACTGCATGTAAACTCAGGGATGGATCCCGCCTGGGACGCCGCTATTCAGCGGGCGGGGCTGCTGCGCGTGCAGGACACCCATGAACTCTTTTCCGCCGTTGAAACCCTGAGCCATATGCGCCCATTGCGCGGCGAAAAGCTGATGATCATCAGTAATGGCGCCGCGCCGGCAGCGCTGGCGTTGGACGAACTGTGGCTGCGTAACGGCAAGCTCGCCAATCTCAGTGAAGCCACCTGTGACCAGCTCAGGCAGGCGTTACCGACAGGCGTCGAAGTGGCTAATCCTCTGGATCTGCGCGATGACGCCAGTAGCGAGCACTATCTCAAAGCGCTGAATGTATTGCTGGACAGCCAGGATTATGATGCGCTGCTGGTGATTCACTCCCCCAGCGCCGCGGCGCCGGGTACCGAAAGCGCGCTGGCGTTGATTGATGCCCTTAAGCGTCATCCGCGCGGAAAATACGTCACGGTGCTGACGAACTGGTGCGGGGAGTTCTCCTCCCAGGAGGCGCGACGGCTATTTAGCGAGGCAGGTATTCCAACCTATCGCACACCCGAGGGTACCATTACCGCCTTTATGCATATGGTGGAATACCGTCGCAACCAGAAACAGCTCCGTGAAACGCCGGTATTGTCCGATACGTTGACCGCCAATACCGCCGAGGCTCACACGCTATTGCAGCGCGCGCTGAGCGAAGGCGCGACCTCACTGGACACCCATGAGGTCAGCCCGGTGCTGCGCGCCTACGGCATCCATACTCTTCCCACCTGGATTGCCGCCGACAGCGCCGAAGCGGTACATATCGCCGAGCAGATTGGCTACCCGGTGGCCTTGAAGTTACGTTCGCCGGATATTCCGCATAAATCTGAAGTTCAGGGCGTTATGCTCTATTTGCGTACTGCTGCTGAAGTCCAGCAGGCGGCGGACGCGATTATTGACCGGGTAAAAATGGCCTGGCCGCAGGCACGCATTCATGGCCTGTTGGTACAGAGCATGGCCAACCGCGCCGGGGCGCAGGAACTTCGGGTCGTCGTCGAGCATGACCCGCTTTTCGGCCCGCTGATTATGCTTGGCGAGGGCGGCGTCGAATGGCGAGCGGAAAATCAAGCCGCGGTCGCCCTGCCGCCGCTGAATATGAACCTGGCGCGTTATCTGGTGATCCAGGCCATCAAAAGCAAAAAGATCCGCGGACGCAGCGCGCTACGCCCGCTTGATATTCCCGGTCTCAGCCAGTTGCTGGTACAGGTCTCTAACCTGATCGTCGATTGCCCCGAGATCCAGCGGCTGGATATTCACCCCTTGCTTGCTTCCGGCAACGAATTTACCGCCCTCGACGTTACTCTCAGCCTGGCGCCATTTAGCGGCGACAGCGAAAGCCGGCTAGCAGTCAGACCCTATCCGCAGCAACTTGAGGAATGGGTGGTAATGAAAAACGGCGAGCGCTGCCTGTTCCGGCCGATCCTGCCTGAGGATGAACCTCTGTTATTAGCCTTTATTGAGCAGGTCACCAAAGAAGATCTCTATTACCGCTACTTCAGCGAGATCAACGAATTCACCCATGACGACTTAGCCAATATGACGCAGATCGACTACGATCGTGAAATGGCTTTTGTTGCGGTACGCGCCACGGAGCAAGGAAGCGAGATCCTCGGCGTGACCAGAGCGATTTCCGACCCTGATAATATTGATGCCGAGTTTGCCGTACTGGTACGCTCGGACCTGAAAGGTTTAGGCCTTGGCCGACAGCTCCTTGAAAAGCTGATCGCCTACACGCAAGGACACGGATTACAGCGCTTAAATGGCATCACCATGCCAAATAACCGCGGCATGATAGGCCTCGCCAGGAAACTTGGCTTTGCAGTGGATATCCAGTTAGAAGACGGAATTGTAAGCCTGTCTCTTGCACTAAATACGTTACATTCGGTGACAAGCGACAGCAATTAATGACCACATTCGCGGGTAGTGATGGTATTATTGCCCGCTTACGTCGTCTGCATGGTACAGAAGACCCTTCAATAAACAGAGAAGAAACGCACTGTGATGTTGTCAAAATTTAAGCGTAATAAACATCAACAACACCTTGCCCAACTCCCTAAGCTCTCTCAGTCAGTTGATGATATCGAGTTCTTTTACGCGCCGGCTGATTTCCGCCAGGCGCTACTGGCAAAGATAGCCCACGCCACCCAGCGTATTTGCATTATTGCGCTCTACCTCGAGCAAGATGATGGCGGAAAAGGAATACTGCAAGCCCTGTATGACGCTAAACGTCAACGTCCGGAACTGGATGTACGCGTGCTGGTTGACTGGCATCGCGCCCAGCGCGGCCGCATCGGCGCAGCAGCTTCCAATACCAATGCCGACTGGTACTGTCGTATGGCCCTGGAAAACCCTGGGATTGAAATCCCGGTCTATGGCGTCCCGGTCAATACCCGGGAAGCGCTCGGCGTGCTCCATTTTAAAGGCTTCATCATCGACGATAGCGTCATCTATAGCGGCGCCAGCCTGAATGATGTGTACCTGCATCAGCATGATAAATATCGCTACGATCGCTATCAGTGTATCCGCAACGGCAAGATGGCCGACGTAATGTTCGACTGGGTCGAGCACAACCTGGTACAGGGTCGCGGCGTAAATCGACTGGATCGCCCGGATCGGCCGAAAAGCCCGGAAATCAAAAATGATATCCGCCTGTATCGCCAGGATCTGCGCGAAAGCGGCTATCACTTCACCGGCAATGCCGATGAAGATCAACTGTCAGTCACACCGCTGGTCGGGCTCGGTAAATCGAGCCTGCTCAACAAGACTATCTTCCACCTGATGCCGTGTGCGGAACATAAGCTGACCATCTGCACCCCGTATTTCAACCTGCCCGCCGTACTGGTCAGAAACATTATTTCTCTGCTACGCAGCGGCAAAAAAGTGGAAATCATCGTCGGCGATAAGACCGCGAACGACTTCTATATCCCGGAAGATCAGCCGTTTAAAATCATCGGCGCATTGCCTTATTTGTACGAAATTAACCTGCGTCGCTTCCTGAGCCGACTGCAATATTATGTGAATACCGATCAGCTCATCGTGCGTTTATGGAAAGATGACGATAACAGCTACCACCTGAAAGGTATGTGGGTTGATAACGAATGGATGCTGTTGACCGGCAACAACCTCAATCCGCGCGCCTGGCGGCTGGATTTGGAAAATGCCGTGCTTATCCACGATCCTAAGCATCAACTGCGCGAAATGCGGGAAAAGGAGCTTCAGCTCATCCGTACGCATACGACGGTAGTGAAGCATTATCGCGATCTACAAAGCATCGCCGACTATCCGGTGAAGGTGAAAAAGCTCATCCGCCGTCTGCGACGCATCCGCATCGACCGTCTTATCAGCCGCATTCTCTAAGATCAACGCCCCGTAATACGGGGCTTTTTTCAGGAAGCACTATGCGCTACTTCGTGATTATTATCCCTCTTCTGCTCAGTGGTTGCAGCCATATGGCCAATGATTCCTGGCGTGGTCAGGACAAGGCCCAACACTTTCTCGCGTCGGCAATGCTCTCCGCGGCCGGCAATGAATATGCGCAGCATCAGGGATACAGCCGCGATCGCAGCGCCGCCATCGGCCTGATGTTTTCCGTTAGTCTGGGGGCATCAAAAGAGTTATGGGACAGCCGCCCGGCTGGGAGCGGCTGGAGCTGGAAGGATTTCGCCTGGGATGTCGCCGGCGCCACCACCGGCTATGCGGTGTGGCAACTGGCGCGTCAATAAGGTTACAAACGCAGGCCCTTCCCTTTGCCATGTAGCATCAGGGAGACCAGGAAGGCAATCGCCGCCATTACCGTCACGTACCAGTAGAAGGCATTTTCCATTCCCGCAGATTTAAGCGACAGCGCGACATATTCAGCCGAACCGCCGAACAGCGCGTTTGCTACCGCATAGGACAGGCCCACGCCCAGCGCGCGAACCTGTGCTGGAAACATTTCCGCCTTCAGGATACCGCTGATGGAAGTGTAGAAGCTGACGATCAACAACGCGCAAATCACCAGCGCAAATGCGGCATACGGCGAGCTAACATTCTGCAGCGCACTCAAGATTGGCACGGTAAACAGCGTCGCCAGCACGCCGAAGCATAGCATTGAAGTACGGCGCCCCACCTTATCCGAGAAGGCGCCAAACAGCGGTTGTACCAGCATATACACGAAAAGCGCCGCCGTCATAATCATGCTGGCGGTGCTGGCCGACATGCCTGCGGTATTCACCAGATATTTTTGCATGTAGGTGGTGAAGGTGTAAAAAGTCAGCGAGCCAGCGGCGGTAAAGCCCAGCACCATGACAAAAGCGCGGCGATTACGCCACAAACCTTTAAAGGAACCGGCCTCTTTCAGCGCACGAGTTTCCTGCTTCGAGGTTTCATCCAACTGACGACGCAGCCACAGCGCGACGATGGCCAGTACGGCGCCCAGCGCAAAAGGAATACGCCATCCCCAGGCATGCAAGTCTTCATCACTGAGGATTTGCTGTAGCGCGACAACGACCAGTACCGCCAGCAGTTGACCGCCAATTAACGTAACGTACTGGAAAGAGGCGTAGAATCCTTTCTTTCCTTCTACTGCCACTTCACTCATGTAGGTCGCGCTGGTGCCATATTCCCCGCCAACGGACAGCCCCTGGAACAGACGTGCCAGCAACAGCAGCACCGGTGCCCAGGTACCGATAGTGGCGTATCCCGGTAGACAAGCAATCACCAGCGAGCCGAAGCACATCATGCATACCGAAATAAGCATTGAGGCTTTACGTCCGCGCCGGTCAGCAATGCGGCCAAATAGCCAGCCGCCGATGGGGCGCATCAGGAAGCCAGCGGCAAAAACTCCGGCTGTTTGTAACAATTGAGTGGTGGTATTTCCTGAAGGGAAGAAGATGTGCGCAAAATAGAGTGAGCAAAATGAGTAGACATAAAAATCAAACCATTCCACCAGGTTCCCTGAAGATGCACCCACAATTGCCCACACACGGCGCCGGGTATCGCCCTGCTCCAGGGCCCCCTGCTCGTTAATGCTACTTTCTGTCATTATAATTTTGCTCCAGCAAAGACCGTAATCTGTCTCATCGGGCGTGACACGTCACTTGGACAAATTAATTAGTGAACCAAATGTTATATAATTGTTATTTATTTATATGTGATTGTATTCACATTTTTTTTCGTAACACTGGTTTTCGCGATTTACGTCAGTACATGAGCAGTGAAAAAGTGAATTATGGCGAAGTGGGTATAACAACGGGGTTTTATATGGCTTTGAATGAAGGTGAGCGTGTGGATATGGCGCGATCTTCCCCGCAGGAGGTGCGGATCGGTAGCCCCGGTAAGCGCAGCGCCACCGGGGAGATGGCGGAGTACCTGTCCGCAAAACACAAAAACAAAAGGCTCGGTCTTCCGACTGAGCCTTTCGTTTACGTTGGTATGACAGTGGCTTTCCCCGGGGGCGGCGCGATGCGCCTTTCCCGGGCTACGGGTTGCTACGCGGTCTGTAGCCCCGGTAAGCGCAGCGCCACCGGGGAGATAGACGCACACACAGTAAAAAACCCGCACCTTTCGGTACGGGGTTCTTCTTATTTGATGCCTGGCAGTTTATGGCGGGCGTCCTGCCCGCCACCCTCCGGGCCGTTGCTGCGCAACGTTCAAATCCGCTCCCGGCGGATTTGTCCTACTCCGGAGAGCGCTCACCGACAAACAACAAATAAAACAAAAGGCCCAGTCTTGCGACTGAGCCTTTC